>CAMSMU010000007.1 GCA_947061115.1 uncultured Clostridium sp.
ATTAGTAGTCATTTCTGTTAAGTAGTCATGATCTGCAACTAAAAACATTACATTACTATTATTTAGTCTACTTATTTGACTTTTTAGATAATTAAAGTTATCCTCACTATAATTATCCATCATATCTCCACCAAATACTATAGCGTCAAAATCGTTTGCATTTAAGCAATCAATTATTTTGGGAAGTATTGCATATGAGTTGTTAAATCCCGCATTTCTTTGTTCAAATGTTGTTGAATGGTTAGTATACCATGCATGATTTATATTTGTTTCATTAGGTTGCATCATATGTAAGTCAGAAACCCATGCTATTTTGTATGTTCCTTTTACATTATCCATAGAGATATTTACTGAATCAGCGCCTAATCCATAGCTTGCTGTATTAACTCTATTTCCAGCTGCATAAACTACCCCTACATAATTTTGACTAATAGATAGGAGCAATATTAATATTATTAATGATAGTGTTACTATTTTTTTTAATTTTTGCTTTATCAATTTTTACCTCTTTATTTTTATAGTTTTGAATTATAATTGTAGTGTAGTATTATCATAATAAATTACGTTATTTTCTATTTTTGTAATTTCAAAGTTACCTTGTCCACTATGTAGTTTTCTAGTATTTCTATTTTCTGCATTATATAGATATATTCCATCATTCTTCACACCATATATAAACATAGTTTGTCCATAGTTTATTATACTTGAAATGTTTTCTACTTTAAGTTCTGAGTCTATTTGTGTTTTATCCACTGAATAAAAACTATACTTGTTTTCATTTTCTAATACAGAATATTTATCTGTTTCTAATTTTGCCATTCCTACATATGGATTTCTTTTTATGTAGTCGCCTTCTACTCTTGCTTCTTCTGCTCTCATTAGTAGATTTTTTTCTAAATCTAGGTATACATTTGTTGGTGCTTTACTGTTATTTATTATATCTGATATTGTTACTGTGTCTGTTACTTTTCCTTGAAAATTACTATATAATGTTATTCCATTATTTTGATCTGCTCCGATTATTACTTCAAATCCTCTTTGAGGATAAATTATATTAACATATGATTCTTCTTTATAATAAGTAGCATAATCTGGATAAATGTCTGTTAGTTTATTTAAAAATGTATTTGTATCTCCTGTTTTATTTAGTTCTGTAACTATACTTCCAAATTTATTACTATCGCTTTCGCTATATTTACTTACAGGATATATTGATATTTCATCTTCACTAAAGAATACATACATTTCTATTCCTTTATATCCTATAATATCTCCTGTATCACTCCTATATGTAATTTCTCCTAATGTACTTTGTATTTGATTAAATGATGTGCCTACACCTATTTGGTTTATAATCTTTTGATTATAATTTTTTGTAAATACTATGTTGTATATTTTTGAATTTATTGTTCTTATTTTGTATCCTTCATCAAGGTATATATTATAATTATCACATTCACTATCTTTTGTCCCAATGTTTAGTTTGTCATATTCCCAATTATTATTTATCAAATTAGCTAATATTGATGAGTTTATTGTGAAATTAGTAGTTCTTTCTTGAGAAACTCTTTTTGTTTCATAATCTGTTAATAAATTTTTCCAATATTTACTATCATTATTTATTGTATATGTAGATACTTTATTATCTTCATATTTAATTCTAATAATAATATTTTTTTCTTCATCTATTATTTTAAAATTATGTCCTGAAACTTTTTCACTAATATGTTTTATTAGTATTTCATATAAGCCCTGGTTACTTATTCCATCAGATGTAATAGGTTCATTACTAAACTGAATGTATATATCTCTTTCAAATCCTTCTTCTTCTGATTTCTTTTGGCTTATATACTTATGACCATCATACTCTACTAATTCTCTTATTGTTCCAAAGTCTTTTATACTATTTTTTTCTTTGCTTATATTAACTATTAATCTAATTATTACTAATAAAATTACTAGAAAGATTATTAGTATAGTGATTAATTTCTTTTTACTCATTAATTATTTTCCCTTTCCAAATAATTTTATATCTCTTAGACCTTCTCCTTGTATTTTTAATGCACTTCTTATAATTTTTTCTGCATTATCTAATGCTACTAAAAAGAATATTGCTATTAATGGAACCTGTTTTGCTATTTCTCCTGCAGAATATATAAATATTACATATATTAATAAATGAATTGGTTGTACAAATATTTCCATCATAATTCTTCTAAACCAATTATTAAAAGCTTGTGCTCTACCATCACCTACTGTGTCTATTGAATATGTCATACATACTAATGGAGATATTACCATCATAATAAACACTTTGAATACCCTAAATAAGTACATTATAAAGAATTTTATTTCATAGTATGTCATTACACAATATAGTACTAAATAAAATAATTTATTCCAGCCATCAGCATTGTTAATATTTTTAAATACATTTGTTAAAACAAAGGTTTCCATACCTGTTGTATTTGTATCTGTTTCTATTGCTGTTCTTATAAAGTTAATAAATATATCTGATACTCTTATCATAATTATTACTATGTAATGCATGCAGAATAAGAGAATAAGTCCTATAAACCAACTTGTAAGCATTTTTTTATATTCTGCTTTGCTCTCACCTGTTGTTGCAACAGCAAGTCTTATTCCAATATACACAGCTACAATTACACATCCTACAATTGCTAAATTTCTTATAGCTATATACCATACAGCTGCTTGTTTTTTTATGTTGTTGGCAAAACCAGAACGTGGACCTTCTTCTACATCTGTAAATATGTCTATATCAAATAAAGGATATTTATTAGTTAGTAACCCTTCTATTGTAAATATTGACAAAGTTTGTCCATCATCATTTATAACATCTTCATTATCTAAAGCAACTAATGTCATAAGTTTATTTAATAACATAGGTACTAATGATATTACCTTTGCTAATAAATTTGCCAATGTGCTTTCCTGTGATGGTGGTATATTAATTCCTATTGTTTTTGATCCACTCTGACTTGAATTAACAGTAGCCTGACCATTATTAAATATTTGATTAAATCCGCTCTTCAGGGCTTGTAGCTTTAACTGAAGAACATAATGCACTTATGACTGTTATCATTATTATTATAGTTGCTAATATTTTTTTTATCATTACAACACCCCGTATTATGCTTGTTGCTCCTTAAGTTTATTAATATTTGTTTCTATAAATTCAAATTCTTTTTTAGTTGGTTTTATTTCAATAATTGCAGTTTGCTCTCCTACCTTAAATAGTCCTTGTCCTCTACTACATGTTGTTAGGAATGATGCTTCACCATCACTTAATTTGAATACTTCTTTTATATATTGTATTTCTGACTTGTCTTGTGCTAAGAATAATTTTGTATCTGATGATGTAAGAACTGATTGCACTTCTGATTTCTCATAGAAGTCTTGGAATCTTTGTGATATAACTGCTAATGATACATTTCTTTTTCTTGCACGTCTTGCCATTTTATTTAAGAAGTCTACTGCTTCAGGATAAGGAAGTAGCATCCATGCTTCATCAACAAGTACTCTTTTCTTTCCTGCTTTTGTTTTATCTTCACTATTTTTCTTAACGTATTTTTCCCATATCCATGATAAAAGTATTTGTTGTGCTAAAGGCCTTGCAAATCTTTCTTCTAGGTTAGATATATCTAAATTGATAAATGATGTACCTTCTAGCAAATCAAATGTTGATTGTCCATCAAAATATGCCATTTGTCCATTTAGTTCTCTTACATATTGTTTCATTACTTTTGCTAAGTAACTGTAATGTGCTCTATAGTCTTCATTTGTGTTTTTATTTGCATTTTCTAATAGTCTTCTATACCATGAGCCTATTGTTGGCATTGGTTTTTTTGTTCTTCCTAAATAATTAGTTTGTGACATTCCACTAGCATTTCTTTGGTATAAAGAATTTACATCATTATTTATACCTAAACTTGCATACTCTTCTGCCGCAGCTTCTGCAATTATTTGTTTTGTTACTTCATTTACTTCTTCTGTTCTAGTACTTCCTCTAGCCATCGTTAATAATATTTGTGTAACATCTTCGATTTTATTTTCTACATTTAATACTATTTTTTCACGTCCAGTTATTTCATCTCTTGTTATTTCTGGCTCTATGTCAAATGGATTTATTACTGTATTTGAATTTGGGCTAATTACTACATTATATCCACCTAACGCATCTGCAACTACTCCATATTCGCCTTCTGCATCTAATGCTAGACTTTCTATCCCCATAAGCACTGCTGATCTTGCAATTATTGTTTTTATTGTAACACCTTTACCAGCACCTGATTTACCAAACACAACCATGTTGTAGTTGCTAAGTGTTGGACTGAAATTATCATATAATATTGGTAATCCTGTTTGTCTATTAAATCCTATTGGTATTCCATCTTCATGTCCTACATCTGAATTTATGAATGGGAATACTGTTGCCATAGATCTACGATCAAATGTATGTACCTTTTTTATTTTATCTTCACAAAATGGTAAATTAGATTTAAAAGCATCTTCTTGCATTGCCCATGCTGTTTTCATTCCAGTTAATGTTTTTGCCATTTCAGATGATAATAATTCTGTTTGTTTATCTAATTCTTCTATACTGTATGCAAATAAAGTACATATGATTGATGATTCAAATAATTTATCTAAACCACTTGCAATTGCATCTCTTAATTCTTCTGCCTCTGCCCTTTTTTGTGCTAAAGAACTCTCTCTATTTATTTGTCCTCTTTCTTGTGCAACTATTCTTTCTGATTCAAGTTCATTTATTGTCCTATTTAATTCATTTTGAGATTTTGCTTCACTAATCGGTGTAATATATACAGATATATTAATATCTCCAAATGTATACATCCCTCTTAATAACTCTGGAAATGTACACATTCTTGGAAGTGTCGATACAAGCATTGTCCTTGCAAATTTACTGGTTCCTGAAACTATTTCTAGTCTATTTGTACTTGTTGCATCTATACCAGATGGTGCTATAAGATCTTTTATGTCTTTTCTATTATCTATAAAGCTTTTCTCTTGTGGCTTAATACTTACATCACTAATATTTATATCATTCACATTTTTATTTTTCATATTGGAATTTCCTCCTCATTTCTTTTGTTATATATTTTTTCTAGTAACTTTTCTTTTTGGTTTATCTTGAATCACATTGTCAACATCTGCATTTTTTATTTGCTCTTTTGTTTCCTCATATAAACCATTGCTCATTTCTGATTTATATTCGTCTACCATTTCTAAAGCTCTTTCTTTTATTTTTCTCTCTTTTTCTTTTTTATCTCTAAGCACTATATCTGCTTTTACAATACTTTTTGATGCAAGTTTTTCTGCTTCTTCTTCAACTTGTTTTTCTATTCTTTGTTTCTTTTCTTCTAAAACATCTTTAGCTGTTGAATATAATCTATCATATTCTGAATTTAGTGCATTTCTTAATGTATATGATTCAGATTGCTCTCTATTGTACGCTACATATAGTAATTCCATTATTCCTTCTGAATCTAGTACTTTTCCAGAGACCTCTGCTGATGCTAATGCTCTTATTAATGTTTGTGCTCTTGTATATAATTCTGAAAATGCTATATCATCAATTTCATCATTTGAATAAGTACTTGTATCTCCAAATTCTGATGTGTAATATGATAATATAATATAAGTTTTTTGTTGTAATATATTTTTGCTACTAGCTAATCTTTGAGTATAGTCTGAAATAGATTCTCCATATTCTAGTATGTTTTGTTTTCTCTTTAATTCAAATTGTAGTTTATCTTCTAGTCTTTTATCTCCACTTTTTCTAGCTTGTTCTATTTGCATTCTAATTTTTGCCATTTGAGCACTTATATCATCTATTTTTTTATTATATGTATTGATTAAATCTACAAAATTAAGAGTTCTTGTTTGTACATATAGTTGTATTGAATAACGAAGTGTATTTAAGAATTCTATAAATCCAGATTCAACAGCATTTTTTTCATCTTCTGATAATAAATCATAATTTATACCTTTACATTCTATTACCATTGAATATTGTTTTCTATTTTTTCTTACTATCATGTTATCTAATACATCATCAAATTCCATAAATTTGTATATTGAGTCTATTGCTTTTCCATCTCTTGTTATTAAGTTTGCTTTTTGTTCTGGTGTTTTTATTTCTATTGTACCATTTTGAGGTTCTTTCTTTTTTCTCATTTTATATATTAATATAACTGCTATTAATCCTAATATCAAAATCAATATTAATATTACTATTAATAATAAATTAAGCATTTGTATTGTATTCATATTATTTTTCCTCCTTTGTATTTGAGCTTATTGTTCTCATAATATTATCAACAGATATTTTTTCTATTGGGCTTGTATAATCTGGTTCTTTTCTATCTATTGCATATGTATATACTTTTTTATTCTTTTTAAATAATATGTATCTTAAAATTATGTCATCTATAGAGTCTCCGCCAACATTTTTTGAAAGTTTTGTGTTACCTGAAGTCGGTACTTTTATAGTTGCTGCCCCATAACCAATTAATGCAAATAATACTATGCAAATAAGTCCTATTGGTTTTAAACCTAAAATTGTACCAAATATTAAGTAAAAAACTGCTCCTATTAATGCTCCAATTCCTGTAAAAATTAATGATTTTGCTGTAAAAATATATAATATTCTGCTTTCACCTTTTAAATTGTTACTTGGTATATAGTAACTTCCCATAATTTTTCCTCCTTTGTAATTATCCTAATATTGAATTCATTAAATTTACTACAACAGTAAATATTCCTACACCACCATATATTAATGCTGTTGCAATTACTAAATATATTAATCTTTGTTTTACATCTGCTTTTCCTGATGGATCTGCCATCATATATTTTATTCCTAAGTACATATAGCATACTACAAGTATTACTGATGCAATTGATACTAAAATTCTTCCTACTGGGATTAATTTAGTCCATGCCTCATCAGTTGTTATTGGTGTATTTTGACTTCCTCTATTAAGCCAATCGTCAGCATTTTGTTTTATGTCAGTCCCACTCATCGCAAATACACTATTACTCGCTAATAAAATTATCGCTGTAATTATTGATATTACTGCTGTTTTTATTGTTTTTTTCATATATTCTCCTTAATTTAGTTATAATAATTCCATAATATATCTAATTATATACTTTTATTAGTATATTTTTCAATAGTTTTGAGAAATTTTGGTCAAAAATTTTTAATTAATTATTTTGTAAATTTTATTTATTATTTGGGTGATTAATAATCTCCCCTACATGTTATATAATTACTGATATCTTTGCATTATTTTTAATTAAAAATTATATCTTACATAATTATTAATATATCGCATTGTTTGAACCTACATTGTACAATGTACACAATTAATAATATATATATTACAAATAACTGATTATCTCATACTTTACATTTCTGTTATACTTTAACTGCATCAAAAAAAGATAAGATTTTATTCTTATCTTTTTTATTAAATATTACTTGCTAATTCACTTACTATTTTTATTATACCACCTGCTGCGAATAGTAGTACACCACCTATTGATAAATATATCATCTTTTTCTTTATTTCTGCTTTTCCTTCTGGTGATGCCATCATATATTTTACACCTGCAAACATTAATATGATTAGTGCTGCTGTATAAAGTACAATTTGTACAACCCATAATACTTGTGATCCTATATTAGATATTGTTGGATCTGAATTATTATATATATCGCTTAAATTTGATGGTAAAGATACTCCATATACACATTTAGTAATAATCATTCCTATTATTAATATTATTGATAATATATATATAATTTTTATTATTTTATTTGCTACTTTCATTTTCTCTCCTTAAATAACTTATATATATATTATACTATTTATTATAATAGTTTTCAAGTATTTTTAAATTTATATTATTAAGACTAAATGCATAAAAAAACAACTTCGTTATGAAGTTGCTTTTTAACCTGCACTACCTACATTACTAGCTAATGTTCTTACTAATGATAAAACTCCTCCTGCGGCAAATAATAGTACTGCTCCTACAAGATATATAACAGCTGATTTCTTAATTTCTGCTTTTCCTTCTGGTGAAGCTGTAACAAACTTAATACCTAAGAACATAAGCATAATAACACCTGCTGCAAATGCTATAACTTGAATAACATAAATTACATTACCTGCTATATTTTCAACGTTATCTGCTCCATTTGGTTTTATTGCTGTTGGAATTGATGGATCTGCAAATACCATACTAAATGCACTTAATATTGTTATTACAATCATAACTATAGATATTATTTTACATACTCTTTTTGTATTCATAAACTCCTCCTCATTAATAATACTATAATTAATTATAGTTTATATTTAAAATATTGTCAATATTTTTTAGGTATTTTTAGTAGATTTGCCTAATTTTTGACATTTTTAGCTATTTAATGCTGTTACTTTGCTTTCTCTATAATATTTTGCTATTAATTCATCTAATTGTATGCTTATATTGTATATTACTCCGTAATCTTCATTTTTTAATATAGCATTATCAAGTTTTTCTTTCATTTCATTTATTTCTTTATCTAGCATATTATTTCTCCTATTTTTTTATTCTATTTTAAAATACCATTTTTTTACAAAATTGTCAATAATATTTGTGTATATTTTTACATTTTTTACCATTTTTTGTCGACTAATTTCGACATACTTCGACAATAGTGTTATGCTAGTAAATACTGAATTGTTTTTAAAATCTAGTTGTTTATTATTTTCTTATTATAGATATAGCTGACATTTCATCTTTAAATATTTGTTTTTGAATATTTTTTACATAATCAATGTTTATATTATTAAATATATCAATATATTCCAATGTATTTATACCTTTTATACTATCTTGCAGAAACATTTTTCCTATATCTTCAACGTCATTATATTCTGATATATATTCTCCATATAAAGCTTTTTTACTTCTGCTGAAATCCTCTTCTGTTATTTCTTTATTATTTAAAGTATTTACTACTATATCATGTACTTTTTCTGGATTTTCTGACATTCCTGCTATTACTACATGTGAATATTCATGCGAAAATTCATAGTCCATATCTAATGACGTAAGTAATAATCCATCATTATACATATTTTGGTATGTCTCTGAACTTCTACCAATTAGACTATTTAGTATTATTTGTATTGCTACCTGTTTTTTTATTTTATTTTCATCTTTTAATATATCTTTATATCCTATCATAAATAATGGCATATTAACATCCATTTTTTGTTCATTTATTGGTTTATTTATTTTTTCTTCAAATGCTGGATATATTCTTTTTATTTCACCTAATTTTTCTTTTGATAATAATCTTTTTTTTACTTCTTCTACTATTTTTTCTGGTTCAAAATCACCACTTATGCACATTATCATATTTGATGGATGGTAAAATGTATTATAGCAGGAATATAATATTTCTTTTGTTATATGGCTTATTGATTCTACAGTTCCTGTTATATCTCGTTTTATTGGATTTTCTGTATACAAACAGTCCATCAAATTTATATATAACCTCCAACCTGGCTCATCATCATATCTTCCTATTTCTTGACCTATAATCCCTCTTTCCTTTTCAACATTTTCATCTGTAAAATATGGATGTTGCACATAGTCCATTAATTCATCTAAACCTTCATAAAAGTTGCTTGTAGATCCGAATAAATAGGCTGTGTGATCATTTGTTGTATATGCATTAGCATCTAACCCTAATGCCATTAGCTTATATAAACTGTCTTCTCCATTTTCTTGTTCAAACATTTTATGTTCTAAGTAATGTGCTACACCATCTGGTACTTGAACCTCATTTCCTGTTTTAGGTTCTATAAAATGATTGTCTATTGATCCAAATTTTGTTCCCCATATTATATATTTTTTCTCTGTATTCTTTTTTGGTATTATAATAATTTGCATTCCATTTTCTAATGTTTCTTTATATACTTTTTCTTTTATTTGTTTATTTTCTATAACTTTCATATTATTCTGCCTCCTTACTATCTAAGTTTGAATCAAGAAAATATATTGTATCTATACTTACTTTATTAGCTACTTTAATAACATCTTCTATTTTTACTTTTTGAAGCATATTGCAATATTCTGTTATGTTTATATCTTCTTCAGATAGTTTTTGGTCAAAATAATATGCTATCATGTCTTCCTGTGATTCTGGTATCAAATTCACTGATGCTGTTATAAGTTTTTTTGCCGCTTCAAATTCTTTAGTTGTTATATTACCTTTTTTCATTTCTTCTAACTGTTCTTTTATAATTTTTAATGCTTTTTCATAATTTTCAATTTCTATTCCTGTTTGTATTAATATAAAGTTTTGTCTTCTTACATATGATGATCCTGCTGTATATGCTAAGCTTGCTTTTTCACGTACATTTTGGAATAATTTTGAATTTGCCCCACCACCTAATATTGTGTTATATACAGATACTGCTGGTTTATCTTCATCTGGAACATTTAATCCTATCATTAACTTTCCTTGGACTACATCTAAGCTTTCTCTTACTTTCTTTTCAGTTGCATGAGGCATATGTTTTATATTTATTTTTTCTATTTCTTTACTTTCTACTTTTGGTATTTTTATATCTTCTATATTTTCTCCTGATAAAAATAAATCTATTCTACATTTGTTTATTAGCTCTTTATAGTATTCATATAAACTTTTTGCGTCTATTTTATCTATGTCCTCTATATATCCATATTTATATAGTGAATATGGCTCTCCCTTAAACATTTCCTCTATGCATCTATCTTTTGCATATAGTGATTTATTGTCTTTTTTAGAAAGTAACATTTTCTTTAGATTTTCTTTTTCTTGTTCTACATATTCTTTCTTAAAACTTTCATTTTCTACTAATGGATTTAGAGCTATATCTAAAAGTAAATTTATTCCTTCTTGCAATAAATTTTCATTTGATAATGTATATATATTGTCTATAGTTTCTAAATAAAATTTTAGAGTATGATAATTACCAATTTTATCTACACCACAGTTAAAACCTGCTCCATACATTTCTTCTAATTTTTTTGATATTTTTTCTTGTGTATTTAAATTTTTAGTGCCTCTTCTTAAAACTGATGCAAGTAATGCATTTTTAGTTACAGTAGATCTTTCTAATGGTACTGTTAAAAATAATGCATATAAATTTGTTTTAAATCTATTTGTTTTTAATTTTGTTATTTTCATAATTAATTTTTCCTTTCTATTAATTAATAGTTTCGTAAATGTCAAAACTGCCAATATTTCCTATGAATTTCATATTATTTTTTATATACTCTCTTGCTTCATATACATATTGATAAATTTCACTTTGTTCTTTATCACTTTTATATAATAATATTTGTGTGCCTTTTAAATTTTTTATATCTTCTATAAGTCCTTCTTCGCCTTTAATACCTAAGTTTCCCTTTAATGGCCAATCATATACACCATTTTCAAGATCATTTAAATATATAGAGTAAAATGGGGCATATGTAGATAATATTATTGTTTCTTTACTATTATTTTTTATGTACTCACTTACATCATGCATTTGTTCTCTTGTTTCTTTTTCAACTAGTGCACCATAGAATGGAGAATTTTTATCTGTTATTTCTAATAACTTTTTGTAAATATTCATTTCATAAATATTTTTTGCTGATAAAATTATTACAAAGCTTAAAGTAATTAAAGTAATTATTCTTTTTATATTTATTCCCTCTATTATTGGTTCTACTAAGTAATTAAGTCCATATATAAGGCTTATAAGCATTATTATTATTGATAATACTATATGATATTCATTTAGTATTGGAATATTTATTATTAATGCTCCTATACTAAAGATTATCATTGTTTTAAATATTTTTCTTTGTCCTTTATCTTTTACTGTTTTTATTAATAATATGTATAATATTAATGTTAACAGAATTACTAATATATATATAATATTTTGAATAAATACTCTATCCATTGTAGTATTACTTTTTGCAAACTCTTTAATTCCTAATATAGTATAATTTATAAAGTTATATAAATTATCTATGCAAATTAAATATGCACAATATATTAATAATAAAATACCTGCTACAGCTAGTTGCTTTATTAATGATTTTATATTTTTTTCTGATAAACTATATATTAATAATACTAAAAAATATCCTGCTGATAGCTTTTGATTGCAAAAAAATACTAAAAATAAAATTATACCTTGTACCATATCTTTTTTGTTTCCGTTTTGCATTTTGAGAATTAGTAACAGTCCTAACATATATATGCAATATGACATTATATTATAATTAGCACCTGCTGGAAGTATATTATACGTAAAAAGCATTGTTAATATTGTGTATAACAAAGATAATCCTTTATTTATTTTTAGCGTTTTTAATATTTTATATACTAAAAAATAAAATAGTGTTGATATAATTAAGTTATATGTTCTAAATATTAATAAATTTGTTCCAAATATTTTAAGAAAAACTTGACCTATATAAAAGAATAATGGTGTTATTATTACATTTGTATCTTTATATATTGTCATTCCATTCGCCATTTTGTATATATTTAAAAAATTAATTAGTTCATCATTATTATTAATTTTTGCATTATATACTTTTGATGATACAAGTAATATAAGAATTAATATTACTATTAAATTATCACGTTTTTTTATAAATTCTGCTACTTTTTTCATAATTTATATCCTTCGTTTATTATTTTATATTTTTCTTATTTGTATTGATTCTATTTAGGAGAATCCTCCGACTTTTCCTATAAGAACAATAGTGGACTGATTAATATTTGCAAAATAAGAATATATAGAATTCAGTCCACGTTTAATTGTTCGCGTGCCAAATTTTATTATATAAAATTTGTGTACATTGATTTATATTTAGGAAAGTTCTCCAAACTTTCCTAAATATAAAAAATGGAGCGTTAAAACGCCCCCATTTTTTAAAACTTTCTTTTTCTAGCTGCCTCTGATTTTTTCTTTCTCTTTACACTAGGTTTTTCGTAGCATTCTCTTTTACGTACCTCTTGTAAAACGCCATTTCTAGCACATTGTCTTTTAAACCTTTTTAAGGCATCTTCTATATTTCCATTATTAACTTTTACCTCTGACATGATATCCCCTCCTTCCAGTATTCCTAACTATTGTATGGGATTTTGGGACAATTCCCTCAATACTTAATTATTATATATTATATAATATACCTTTGTCAATAGTTGTTTTTCATTTTTTATATAACTAATTTAATAAATATTAAAAGAATACCTCGAAAGGTATTCTTTTGAAAATAAAAGGGGATGTTTTTTATCTTTATCAGTAATCGGAGTAATTAATTACTGATCATGTTTATATTATATTTTAAGTTTTTGTCCTTTTTGTGAACTGTAAGTGATATATTTGCAAAGAATTTCTTAAGGTTGTTCTGCAAGTGTTATATCTACTATTCTTTCTTTTTTGTCCCTATAAATTTTTAGTGTTATTTTATCTCCAATTTGATGAGAATTCTTTATTTCATTTAAATCATTCATAGATTTTACTTCTTTTCCATCTGCCTCTATTATTATATCTCCTATCTTTAGTCCTGCTTTTTCTGCTGGTGAATAATCTTCAATTGATCTAACATATGCTCCTACTTTTAAATCAAATGTTGGATTTGCTTTTATTGTATTTTCTGTGATATCACTACCTGTTATTCCTATATATGGTCTTTTTACTTTACTATATTGTATTAAATCTGAATATATAGATTTTGTTGAATTTATAGGTATTGCAAAGCCTAATCCTTCAACTCCTTCTCCTGATACTTTTAGTGTGTTTATTCCAATAATTTGACCTTTACTATTTACCAATGCTCCTCCACTATTTCCTTCATTTATAGCTGCATCAGTTTGAATAACATTATATGTTTTATTGTCTGAATCTGTTACTTGTCTATTTAGTGCACTAATAGAACCTTGACATACTGTACTTTTCATTCCTAATGGGTTACCTATTGTCATACACCATTCGCCAACTTGAATTGTATCAGAATCTCCTAATTCAGCAGCTTGCAAATCATTTTTTTCTATTTTTATAACTGCTAAATCTGTCTGCTCATCTGTACCAATTATTTTTGCTTCATATGGATTATCATCATTATATAAATATACTTGAATTTTACTAGCTTTTCCTACTTCATAATATGAACTAGATGTTGAACTAGATGTTGAATCAATAACATGATTATTTGTTAATATATATCCATCTTGGCTAATAATTACACCTGATCCTTCAGCACTTGCAGTTGAAGAACTTCTAGAGAATAGTGAACTTACTGAATATTCTACACTTATACCGACTATTGAAGGTAATACCTTTTTAGATACATACACTCCTGTATCAGATATATTAGATAATGATATTAAATCTAAGTTAACGTTATTATAATCAATATTAGTATCATTGTTTTTTGTAGTAGTTGATGTTTTCCCTATTATATTATTTTTTATTGATGGAACACCAAAGCATGCTCCAACAACTAATGTAGCACCTACAACACCACTTATAAATGGTATTAATATTTTTTCTGTGAAATTAGATGTAGATTTGTTTTCCTTAACTGTTTTATTATGTTTCTTACCATTACTTTTTTCTTTAACAGATTTAAAGCTATTGCTTTCTGAATTTGTTTCACTAGCAGTTGTATTAATAAATTCATTATTATTGTTATCCATAAGATATCCTTTCTGAGAACTAATCTCTATCAATTATTTTAACCTATGTAACAATTATAATACAACTATATTGTGAAAAATATGTGAAAAAGATGTTACGTTTTGTTGACATTTTTTAACTGTCTAATTATTTTCCATGTAGTCAATAATAAATCCTCTAACTACATACTGTGTTACACTACTGCAATTACTATATCCATCAATTCGCAGTATATTATCATTTATTGTAGCTCCATTGCTAATATAGCCATCTCTATATGATGTTGAATCATGTACAAGTGCTACTCCATCTGACATATATAATAAAGGAGCTTTAAAAGTAAATACATCTTTTGGTATACTTTTTGTAACAGAATATACTCCTTGTCCTGTAAACCTCATGCTTACTTGAATATCATATATTTTAATATTATCAAAATATATTATTGGTCTTATATGTACTCCTGTATATCCTGTAGTAGCAGTACCTGATGCTGTATCCATAGTTTCAAAAGTTCTCCATGAATCTCTATCTGCAATAACATTACTACTGTTTATTTTCATATTGTCTACTTGATTTTGTAAATTATTTAATTCCTGTCTTAGTCCTTCTAATTCTGATAAAACAGCAGAATTAGGTTCAGAATTTATATTATCTAATGTTATATTCATATTTAATTCTGAAAGCATTTCAATTTCGTTTTTTTGCGATTGTTTATATTTATCTACTGCTAATTTTGCTTTATTAATAATTCCATTTTCTCCAAATGCAAATTTTAGTGTTATTCCTGCTAATATTAATAATATTATTATTGTAACAACCAATGATATTAATGTTATACCTGCAGACGAGCATTGCTCGCCCCTACAGTTGTTTTTATTATCTTTGTTTTTATTGGGCGACTGATAGTAGCCCCTACAATTATTTTTCATATCATTTAATTCTTTTGCCATTTTATTTTTCATCCTTCTTTATAAATTTTCATACAAAAAACTATGCCTTTTAGATTTCTCTAAAAAGACATAGTTTCTCTATGTTTACGTAATCTTATTTCATTAAACCTTACGATATATATATATATATATATACAGTATCAACAGTTTTAACGTTTTTCATTTGTATTTTTCCTTTTTATATTTTTATTTATTTTATCATATGTTTTATATTTTTTCTATATCACTTATTTGACAATTTGGCATCCTCTATTTCTCTTACATACAATTGACATTTTTATGTTTTCTATTTCTTCTATATCTTTTGCTATAAGTCAAAAAAATCGTTCGTCAAATTATATTATAATTCGACAAACGATTTCATTTTTATTAAATTCTTATATTTTAATATTTTTTATTTATATACATATTTCTGTGGGTTTACTTGTTTTCCATTTAATCTTATCTCAAAATGAAGATGGTTACCTGTTGAATTTCCTGTTGACCCAACTGCTGCTATAATATCTCCTGCATTTACGCTTTTTCCTACAGATGTATAAATTTTGCTACAATGCCCATAGTAAGTTTCAATTCCATTTCCATGGTTAATTATAACTAAATTACCATATCCACTCATTACACCTGCATATTTGATTGTACCATTTGCTGTTGCTTTTATTGGTGTTCCTGCTGGTGCTGCTATATCCATTCCTTGATGTGTATGGTCCCTTATACTTTCTACTGCTCCATATCTTGATGTAATTTTCCCTATAACTGGTGTAACCGCTAAGTACACTCCATTTATAGTTCTACTTTTTTCTGTTACTTTCTCTTGTAAATCATCTTCTACTTTTTCTTTAGCTAGTTTAATACTTTCTTCATTTACTTCATCAGCATTATCTAAATATATTGTATTTATAGCTAAATCTGGCTCTATTTCACTATATTTTTCTTTTAATGAAGCAACTATACTTTCTGCTTCTTCCATAGTATTAACATATATTTTATCTTCTTCATTATTTAAGTCTGCTATTTCATAAACTCTATATACATTAGTAGCATTTGATTCTATCTCACTATATACTGCTGTCTCATCTATTTGATCTCTAGTAACTAAGCTTAATGAGTATTTTATATCATCTAATTTAACAAATGCTACATTAGTTTCAGATGATTGTAAAATACTTTCATTTACTTCATTTTGAAAATCTTCTTTATTTTCTATATACCCTACTTCTTCGTTACCTAAAGTAACTGCATATGCAGGTTTAAATTTTATTAGTATTATTCCTATTATTATCGCTAAAGCAATAGCTATCATGCTTAAAATCTTTATCGTTTGTTTTGTATAATATGCTATTCTTCTACTTAAAATAAACGATCACTCTCCTTTATTTTTTATAACACCTTTTTTTATTATACCACATATTTTAAGCAATTTCAAATGTTTTATACTAAAAATGTCAATTTTTTATAAATCTGCCAATTTAAACAAAGTACAAAATTCAATTGAACTCTACATTTTTCTATCTTTTTTGGTCTTATTTTTATATTTACTATTTTATTATTTAATTTCTTAATCTAAAAATGTCCTTATAAAGATTTGTTCTCCGTTTATCATTAATATATCTAAGATTTGGAAATGATTTTGACATTATTTCATCTGTAAATATACTATCTAAAAAATTATCTTCTCTTTTAATATTTTCATATCTACACTTCGCTCTATTCATATATATAGTAATTGATAATATTGTTAGTATCACATCTATTATTAAAAATATTATAATTGCTTTATCTAAATTTTTTTCTGGTATTTTTTTAATATATTTATCTAAAAATGGTTTTATATATGATATTAAAATTACAGAAAGAATGCCCCAAAATATTGTATATGTTAAAGATATTCTTCCGTTTATTTGAAATATTGTATATGAATAATCCCAAAATCTACTTAAATACATTATCTGCAATACATAACTACATATATACTCAAATATTGTACCTACTAACGCTCCATAAAAGAATAAATTGATTTTACTTTTTTTATAATCTTTAAGCAATATTATTAGAATTGCTGCTCCCACTCCATATATAGGACAAAAAGGTCCTAAAATAAGACCTTTCCTACTTTCTATAACTCCTGTAGTTATATATCCATAAGTAGTTTCAATTAAAAGACCTACTATGCTAAATATAACTATATACCAAATTAATTGATGAACTGTAATTTTTTCTTTATTCATATATATCTCTCTTATATTTCTATTATATCCATTTCAGATGTATAATTATTATTTCCATATGCAAATATTATATATAATTCTCCATTAGGTCCTTGTATAAATGTTTGTATATTATTTATTTTATATATATTGCTATTTAGGTTTCTTTTATATACTGTATATCCTGATTCTGCCATTTTCTCTGCATCTTTACTTGTTTTTTCTATGGTTTCTTGTATTTTATTTTCTACTATATTATTTTCTATTTCTCTTAATGTTAATATATCTGATAATTTTATGTCTTTATCTTTTTCTATATCATAATTATATGTTTGAACTATTATTCTTTGAGGATTGTCCCCTTCTTTTATAGTTGCTTTAATTGCAACAGATAAAATATTATTATTTACATATGCTATATAATCTAAATTATATATTGTATATTCAGTTGCATTTTCCATAATTGCATTTATTTTATCTACAAATACTTCTTGTGTAGTGCTATTATATTCATTTACTATATTTCCTGAAATATTAATTAGTGGAATATTTAGGTCTATACTGTATTTTCCTTCTATTGTTTCCGTTTTAGAGTAAGCTGTATACACTATATCTTTTGTACTATCTACTTTTTTAACTTTCGTATCATCATAATTAGAATAAAACTCATTAGTAAATAAATCTAAAAATGAATGTTTTATATCTTGTTCTGTAATAATATTATGATCATCTATTGTATTAATATTATTTGTGTATTTACTTTCTTTATCTTTTTGAAAAAATTGTGCATATACTGCAATTCCAATTGATACTATACATATAGTAATTATAAGTACATATAGTGTATATCTAATAGTTTTATCCATATTAGCATATTCCTCCTTAGCCATTGTTGTATGAATTATATCACAGTACTTCTTATTTTGTATACTGTTTTATAAAATTAGTTTTATATTATTGCTACAATGCTATATATTTATAAATTTTTCTATAATATAAAAAACGCAGGTTAAAGCTAACCTACGTTTTCTATATTTTTTTAATGACTATCTGAATATTTGCCTATGTTTATCTCTTCTGACAGTTAGCAGTATGATGCAGGGTACTTTTCATCATCAAAAAAATGAAGTAACCCATCTCCATAATAGTAGTGAGTATACATTCCTGCCTTTTTCAGTATGCCCTCTGTTTCATGGTACATCTTACATCTGCTTTCAGCTGTGCCATAGATTTTAATTGTACTTTCACCTTTTTCTACAGCTCTCTTGATGATTGCCAGATCGGACAGAATGGTTTCATATTTTTTTCTTTCTTCTGCATCATAGCGTTCACCGCCATCAAGAATTGATTCAGCTTCGCATTCAAGCTGGAATAAAAGCTTTTTCTGGTATTCTTTTATATACCGCCTAAGTGTCTTCACAAGTCTTTGTTGTTTTTCCATTGTCATTGCTCTACTCTCCTTCTCATTGTCTATATTTTTTCATGCATGAGAGTTCTTCCATAATTGTTATTACAAAAGATATTCTCTACAAAATTGCTTTTATATGATATCATATTTACATAAAAAAATCAAATTAAATTTTAATAAAATTCATTTTTTCTTAAGGTAAATTTATTTGACTATTTGCCTATTTTAATGTATTATATATATAGCTTAATTATAGATTGGAGAAAATAAAATATGTTATGTTCAGATTGTAAAAAAAATACAGCTGTCATTTTTATAGATAAAAAAGATGAAAAAGGAGAAATGAAATCACACGGCTATTGCTATGATTGTGCTAGAAAAAGAGGTATCCGTTCTCTAGATTCAATAGCAAATAATCCTAATTTTAAGAAAATAAATAATTTAACAGATAATGATTTAGATAATATCACTAAACAATTAAATTCAATGATTAAAGATTTATCTGGAAATTTAGCAGTTCAAGGTATTTCCCAAGAAGATTTAGAAAAAATGTCTGAAGATTTTAACAATAATGATGATGATGAGAATAGTGATGATAATGTTCCAAAGGGATTTGCAATCCCTATAGGATCCATTTTTTCAGGTATGTTTGGTGATAATAAAAATAATAATGAAAATGATAGTTCTAAAAAAAGTAAAATTACTAAAGATGACAAAAAACAAAATAAAAAACTTAAAACTTTATATAGTTATGGTATAAATCTTACTAATAAAGCTAAAAATAATGAAATAGATGCTGTAATTGGTAGAGATAAAGAAATTGCTAGAGTTATTCAAATATTAAATAGAAGAACAAAAAACAATCCTTGCTTAATTGGTGAACCTGGAGTTGGTAAAACTGCTATAGCTCAAGGTTTAGCTCTTCGTATAGTTCAAGGAAATGTCCCTGCGAAATTATTAAACAAAGAAGTATTTTTATTAGATATGACCGCAATTGTAGCTGGTACTCAATTTAGAGGACAATTTGAAGCTAGAATGAAGTCTATTATTGAAGAATGCAAATTAGCTGGTAATATTATTTTAGTTATAGACGAAATTCATAATATAATTGGTGCTGGAGATGCTGATCATTCTATGAATGCTGCTAATATTTTAAAACCTTCTTTAGCTAATGGCACAATTCAATTAATCGGAACTACAACATTAAATGAATACAGAAAATATATAGAAAAAGATTCCGCTCTTGAAAGGAGATTTCAGCCAGTTACTGTTGAAGAACCATCTATAAATGATAGTATTGAAATATTAGAAGGAATTAAAGGATATTATGAAGATTATCATAAAGTAAATATTCCAAATGAAGTAATTCGTAAAGCAGTTTTAATGTCTGAAAAATATATACATGATAGATTCTTACCTGACAAAGCTATTGATGTTTTAGATGAAGCATGTTCTAGAATTAACTTAAATAATAAAGATTTATATGATTTAGAAGTTTTAAAAAATAAACTAGCAGATATTCAGGCTCAAAAAGAATCTGCTGCTGAAGCTGATTCAACAGAAGATTATAAAAAAGCTGCTGAACTTAAAACTCAAGAATGTTCTATAACAGATCAAATAGAAAAAATTAATAAAAAGATGAAACCTGTATCTCTTACTGTTGCAGATATTGCTAAAGTTATTGAAAATTGGACGAAAATACCTGTTCAAAAGATTACTGAGGAAGAAAATCAGAAATTATTAGCATTAGAATCAAATCTTCATAAAAGAGTAATTGGTCAAAATGAAGCAGTAGAAGCAGTTAGTCGTGCAATAAGGAGAAATAGAGCAGGACTTAAAAGTACTAAAAGGCCTCCTTCATTTATATTTGTTGGACCTACTGGTGTTGGTAAAACAGAACTTGCAGAAGCACTTGCGTGTGAAGTTTTTGGAAGTGAAGAAAATATAATCAGAATAGACATGTCAGAATATATGGAAAGTAATTCTACTGCTAAGTTAATTGGTGCTCCTCCTGGATATGTAGGATATGATGACGCTGGTCAATTAACAGAAAAAGTTAAAAGACATCCTTATTCTATTATTCTTTTAGACGAGATAGAAAAAGCTCATAGTGATGTATTTAACATACTTCTTCAAGTATTAGATGATGGTAGGTTAACTGATTCACAAGGAAATACTATAAACTTTGAAAATACAATAATTATTATGACATCAAATGCTGGTTCAAATCAAAATATGAATTCTATAGGCTTTGGATCAAGCACTTATTCTAAAAATAAAGTATATGATAGTTTAAAAGAAATATTTAGGCCAGAATTTTTAAATAGAATAGATGAAACTGTTATATTTGATTCTTTAAAAAATGAAGAATTAATACAAATTGTTGATCTTATGCTTAAAGATACACAAAATGTTTTAGATGATAGAAATATTAAAATGTTTGTATCTGATGAAGCTAAAAATTATTTATTAGATAAAGGTACAGATATAAAATATGGTGCAAGACCTCTTAGAAGAGCTGTTCAAAGATATGTTGAAGATGAACTTTCAGATATGGTTTTAAGAAATGAATTAAATAATGGTGAAAAAATATTTATAGACCTAAAAAATGATAAATTAACATTTGTAGTAAAAAAACATTAAAGTATTTATTAAATTAAAAGGAGGTTATACTATGAAACATATACCAAACATATTAACCGTAGTTAGACTTATATTCATACCACTAATCATAGTATCACTAATATATGATAATTATTTATTGGCTCTTGTACTATTCACTCTCTCATCTATTACAGATATACTAGACGGAAAAATAGCAAGAAAATTCAATGTGGTGTCTGATTTCGGTAAATTAATGGATCCACTTGCAGACAAGCTTACTCAGCTTTCTGTACTAATAACTTTAGCTTTAAAAAATGTAATTCCATTTTGGATTGTTATTATTTTAATTGGTAAAGAAACTGTTATGATCGCTGGAGCATCATTTCTTTATGGAAAAAGTTTAGTAGTATCTAGCAAATGGTATGGTAAATTAACTACTGTTCTTATATACATTGCTGTAGTTAGTTCATGCATAATAAAAATATGTAATTTTGCAAAATTTGATATTTATATATACATTTTGGCTATAATATTTGCCATATTCTCTCTAGTAAATTATATTATATACTTTTATGGAAATGGTTATTTACCAAAAAAAGAAGATTTAAAAAAACAATCTAAAACACTACCAGAAAAAAAGTCATTTAGAAGGAAATCTAGTAAAGAATAATATTTAATAAAAAAATGATGCAAGGCATCATTTTTTTATTTATATAATAGCTCTTATATTATTCAAAGTCTTCTAATTTTTTTATAAGTTCATTATCTCCATTTGCTGTTATACCTCTTTCTAAAAGCTCTATATCATCATTTGGCAAATATCGTACTGGTATATCTGTTACTTCTTTTAGCTTTTTATTTCCATCATTCTCTATTATATATATTGCTATATATTCATCTTTTGTTGTAATTAAATAATGCTTACCACATATTCCTTCCATTTCTTTATAAAGTTTAACCACATCTGAGTCAAAACTTTCTATGTTCCAATCACTGTATGCACTTTTAAAATATTCTTCATCTTTATTTACTTCACTTGAAGCAATTTGTTCTTTAGTTACTATTGTATGTCCGCATTCTTTATAATGTTTTTGAAAACATATAATTGCATTTGGTGACAACTTTATATCTGCTCCATTAGTTAAAACAATATCATTTGTAATACTGTTTTGGTTAGCAAATTTATCATCCATTAACTCATTTACTTTTTTTATTTCATTTATTTGAGCTTGTTCTAATTTATTGTCATCTAAAGCATTTATTAAAATTCCGCTTAATATTCCTAATATAATAGCTGTTAATACTAATATAAATATTGTACTTCTTTTCATATAATCATCTCCATGATTATATTTTTACCCATTTTTTGAAAAATATTCCTAAAAGTATTTTAAAAAATATAATAGATATGCGAACATCACTAAAGTAATGTTCGCATATTATAAAACATAAAATTGAAAATCGAAATTATTGGATATTATTTGACATGAAATTAGAAACGTCTTCTTGGTCTAAGTATTCTTTTTCTTCAAGAACAGCTGCCAGCTTTTCAATCTGAGGCTGATGCATTTTAACTATGTTTATAGTTTCAGCATATGCTTTTGTGCAAATATGCTCAGCCTCTTCAATTGATTTCTTTTCGATTAGTTCATTGTATTTAGATTCATTTTTGATTTTTACTAAATGTGAATTCTCCATTCCATATTTGCTAACCATATACAAAGCAATCTTGCTGGCCTTTTCTAAATCGTTTGCAGCCCCTGTAGAGATATCCTTAAGAATTACCTCTTCTGCAATTCTACCTCCATATAGTACCTGCATTTCTTTTAGTAATTCTTCTCTACTCTTGTAAAGCTTACCAGAGTCATTAAAGAAATTATATCCTCCTGCTCTTCCTCTGGGTACTATTGAAATGCAAAAGTTTTGAATTTCAGGTCTTACAACTGCAGACACTATTGCATGAGCAGATTCATGGATTGCAGTCCTGTGTTTTTCTTCAGGTGTCATCACAGAATACTTTTTCTTGAGTCCTACTATTACCATTGCAATAGCTTCTTCAATAGCTTCGCTGTCGATCTCCTCTTTGTCATTTTTTACAGAATATATTGCAGCTTCATTTAGTATATTTTCAAGATTTGCTCCAGAAAATCCAACTGTTCTTTGTGCAATTGATTGAAAAGAAACTTCTGAAGAAATTTTCTTATCTCTTGCATGGAGCTCTAAAATCAATTGCCTCGCTCTTACATCTGGATTAGGAATATAGATTTTTCTATCGAACCTTCCTGGTCTTAAGATCGCATCATCTAAAACTTCAATGCGATTTGTTGCTGCAATTACTACAATATTATCACTACTTTCAAATCCATCCATTTCTGCAAGTAACTGATTCAAAGTCTGAGCATTGTATGAATTTTCAATGTTTCTATTCTGAGCAATAGAATCAATCTCATCAATAAAAATAATGGCTGGGGCTGATTTCTTTGCTTTATTGAAAAGCTGCCTTACCCGTGAAGCACCAACACCAACAAGCCTTTCTTCAAAACTTGAACCTGTTACCTGAAAAAACTCCACTCCTGCCTCAGCAGACATTGCTTTTGCCAGAAGGGTTTTCCCATTTCCTGGTTCTCCGCTTAAGATTATTCCTTTAGGTATTCTTGCCCCATTATCTTTGTATTTATCAGGATTTTTAAAATAATCGATAATGTCTTCAATCTGCTCCTTTACTTCTTCAATACCAGCGATATCATCAAAGGTTACATTAGATTTGGATTGTCCAAAATCAAACTTTCCCCCTTGCATCTGCTTTCTCATAAATACATTAAATATAATAAGTAAAGAAATAGGATAGATTAAATTTGAAAGACCTAAGTCTTTAGTAACATCAATCTTTACATCTGATCCCTCCTCTATCTTGTTAGAGATGAAATTGATGAATTCTGAAATATTAGGAACTTTAGCCTTTTTTTCAGTTTCATTATTCATTATGACAGTTACATTTTTCATTGCCTCATTAACTTTAAATCTTTCAATGTTGCATGCATCTAATTCTTTGATGACTTCATTATACGTCATTACCTTATTGTCGCTGCTCTCATTAGCATATTTACTAATAAAAAGCACAATTGCTACTAGAGCAACAATGGCGTATCTTTTCAGATACCGTTTCATGTTTTTCATAAAAATCTCCTTTCAATTTGTATGTTAGAAATGTGCATACACATTTCCTAATTTGAATTTCACTTTAATATTATATCGCTTATTTACATAATAATCAATATTATGCAAGCAAGTTATGTCTAATTTTCGATATTCTTTATTATTCTAATCCCCATTTTGTCGTTTACTTCTATACTTATCTCTCCATTTTTGTCAGTTCTATATATTTTACAACTTAAATCTTCTAGCCTTTTAATAACATCATTATTAGGATGCCCAAATTTATTATCTTTTCCAACTCCTATTAAGGCTACTTTTGGATTTACCACTTCTATAAATTTTTGCATGGTCGATGTTTTAGATCCATGATGTGCAACCTTTAGAATTGTTGAATTTAGTTCTTCTAGATTATCTGAATACATGCTTAATATTTTTGTTTCTGCTATTTTTTCTATATCTCCTGTAAATAAAATAGATATTTGTTTCCATTTTATTTTGAATACAATTGCATTATTATTCTTACTATTTTCTTGTATTTCATTATTATCTGGATACAATATTTCTATAATACCTTCTCCAATTTTTATAATATCTCCTTTTCTTACATAAATTATATTTATATTTTTCTTTTTAGCTAATTGTATAAAGTCATCAAATTCTTTAGATTCTTGCCCTAATTTAGAAATTATAACATTTTCTACCTTCATGTTTTCCATTACAAAGTTTAGTCCTTGGCAGTGGTCACGGTCAAAATGGGATACTAATATATAATCTAATTTTATTATTCCTCTATCTAATAAATATGGAAATAAGGTTTTTTCTCCTACATCAAAGTCATCTAAATATGTACTTCCTCCTCCATCAATTAATATACTTTTATTATTTAACCTTATTAAAGTACTATCGCCTTGTCCTACATCTATAAAATTTATTACAAGATTACTCTTTTTGGAGCTTTGTATTGGTATTATAAAATTTAATATAATTACTATTATTAAACAAATTGCTATTCTTTTTTTAGGACTTTCCTTTAAAACAATTAGAAATATATAAAATAGCAATAATAGCAAAATATTAGGTGTAACTACATATATTTTTGAAAATGGTAATTTTGAGCATAAATCTGCCATTTTTACTAAAATATTAATTAATAATTCTAATATGTAAAACAGTGGATTTAATAATGATTTAAATATTAATGATAAAATTATTAATGAATATAATGAAATTATAATTATTCCCAACATAGGGCCTGCTAATAGATTTGAAATTATGAATGAAAAGGATATAGTATTAAAATTAAAAATTATTATTGGAATTATAATTATATTGGCTGATAAAGACAAACTTATTGATTGAATAATATGATTCACGATTTTATTATTTATTTTAATAGTTTGTTCTAATTGATTAAATATTAATTCATAGAATAATGCTATTCCTATAACTCCTCCATATGAGAGTTCAAACCCTATGTCAAATATTACATATGGATTATTAAACATTTGTATTAATATACTAATTCCTATATTATTCCATAAATCTGATCTTCTCTTTAACATACTTGATAATATAATTAATATGCAAGATATTCCTGCTCGTACTACAGATGGCGTATTATTTGCGATATTCATAAATATAATAATACATATAATCAAAAGTGTTTGTCCTAACCTTTTTCTTTTTATATATTTATTTATATATGTTATAAATAATATTAAATATGAAAAATGTGTACCTGATATAGCAAGCATATGCGTTAAGCTTGAGTTTTTAAAGCTTTCTTTTATATTATCTGATATTCCTTCTTTTTCTCCAGTTATTAATCCTATGCATAAATTAGCTTTTTCATTATCCATATTATCTTTTAAAGTTTGTCTTATATATTCTCTAATTTCATATATACTTTTTTGAAATATATTAATATTATTTTCTGATACTATCTTAATGTTATTGGCTTTAAAGCTACCATATATTTTTTTAGTTTTAAGATATAATGAATAATCAAAACCTCCATAATTTCTACTTGCATTCGGTTTTTTATATTCCCCTTTGAAAATTATTTTGTCTCCATACTTTAGTTTTTTATCTTTATTTGTATATAGCATAAATTTTCTTCCATTAATAAGTTTATCTTTACTTTGAAGCTTTACTATATATGTACATTTATATTCATTTTCCTTATTTTCCTCAATTATAATTCCTTGATACTCTATATTGTTATTTATGTATGAATATATTTTATCAAAATCTAAAAAGACTACACCTTTTAAGTGTAGTCCAATTATAATTATTATGCTTATAATTGCTAGCACACAAATAGGTCTATTCATAAATACCTTTCTTGTGCCCCCATTTAATTATTCCTTTTTATTACTAGATAAATATTGTTTCAACATATATCCTGATCCATCATCAGTTTGTACTTTGTACCATTCTCCATCAGTTCCTTTAACTGTTACTGGTGTATTTAGTCCTATACTTGTAACCTTTTCTGAGTCTGTTGATGTACTTTGTCTTATATATACTGCATCTACATTTACATACATTGTCATTGGATAATTAGTATTATTTTGATTATTATTACTCTGTGCAGTTTGTATAGTAGTATTGTTATTACTTTGTGGTTCATTATTTGGTTCAGTTTGTGCAGTAACATCTTGATCATTATTACCATCCTCTGTTCCATTTACATTATCTTTAAATATCCATCCAGATATATCATTGCTTTGAATATATGCCCAATTTCCAGCTATAGATACAACTGTTAATTCTGTATTTGCTGATATTTCTCCTAATTTTATAGAATTTAATAATGGAAGAGTATATACATTACTATTTTTGTTAATAATTCCTTTAGCATTTGTTTTAGGTGGGATGTTAGTATTAACTATAACTTCATCATTTACTTTTACATATTGTTTATTTACATATCCTGTATAGTTTTCGTATTTTACTTTATACCATTCGTCTAAATCTTCAAGTATTTCAAATTTTGCATTCCCTGGCATCCTAACTAATAAATTTGAGATTGTTGTTGGATTTTCTCTTAAATTTAAATAATCCGAATTTTGTATTGTTCCTGTTTTTGCTAAGCTTACTGCTGTAATTATTATACAAAATATTAATATTAAAATTGCAGTTTTTATTACATTTCTCATATAAGATTATTCCTCTCTTTTATTGAATATAAGTATATAATTAAACTGTATAAAAGTCAATAGAATATTAGTTTTTCTTTATTATACATTATTTTTATTATCGGGAGCCCAAAGGGCTCCCCTACAACATTTACCTATATATCATCGAACAAAAAATAGGGAGACAATATGCCCCCTATTTTAATTTATTTGATATTACTCAATTATTTCTGATACAACACCAGATCCTACTGTTTTTCCACCTTCACGAATAGCAAATCTTAATCCTTTTTCGATAGCAATTGGTGTAATTAATTCGATTGTCATATCTACGTTATCTCCTGGCATTACCATTTCTGTTCCTGCTGGTAAATCAACTAATCCTGTAACGTCTGTTGTTCTGAAATAGAATTGTGGTCTATATCCATTGAAGAATGGTGTATGACGTCCACCTTCTTCTTTTGTTAGAACGTATACTTGAGCTTTGAATTTTGTATGAGGATTTATTGTTCCTGGTTTTGCTAGTACTTGACCTCTTTCAATTTCTTCTCTTTGTATACCTCTTAATAGAACACCTACGTTGTCTCCTGCTTCTGCTTGGTCTAGAGTTTTTCTAAACATTTCTATACCTGTAACAACTGTTTTCTTAGATTCTTTTGATAAACCTACTATTTCAATTTCATCAGATAAGTTTAATGCTCCTCTTTCTACTCTACCTGTAACAACTGTTCCTCTTCCTGAAATTGTCATAACATCCTCAATTGGCATTAAGAATGATTGATCAACTGGTCTTTCAGGTGTTGGTATATAGCTATCAACAGCTTCCATTAATTCTTTGATGCATTGATATTCTGGTGCTTCTGGGTCTTTTGATGAGCTCTCTAATACTTTTAATGATGATCCTTTTATTACTGGAATATCATCTCCTGGGAAATCATAACTTGATAATAAGTCTCTAACTTCCATTTCAACTAATTCTAATAGTTCTGGATCGTCTACCATGTCGCATTTATTTAAGTAAACTACTATGAATTTAACTCCAACTTGTCTAGCAAGTAATATATGCTCTCTTGTTTGAGGCATAACACCATCTGCTGCTGAAACAACTAATATTGCTCCATCCATTTGTGCAGCACCTGTAATCATGTTCTTTACGTAGTCTGCGTGTCCTGGGCAGTCAACGTGAGCATAGTGTCTGTTATCTGTTTCATACTCAACATGTGCTGTATTAATTGTGATTCCTCTTGCTTTTTCTTCTGGTGCACTATCAATTGCACTATATTCTTCAAATTGTGCCTGTCCTTTTAAACTTAACCATTTTGTTATAGCTGCTGTTGTTGTTGTTTTTCCATGATCAACGTGTCCGTATTGTTCCTATGTTAACGTGTGGCTTTGATCTAACGAATTTTTCCTTAGCCATTTTTTAATCCTCCTTAATTTTTTATTTATTAATTTTAAAACATTAATAACTATTTTTATTTTGCATAATTATTCTATACTATTTTATAGAAAAATGCAAGTGTTTTAGTCTTGTTTCTTTGCTCTTGAAGAAACTATTTGATCTAAGATAGATTTTGGTACTTCTTCATAATGTGAAGGTTCCATTGCATATGTTCCTCTACCTTGAGTTTTAGAACGTAAGTCTGTTGCATATCCAAACATTTCTGAAAGTGGAATAAATCCTCTTATAATTTGGTTACCGCTTCTTGCTTCCATTCCTTCCATTCTACCACGTCTAGAATTTATGTCTCCAATAACATCTCCCATATATTCTTCTGGAACTGTTATTTCAACTCTCATTATAGGCTCTAGTAAAACTGATTTTGCTTGTTTACAACCTTCTTTGAAAGCTATTGATGCTGCTACTTTGAAGGCCATTTCTGAAGAGTCAACTTCATGGTATGATCCATCAACAAGTGATGCTTTGAAGTCTATAACTGGATATCCTGCAAGTATACCACTTGTACATGCCTCTCTTAATCCTTCTTCTACTGGTTTGATGTATTCTTTTGGAACAACACCACCAACAATTTTGCTTTCAAATTGAACTCCTGAACCTGGTTCTAATGGTTCCATTTCAAACCATACATCACCATATTGTCCATGTCCACCAGATTGACGTACAAATTTACCTTGTACTTTTACTTTATTTCTTATTGTTTCTTTATATGAAACTTGTGGTTTACCTACTGTACATTCAACTTTGAATTCTCTTTTTAATCTATCTACTATAATATCTAGATGTAGTTCTCCCATACCTGCTATTATAGTTTGACCTGTTTCTTGATCAGTCCATGTCTTAAATGTTGGATCTTCTTCAGCAAGTTTTGCTAAAGCTACACCCATTTTTTCACTATTTGCCTTATCTTTTGGCTCAATAGCTATATCTATAACTGGTTCTGGGAATTCCATTGATTCTAATATAACAGGATGATCTACATCACATAATGTATCACCAGTTGATACATCTTTTAATCCTACTGCTGCCGCAATATCTCCAGCATATACTTTTTCAATATCTTGTCTGTGATTAGCATGCATTAATAGTATTCTTCCTATTCTATCCTTTTTATCTTTAGTAGCATTTAATATAGTAGTTCCTGTGTTTACTACTCCTGAATATACTCTAAAGAAACATAATTTTCCAACAAATGGATCTGTCATAATTTTAAATGCTAATGCTGAGAATGGTTCTTTATCATCTGTCTTTCTTTCTGTTTCATTTCCATCTTCATCAACACCTTTTATAGGTGGTATATCTAATGGTGATGGTAAATAATCAACTATTGCATTTAATAATTCTTGAACACCCTTATTTTTGTATGATGAACCACATGTTACTGGAACTAATGTATTTGCTATTGTTCCTTTTCTTAGTCCCTTTTTGATTTCGTCTTCAGTTAGCTCTTCACCTTCTAAATACTTCATCATTATTTCATCATCTTGTTCTGCAGCAGCTTCTAACATTTCTGATCTATATTTTTCTGCGTCTGCTTTCATATCTTCTGGAATATCTTGTTCTTCTATTTCTTTTCCTAAGTCGTCTTTATGAACAAATGCTCTCATTTTGATTAAGTCTACTATACCTAAGAAATTGTCTTCACTTCCTATTGGTAATTGTATTGGTACTGGATGACATCCTAATCTTTCTTTCATTTGTTCAACACAACCATAGAAGTCTGCTCCAGTTATATCCATTTTGTTTACATATGCCATTCTTGGAACTTGATATTTATCTGCTTGTCTCCAAACAGTTTCTGATTGTGGTTGAACACCACCTTTTGCAGCTAATACTAAAACTGATCCATCAAGAACTCTTAAAGATCTTTCAACTTCAACTGTAAAGTCAACGTGTCCTGGTGTATCTATTATGTTTATTCTGTTACCTAACCATTGGCATGTTGTTGCAGCTGATGTAATTGTAATACCTCTTTCTTGCTCTTGAGCCATCCAGTCCATAGTAGCAGCTCCATCATGAACCTCACCTATTTTATGAGTTCTACCTGTATAAAAAAGTATTCTCTCTGTTGTAGTTGTTTTTCCTGCATCTATGTGAGCCATAATTCCTATATTTCTTGTTTTTTCTAAAGGAAATTCTCTTCCGTCTCCGGCCATATTATTTTTCCCCTTTCTCTTTATTTTTAGTTCATATTAAAATTTATAATGTGCAAAAGCTTTATTAGCTTCAGCCATTTTGTGCATATCTTCTTTCTTTTTGAATGCTCCACCATTACCTGCTACAGCATCTAATATTTCAGCTGCTAGTTTTTCAGCCATTGTTTTTTCATGTCTAGCTCTTGCATATTTTACAAGCCATCTTAGACCTAATGTTTGTCTTCTCTCTGGTCTGATTTCTAGTGGAACTTGATATGTTGCACCACCAACTCTTCTAGCTTTAACTTCTAGAACTGGCATTACATTGTTTAAAGCATCTTGGAATACTTCTAATGCACTTTTTTCAGATTTTTCTTTTACTATATCAAATGCATCATAAACGATTTTTTGTGCAACTGTCTTTTTACCATCCAACATTACATTGTTTATTAACTTTGTAACAACTTTGCTATTATATATTGGATCTGGTAATACATCTCTTTTTGCTATATATCCTTTTCTTGGCACTATTCTTCCCTCCTTATATTATTTGATGTAAACCTTACATCAAGGTACTCTGAAAAGTAATTAACTTTTCCGTTAAGTGCAATTTATTTATAATTTAAGTCCATAAATTATCAATTATATTGCACTAAATTACTAAAACTAAATATTACTTTTTAGGTTTTTTTGCTCCATATTTAGATCTAGCTTGCATTCTGTCTTTAACACCTGCAGTATCTAATGTTCCTCTTATAATGTGATATCTAACACCTGGAAGGTCTTTTACTCTTCCACCCCTAATTAAAACAACACTGTGTTCTTGTAGATTGTGTCCTATACCTGGAATATAAGAAGTTACTTCATATCCATTAGAAAGTCTAACTCTGGCAACCTTTCTTAAAGCTGAGTTTGGCTTTTTAGGTGTTACAGTCTTTACAACAGTACATACACCTCTCTTTTGTGGAGATCTTGATGATGTTTGTCTATTTTTCATAGAATTAAATCCATGTTGCAAAGCTGGTGATTTTGATTTAGCTTTTGAAGTTTTTCTTCCTTTTCTAACTAATTGATTAATTGTTGGCACTTAAATTTCACCTCCTAAAATAAAATACTGTTATTTTGTAAGCTCTTACGGCTACTTAAAATAACAGTATTATTTTATCATTTTTTAATATGAAAGTCAATGTTTTTTGGTATTTTTTACTTATCTTTCTGAATCATCTGGATCTTTTCCATCTAACTCTATATTTTCAACTTTCTCCTGTTCTTGTTTTATGTATTCTTGTACAACTTCATATTTTAATCCATCTTTATAAGGATTTTTTTCGTTACTTAATGTCTTTCTATGAGTTGATTCTATTTCTTTTATTCCTGACTCTGGTAATTCTGGTCTATTCATTAATTCTTGTCTTAACTTATATTTTTTTATAAAGTTAAAGAATCCTATACCTCTATCTTTTTTCTCTTTGTCATATTCTTGTTTATTATATCCTTTAGTATTAAATTTAAATCGTGATTTTTCATGATTTGAATTTGTTTTTCTATTGTTTTGTTGTTTTTGTGCAGGTTGATTACCTTTTACTACTCCTCTTGACACATTTTCTAATGCTATTTCATTTCTTTTTATGTTTTTATTTATTGCGTCTATTTTGTCATTTAATTCAGTATTTACCTTTTCTATTCTCATATCTAAAAAACTCATATATTCACTTAATATCATATTTGTATCAATTTCAACATTTGGTTTTAACCTAATTTTATTTAATTGATCAATTATTTCTTGTGCTGTAATTTCTATTTTACTTTTACCTGTTGCTATTTCTAATAATATTTCATTTTTTTCTATTTTACTTTGATAATCAATTTGTGAATCTTTTTTGCTATTTTCAAATAATTCAACAAATTTTCTAGCTTCTTCCGCTTCACTTGGTGTAAATACATAACTTGTTTTTTTACCTTCCTGTGCATCTTTTAAATTTTGTTCATATTGTTCTAATTTATTTTTGTATTCGTCATATTTTTTTACCATGTCAGCATTTGTAATGTCTATTGTATTATTTTCCTTATTATTTAACCCTATTGCTCCAGCAATAATTCCTTTTATATTATTAGCTACTGATGGATGTTCTTCTATTAATTGTTGTATTTTGCTAATCGTTACCTTTTGTCCTTCAAGATCTTCTATTTTTTTAGCTTCTTTACTATTTTTTATTTCATCTTCTTTTTGGTTATTTAATGATAGTATTTTTCTTTCATATTTTAAAGTTAAAACATCATCAATATGTTTTTTCATTTCTGGATCTTTTTTTAATTCATCTAATTTACTATCAATTTGTCCTTGAACATATTCCAACTCTATTTTTCTTGTTTCTAATAATTGTTCGTATTGTCTTAATTGTTGTTTTGCTAATTGTAATTTTTTTTCTGCACCATTTTTGGCCCAATCATTTAATTTTGAGTTATTAGCGTTGGCTTGATTAATAATTACCTCATTACTTAATATTTTATCAAGGCATTTATTTATTTCCACTTCAATTTGATTGATATTTCCATTTATAAAATATAAGTTATTTCTTAAGAATTTATATTCAGTGTTTACTCTATTTAAATCCATTGTTTCCCCCTTTATCTACGAATTTAAAGTAGATTTGCATTTTTCTATTAATTCATCTACTTTTGAAGTCATATCATCTACTTCTATTTTTAAATCTATTAAATTATCCACTGGTAAATTGTCTAACAATTCTTGTGAAATATTTACTTTCTCATTTTCCATAACAAACCTCCTAAATTTCTTATGTTCACTTCTTTTATTTTATCATATTGTCCAATTATTGTCAACTGTTTACATAAAACATTGTTTGAGTTTTATATCATTCATTTTATTATAATTTTAATAAAGGGTAACTTTCATCGCCCTTGTTATTATTTCCTTATTCTATTTTGATAGTATATCTATTGATCTTTTACTTAACATTTCATATCTTTTCTTTTTATCTCTGATCTTTTGTCCATCTAATTCTGGTAATATTCCAAAATTAGCATTCATTGGTTCAAAATTGTCATTATTGCTAGAAATATAATTTGCTAATGCTCCAATCATCGTACTTTTGTCAAATACTATTTTTTTATTTGTTTCTAAATACTTCTCTACTGCATTTAATCCAGCTACCAGCCCTGAAGATATTGATTCAACATATCCTTCTACTCCTGTTATTTGTCCTGCAAATAATATATTTTCATTTTTCTTAAAATTATATGTATTATCTAACAATTTACTTGAATTTATAAACGTATTTCTATGCATAACACCATATTTTACAAATTCTACATTTTCTAGTCCTGGGATCATTGAAAATACTCTTTTTTGCTCTCCAAATTTCAAGTTTGTTTGAAAACCTACCATATTATATATGTTTCCTTGCAAGTTATCTTGTCTTAATTGTACTACAGCATATGGCCTTTTCATTGTTCGTATATCATCAAATCCTACTGGTTTTAATGGTCCGAATCTTAAAGTATCTAGCCCTCTTTTTGCCATTACTTCTATTGGCATACATCCTTCAAATATTTCTCTTTTTTCAAATTCATGCAAGGTAACTACCTGTGCATTTATAAGTTCATATACAAATTTTTCATATTCTTCTTTGTTCATTGGTAAGTTTATATAATCACTATCGTTACTTTTTTGTCTTGCAAGCCACTCTTTTTCTGTTTCGTCTTTTTTCTTTTCTTGCTCATATCTATTTCCATAAAACGCAATATCAAAATTTATGCTATCTTTTTCTATTATTGGTGCTGCTGCATCATAAAAATGTAATTCATTTTCTCCTGTTAATTCTTTTATTCCTGTAGCTAAACTGTCTGATGTTAATGGTCCTGTTGCTATTATTGTTATCGCATCTTTTATTAAATCTTCTATATATATGTCTTCTTCATTAATTATATTATTATCTACCTTGCTTTTTATTTCTGTTCTTATTATTTGTATTAATTCATTTTTCTCTAACTCTTTTGTTACTTTATTAGCAAATTCTTCTCTGTCTACTGCTAGTGCTTGTCCTGCTGGAACTTTCGTATTATCTGCTACTTTTATTAAGAGTGAATTTAATATTCTAAGTTCTTGTTTTAAAAGACCACAAGCATTTGTTATTAGATCAGATTTAAAAGAATTACTACATACTATTTCTGATAAATTTGAATTTGTATGTGCAGGAGAATATTTTTGTGGTTTCATTTCATATAGTTTAACTTTTATTCCTCTTTTAGCTATTTGGTAAGCTGCTTCTGCTCCTGCAAGTCCTCCACCTATTACGTTTATATAATCTTTCATCTATATCTCCTAAATCATTCAAATAAGTTCATTATTTCTTCTTTAGATAATTTACTTATAAATGTTTCATTTGTAGATAACATATCTTCTGCAAGTTTTGCTTTTCTTTCTTGTAAATTATATATTTTTTCTTCTATAGAATTTTTTGTTATTAATTTATATACTTGTACATTCTTTTTTTGTCCTATTCTATATGTTCTGTCTGTCGCTTGATTTTCTGCTGATATATTCCACCATGGATCATAATGTATTACCATGTCTGCACCTATCAGATTTAAACCAGTTCCACCTGCCTTTAATGAAATTAAAAATACTTTTATATTGTCGTTATTATTAAATTCATTTACTAAATCCATTCTATCTTCAACTTTTGTTTGTCCTGTTAATTTAAAGTATTCGATTTTTTCATTTTTAAGTTCTCTTTCTAAATATGCAAACATTGAAGAATATCCTGAAAATATAAGTATTTTATGTCCTCCATTTACAGCATCTTTAACTATTTCTATACATTGATTTAGTTTACTACTTTCTCCTTCGTAATTTTCTAAAAATAGCCCTGGATGGCAACATATCTGCCTTAGTCTCATTAAAAGTGCTAAAATCTTTATTTGACTATTAGATATACCATTTGCCTCTATCTCTTCTTTTGCCTGTTTTTTTGCACTTTGCATATATGATAAATATATTTTTAATTGTTCTTCTGCCATTTCATTATTTAATACAGTTATTGTTTTTTCTGGCAACTCAGTAAGTACATTTTCTTTGATTCTTCTTAATACAAATGGCTCTATCATAGATTTTAGTTTTTGGGTAGCCTGGTTATCCCCTTCTTTACTTATTGGTGTTTCGTATAACGTTTTAAATTTATTATACGAAAATAAATATCCAGGCATAATAAAGTCAAATATTGACCAAAGCTCTGATAATGAATTTTCAATTGGAGTACCTGTTAATGCAAATCTAGTTTCTGATTTTACTTCTTTTATTACTTTTGCATTTTTTGTATTATTATTTTTAATATACTGGGCCTCATCTGCTATTATATATCTAAAATTATAATCCTTTTGTTTATATATCTCTATGTCTCTTTTTAATAAGTCATAAGAAGTTATTGTAATATCAAATTTTGGTATATTAGAAATTAGGTTTTCTCTAGTTTTTAAATCTCCACTAATTACAATGCTAGTCAATTTTGGTGTGAATCTTTTTATTTCTTCTTTCCAATTAAGTGTAAGAGAGCTTGGACAAACCACTAATATTGGCTCTCTTTCTTCTTGATTAGTATTTTCTATATATGATGCTAAAACTGCTAAAACTTGCAGTGTTTTTCCTAATCCCATATCATCAGCTAATATGCCACCTAATTTATATTTTTCTAAAGTTTTTAACCAATCAAATCCTACCTTTTGATATTCTCTTAATTCTGCATTTATTGTATTTGGTAGTTTTAATTCATCTGATATTTGTTTACTATATACATTATCAATTAATTTTCTATATTCCTCAGTTTGTTTTACAATTATATTGTCATTTTGTTTAAGTATTTTATCTAAATACATACTTCTATAAATAGGTAATTTTAGTTCTCCACTTATTAGCTCTTCATATGCTATATTTGTGCTATCTGATATTTTATCTAATATATCCATTACATTATTGTTCTCAAGATCTACAAATTCACCATTTTTTAATCTATGATATTTCTTTTTTAGCTTATACTTTTTCATTATTTCTGTTATTTCGCTTTTTTCAATATCAATATTAGATATATCTATACTTAGCAAATTATTTTCTACCTTTACTCCTATTGAGTTTATTTTTGGTCTTATAATTTGCTTTGATTTGAAATTATCTGTAGCTAATATTTCAAATTTTAGTATATACTCTTCTATTCCCTTTTCTAAGAAGTTGAATATATCTTCGTCTTTTACTAATACTAATTTATTATTATGATTATCATACATAAAACCAGAATTACTAAATATATCTAATACTTTTGATTCTTCTATTGCATTTCTTGGTATTGTTTTATCTATTTGTACAAAAGGATTAAATTCAAAATCTTCATATATGAACTTAATGTCTGCTATTATATAGTTTTTGCGATTATAATCTAAAAAAACTTTTACCTTCAGTTTTCTTGGCATATATTTATCAAGTTCTTCTTGTTCAACATCATCAATTTTTATATTCTCTTTCATTAATGGCATAACTAAAGAATAGAAGTCTGCAAATTCTTCCTTTTTTAATATTATTTCTTTTGTAAAGTTTACTTTAAATGTATTTAATAATTTTATTACTGAATTTTCATATTTTTTTGTATGCTTATATACTTTGTTATCTTGCCAAAAATATGAATAGTCTTTACCATCTATTATTATATAATTGAAAATATTTACGTTTGTTGATATACTATAGTTTACACTGTCTCTTTCTCTTAAATAAAACATAATATCTGGTTCATTATCTATAAACTCTACATTACCATCATAGTACTCTCCTGATAATTCTACGCTTTTTCCTTTTAATATTTGAAAAAGTTCATCTATTCCTGGCTTTGTAAGTACTATATATGCTTTATCTATACTATTTACATAGTATCTATAATCTGATTCCCTAGAATATTTTAATATCTCTGCATATTTTAAAATGAAATCAAGTAATGGAATACTGCTTTCTTCAAAGTTTTCTCTTATATGCATAAATTCCAGTTTCATGCCATATTTGTAAATTTCTTTATTCATCATCCTTGTATAAAATTCAGTTATATCCTTTATTTTATACATTTGTCTATTTCCTATTTTTACTTCTAGTCTAAAAGTTTTAAGATTTTCTTTATATATGAGCTTTACTTCTATTCTTATTTTTTCTGAATAAAGTGAATTGTTTTTTTCTTGTTGCTCTTCTTGGTAAAACGAATTTATCATTTGCCTATATATTCTATATTTTTCATTGTTTTTTTCTTTGTTTTTCAAAGGTATTTTATTAGTTTCTGCATCAGTCATTCTTATATACTCTGCATTTGTATTAAATTCTAAAGCTGTTGCTAATATATGTTTACATGTTCCATATGTTGATTCATACTCTGGACATGTACAATTTAAATCTTGTATTTCGCCATCTTTTACATATATATATGTATGATATTCCTCTAAATTACTTGGTATTATACCTTTTATTGAAAAATTGTTTTTGTTATCATATATTACCTTTGTTATTTTTACTTTATCTTCTTCTAATAATTTATGTGCTTCATTTTCTTTATTTTCATCTGCTGAGTTCTTTAATTCTTGTATAATTTCATTACCAATTGTCATGTCTATCACCTTTCATAACACATATATTAAATTGATAATTTATTATATACCAAATTCACATTTTATACAAGTACTTTAATGTTTTTTATATAAAAATTGATTTTTAAATTTATATCATTTTTAAATGTATAAAGTAATTCTAATTCCGAATATTATCTTTTAAATGATCACTACTAAAGTATAATCGGTTTCCAGCTGGAGTAATTGAAGCTTGATTGTAATAACATCCTCCTCCAACTACATAAGGGGTACTTTGATCAGTATAACTTTCTGTTGTCCATTCATATACATTTCCTCCCATATCATATATATTTTTTAATGCATGGTATCCTGTATTTTTTAATCCACCATTTTCTTTATAATTACCTCCTACGCTATTTACTGCATATGTTCCTGTTTCTCCATCTATAAATTTTAATGCTGTATTCCATGCATAACTACTACATAATTTTGATTTTCCAATATATATTCTCTCTGATATAGTTTTAGCTTCATCTCTTGTAATCCAATTATATACTTTTAAATTTTCTTTTATTCTCGCTACATTTTCTATGTTTCCTTTGTTACTCTCACTTCTTTCTATATCACAACCTGCCTCATATCTACCTATATAATAGCCTCCATATCTTTCTATACTTATTCTTTCCTGTTCTGTCATGGCTTCATGAAAATAATATGATGTAATATCCACTCTTCGTATTTTATAACTTCCATCTTCATCTTTTTCTTCTAGTTTTATTTGACTAGCATCATAGCCGTCACTATTAAATGCATATCTATCATATTTTAATGTATTATTTGCTCCATCTATAGTACATGGTATCCATACAAATTGGTTCCCTATTGTGTCAGTATTTTCTGCTGATACATCTTCTATTACTATTCCTTCATTTACTGTTTGATCTGGATTTACTACTTTAAATCCTGCTGGTACTACTACTCTATTTCCTTCTTTATCTGTTGTTTCTGTATTTTCTTTCTCTAGTCCTGTTATTTTATCTATAGTTATTTTATTTTCTTCTATATCTTCATTTGATCCAATATTATTTAATATCTCATCATAAGTATTTGCAAAGTTTTTCATTTTTTCTTGTTCATCTGACTCTGCATTTTTCCATATATCTACTGCATTTTTTGCTCTACTAAATAGTCCATTGTTTCCTACACTTAAACTTATTGCTATTCCTGCTAATATTAATAGCACAATTATTGTTACAACTAGCGCTATTAGTGTTATTCCTGCGGGAAGCTGATAGTCGCTTATAGAATTGTTTGTTATTCCACCTGACAACCAATGGTTACCCCTATAAGCGTTTCTTATACATTTTGCATCTTTTCTCATCTAATTTCTCCTCCTTTGTTTTGCAATCAATGTTGGTCACTTTTTTATTATTTATATCATATCATTTTTTATTTTGCAATTGCTATTAATTGCTGTTATAGAATTTGTTTTTATTATTATTTCTATTATTGAATTTATTATTCTTTTATTTGATATTATCGTTTTTACGGGCAATTTATAATCACCCATGCGGTTGTTTTTTTAATCATTTGACAACCTTTGGTCGATCTATAACCCTTTTTGGGAAAAAGGAACCGTCCCCATGTCTCAAAAAACTATGCCTTTTAGATTTCTCTAAAAAGACATAGTTTTACTATGTTTACGTAATTTTGTTTTATTAAGACTTACGATATATATATATATATATATATACAGCCTCAATTGGTTTAGCGTTTTTCATTTGTTA
>CAMSMU010000008.1 GCA_947061115.1 uncultured Clostridium sp.
ATATAAAAAAATTCTCAAAAAAAGTGTCCAAAAACTTGACATAGATCCAAAATATCTTAAAACAAATAAGAAGAAGTAATGGATATACTCAAGAGCAATTAGCTGAAAAGATAGAAGTTTCAGTTAGATATATAAGTGAAATAGAAAGAGATAAATCTAAACCAACTTATGAAGTTTTAATTCATTTTTGCAATTTATTTCAAATAAGTTTAGATCAAATTTTTAGCAAGCATTTAAAAATCACAGAAAATAAAGATTTAGAATATACTTTAACAGGATATTACAAATTATCTAAAGAGAATAAAGAAACAATAGACCATTTAATTACATATTTTAATAAAAAATAATAATTCATTGTCTAACAATGATTATAAAATTATATAATCCAATAAATAAAAAATACTAGCTATACTTAGTCAATTATTGATTAAATGTATACTTTTTTAAACTTATATGATATAATACACACACTATTAATAGGCAATATTAAGAAGGTATATTAGATATGAAAAAAATAGAAATGAATAATGAATATATAAAAAAAATAAAAGAAACTATATATAAACAAAAATATAGCATATTTACAATGGGATGCCAGCTAAATGAAAATGACTCAGAAAAAATATCTGGTATGCTAAGTGAAGCAGGATATACTAAAACAGAAAAATTGGATGAAGCAAATGTAATAGTATTTAATACCTGTTGTGTTAGAGAAAATGCAGAAGATAAATTGTTTGGAAAATTAGGTGAAGTAAAGAAATATAAAGAAAAAAATGGTACTATTATTGTAATTGCAGGATGTATGATGCAAGAAAAACATATAATAGAAAAAATAAGACAAAGCTATCCATTTGTAGATATAATATTTGGACCACATACAATGCAAAATTTTCCAGAAGATTTATATAATGCAATAATTGAAAATAAGAAAATAGAAGATATATTAGATATAGATGGGAACATAGTAGAAGGAATACCAGTACTAAGAGAAGATAAAATAAAAGCGTCTGTTACAATAATGAATGGATGTAATAATTTTTGTACATATTGCATAGTCCCATATGTAAGAGGAAGAGAGAGAAGCAGACATCCTCAAGACATATATAATGAGGTAGTATCATTAGCAAAACAAGGATATAAAGAAATTACATTATTAGGCCAAAATGTTAATTCATATTTAGTAAGTGAAAAGCAAAATGGACAAGACGTAAACTTTAGTGTTATAGCAGAAGATGAAAAAAAATACATAGTAAATTCATTTGCTAGTTTGTTAGCATTAATAAACACTATAAATGATATAGAAAGAATTAGGTTTATATCCCCACATCCAAAAGATTTTACAGATGATGTAATAGATGCAATAAAAAATTGTGATAAAGTATGTAAATTAATACACTTGCCACTTCAATCAGGAAGTACAAATATTTTAAAATCTATGAACCGTAAATATACAAAAGAAAATTATATTGAACTTGCAAAAAAAATAAAAGATAAAATACCAAATATAGAATTTAGTACAGATATAATAGTAGGGTTTCCAGGAGAAACAGAAGAAGATTTTGAAGAAACATTAGATGCAGTTAAAAAAATGAATTATGAACAAATATATATGTTTATTTATTCAAAAAGAGTAGGTACTGTAGCAAACAATATGGAAGGACAAGTAGATGAAACAATAAAACATAATAGATTTGATAAACTTAAAAATTTAGCAGAAACAATAATAGCAGAAAAAAATAAAAAATATATAGGAACTACTCAATACATATTAGTTGAAGGAAAAAGTAAAACAAATGACAAAATTTATACAGGAAGAACAGAGAGTAACAAAGTTGTAAACTTTGAAGGAAATGACCAAATGATTGGAAAAATAATTCCAGTAGAAATAATATCAGAACATATGTGGTACTTAAAAGGAAAAATAAAAAAATAAGATATGGAGGAAAAATGTCAGAATTAATTGAAAAAGAAGAAAACCTAAAAAATTACTCACCAATGATGCAACACTATTTAAAAACTAAAGAGGAGTATAAAGATTGTGTACTTTTCTACAGATTGGGAGATTTTTACGAAATGTTTTTTGATGATGCAGTAAATGTATCAAGAGAATTGGAATTAACACTTACAGGTAAAGATTGTGGACAAAATGAAAGGGCTCCAATGTGTGGAGTACCATTTCATGCAGCAGAAAATTATATTGCAAAATTAATAGAAAAAGGTTATAAAGTAGCAATATGTGAGCAATTAGAAGATCCAAAGTTGGCTAAAGGAATAGTAAAAAGAGATGTTATAAAAGTAATAACACCTGGTACAGTAGTAGAAGGAACAATATTAGAAGAAAAGAAAAATAATTATATAATGTCTATATATAAAGAAGGAATATACTTTGGAGTTGCAGTATGTGATATTTCAACAGGAGATTTTTATTCAACAGAAATAAAAGAAGAAAATAATTATGCAAAATTATTAGACGAAATTTCAAGATACAATCCATCAGAATTAGTAGTTAATGAAATGATGAAAAATTCAGTAAATGAAATAGATAATATAAAACAAAGATTTAATTGTTTTATTTCTACAGAAGAAAAATTTGAGAATGATTATAAAAAAATAGAAGAACAATTTGATTTAAGAGATGACAAAGGAGATAAATTAACAACAATAAAACAGAAACTATTTGCAGTATCAGCTATAAATGGTTTAATGGATTATATAGAAAATACTCAAAAGTCAAAAATGGAGAATTTAAATCAAATAATAGTATATAATACAACAAAATATATGGCACTAGATATTAATGCTAGGAGAAATTTAGAAATAACAGAAAAACTAAGAGATAAATCTAAAAAAGGAACTTTACTCTGGGTATTAGACAAAACAGATACATCAATGGGAGGTAGACTTTTAAGAAGGTGGTTAAGTGATCCACTTATAGATATAAAAGATATAAATAGAAGACTTCATGCAGTTAAAGAACTAAAAGAAAACGCTATGTTTAGAGATGATATATCTACATCACTAAAAAGAGTATATGATATAGAAAGACTAGCAGGAAAAATAGCATATGGTACAGCAAATGCAAGAGATTTAATATCACTTAAAAACTCAGTAATGCAATTACCAGAACTAAAAAATATACTAGCAAATTCTACATCAGAAATGATGAAAAATCTATATGAAGGATTAGATACTCTAGAAGATATATATAAGTTAATAGATGATGCAATAACAGAGGATCCTCCTATGAGTGTAAAAGAAGGAGGAATTATAAAAAAAGGTTATAATAAAGATATAGATGAACTTATAGAAGCTACAACAAATGGCAAAAAATGGCTACTTGATTTAGAAAACAGAGAAAAACAAGAAACAGGAATAAAGAATTTAAAAGTGGGCTATAATAAAATATTTGGTTATTATATTGAAGTAAGCAAATCATTTGTAAAATTAGCACCAGAAAGATATATAAGAAAACAGACATTAACTACAGGAGAAAGATATATAACAGAAGAACTTAAAAATTTAGAAAATCAAATATTAGGTGCACAAGAAAAGGTAGTAGTACTAGAATATGATGCTTTTGTAGATATAAGAAACAAAATAGAAGAAAGTGCAAAAAGATTGCAAACAGCTGCAAATATAGTATCTAAAATAGATGTATTATGCTCATTTGCAAAAGTTGCAGAAGAAATGAATTACTGTATTCCAGAAGTAGATGATAGTGATATAATAGATATAAAAGAAGGAAGGCATCCTGTAATAGAAAAAATATTACCATCAGGATCTTTCATAGAAAATGATTCATATTTGAATTCAGAAGAAAGTAGATTATCAATTATAACAGGACCTAATATGGCAGGTAAATCAACATATATGAGACAAGTAGCATTAATAACGCTTATGGCACAAATAGGTAGCTTTGTACCAGCAAAATCTGCACATATTGGAGTAGTAGACAAAATTTTCACAAGAGTTGGTGCATCAGATGACTTAAGTATGGGAGAAAGTACTTTCATGGTAGAAATGATGGAAGTAGCATCAATATTATCTAATGCAACTAATAGAAGTTTAGTAATTTTAGATGAAATAGGAAGAGGAACATCAACATATGATGGTTTATCAATTGCATGGGCTGTTACAGAATATATACTAGATAAAAACGTATGTGGATCTAAAACATTATTTGCAACACATTATCATGAACTAATAGGATTAGAAGAAAAATTAGAAGGAATAAAAAATTATCATATAGCAGTAAGAGAAAAAGGCGAAGATGTAGTATTTTTAAGAAAAATATTACCAGGAGGTACAGACGAAAGCTATGGAGTTCATGTTGCAAGACTTGCAGGAGTACCAAAAACAGTAACAAAAAGAGCAAATGATATACTAAAAACATTAGAAAGAAAGAGTATTATAAAAGACAATGTACAAACAAAATCAGAAAAAGCTAAAAGTGAAGGACAGCTAGATATGTATAATTATAAATTAGCAGAAATTGCACATGAAATAGATCAGATAAAATTAGAACAATTAACTCCATTAGATGCATTAAATATACTATCTAAAATAAAAGAAAAAATGAGTTAAAAGAAAGGTAAAATTATGAAAATTTATTACAACGGAAAAGAAACAGAAATACCACTAGAAAAAGTAAAAGTAATAGACTTAATCAAAGAAAATAAAAATAATATAATAGCATGTAAATGCAATAATGAAATAAAGTCTTTAAACTACGAAGTAAAAGAAGGAGATGTTATAGAATTTATAGACTTTACTCATAAAGATGGAAAAAGAACATATATAAGAGGATTAATGTATATAATGACAATGGCATTTAATGAATTATATCCAGATCTTTTGATCAATATTAATTATCAATTAACAAATGCAATGTTTTGTGAAGTAGAAAATGAAAACATAACAGAAGAAATTATTGAAAATGTAAAAAATAAAATGCTAGATATTATAAACAAAAACCTTCCAATAAATAAAAAAGTGATGACAAAAGAAGAAGCAGAAAAATTTTATTCAGAACAAAATACAATAAGAGGAAGGCTGCAAATAGAAAATAAAGAAAAGGATATAGTGTCATTATATTATTGTGAAGATTATTATAATTACTTTTTTGGAATAATGCCTATATCAACAGGATACATTAAACTATTTGATATAAATAAGTATAAAGACGGATTTATAGTAAGATATCCTAGTAGAAAAAATCCAAATGAGTTAGGCGAATTTATAGAAACAAAAAAATTACAATCAACATTAGAAGAATATGACGATATAAATAAATTAATGAATATAAATACAATATATCAACTAAATGAACAAATTAGAAATGGCAAAAATGATGAAATAATACTAACAGCAGAGGCTTTACATGAAAAGAAATTTGCAGAACTTGCAGACAAAATATCAGAAAGAAAAAATGTAAAAATAGTACTTATAGCTGGACCTTCATCATCAGGAAAAACCACATTTGCAAAAAGATTAGGAATAGAACTAAGATTACATGGAATGAAACCTGTAACAATAGGAACAGATAATTATTTTGTAGAAAGAAAAGATACACCATTAGATGAAAATGGAGAATATGATTTTGAATCAATAGAAGCATTAGATTTACAATTATTTAATGATCACTTAACCAAACTAATAAATGGTGAAAAGGTTGAGATTCCTACATTTGATTTTAAAAATGGAACAAAAATATATAGTGGAAATACACTGAAACTAAAAGATGATGAAGTCTTAATAATAGAAGGAATACACTCTTTAAACGATAGACTAACAAACGAAATACCAAAAGAAAATAAGTTTAAGATATATATTAGTGACTTAACAGTATTAAATATAGATTATTATAATCGTATATCTACAACAGACACAAGACTTATTAGAAGAATAGTTAGAGATAATAACTTTAGAAATTATTCTGCATTAGACACATTAAAAAGATGGGAATCTGTAAATAGAGGAGAAGACAAAAACATATTTCCATTTCAAGAAGAAGCGGATGCAATGTTCAATACTTCCTTAGTATATGAATTGGCAGTACTTTCAAAATATGCAAAACCATTATTAGATCAAATTACTCCTAATGAAAAAGAATATTCAGAAGCCAAAAGACTAAGTACATTATTAGGATATTTTGACGAAATGAACGAAAGAGCTGTACCTAATAATTCAATATTGCGTGAATTTATAGGAGATAGCATATTTGAATACTAATTATTTAAGAGGGATAAATGAAAATTGTAAAAAGAGATGAAGAATTTATATGTGAACATTGTGGTAAAAAAGTAGGAAAATTAGGATATACATCAAGAGATCATTGTCCATATTGTTTGTATTCAAAACATGTAGACTGTGTTCCACGGAGATAGAATGGAAGAATGTAAAGGACTTTTAAAGCCAATAAAAGTAGAACCAAATACAAAAAAAGGATATGTAATAACATATAAATGTGAAAAATGTAGTAGTGTAAGAAAAAATAAAGCAGCAAATGATGATAATAATGAATTGCTTATAAACCTAACTGCAGTAAATTAAATTAGGACGAGGGAAATTGGGACGGTTCTCATTTCTCTAAGAAAGGAAAATATGATGGAAGATGAGAAAATAAAAATTGAAGACATAAAACCAGATAAAACTCTTAGAATACTTACAGGAGATAGGCCAACAGGTAAACTTCATATAGGTCATTATTTTGGATCACTAAAAAGTAGAGTGAGTTTGCAAGATAAGTTTGAAACTTTTATAGAAGTTGCAGATGTTCAAGCTTTGACAGATAATTTCAATAATCCAGATAAAGTAAAACAAAATGTAACTCAAATTGTAATGGATGAACTTGCAATAGGTATAGATCCAAATAAATCAACTATATTTTTGCAATCATTAATACCAGAAATAGCAGAACTAACAGTATTCTATTCTAATTTAGTAACAATAGCTAGACTAGAGAGAAACCCAACTGTAAAAACTGAAATTGCACAAAAAAGAGATTTATTTGGAGAAAGTGTTACATATGGATTTTTAGGATACCCAGTAAGTCAAGCAGCAGATATAACATGCTTTGATGCAAGCTATGTACCAGTAGGAGAAGATCAACTTCCATTAATAGAACAATGTAGAGAAATTGTAAGAAAATTCAACAATATATATGGTAAAACATTAAGAGAACCAGTAGCAGTCATGAGTAATTCTGGAAGAATAAAAGGATTAGATGGAAATGTTAAAATGGGTAAATCTTTAGGAAACGCTTTATATCTTGCAGATGATTTAGAAACAATAAAAGAAAAAGTAATGGGAGCTTTAACTGATCCAGCAAGAATAAAAAAGGATGATCCAGGAAATCCAGATATATGTATGGTATATTATTATCATAAACTATTTACAAATAGTGAAGAATGTAAAAATGTATGTGAAGAATGTAAAAAAGGTCAAAGAGGTTGTGTGTCATGCAAAAAGCAATTAATAGAAAATATAAATAACTTTTTAGAGCCTATTAGAAATAAAAGAAAGTACTATGAAGAAAATCCAAATGAAGTAATGGACATTTTAATGTTTGGAACCGAAAATGCAAGAAAAATTGCAAAGCAAACAATGACAAAAGTAAAAAAGCAAATGAAATTAGATTATTAAAATTTATTTTGAATGATTTAAATTTAGATAAATAGATATAATACAAAAAGAGAGGATACAAATAATGTTTACAGACTATGTAAAAATATATGCTACAGCTGGCAAAGGTGGAAATGGTGCAATATCATTTAGAAGAGAAAAATATGTAGCAGCACGGACGGACCAGATGGTGGAGATGGAGGAAAAGGTGGAAATGTTTATTTTAAAGTAGACAAAGATGCCAATACCCTTATAGATTTTAGATACACAAAAAAATTTAAAGCACAAAATGGTCAAAACGGCGAAGGATCTAATAAATATGGAAAAAGTGCAGAAGATCTTTATATACCTGTACCAATAGGAACAGTAATAAAAGATGCTAATACAAATGAAGTATTAGCAGATTTGTCTGTTACAAATCAAACAGCACTCATACTAAAAGGTGGTAGAGGTGGTAGAGGAAATGCACATTTTGCTACATCAACAAGACAAGTTCCAAGATTTGCAGAAGATGGAGAACCAGGAGAAGAAAGAGAACTAATATTAGAACTTAAACTACTCGCAGATGTAGGATTAATCGGCTTTCCAAATGTAGGTAAATCCACATTTTTGTCAGTAGTAACATCAGCAACCCCTAAAATAGCAAACTATCATTTTACAACAATAGAACCAAACTTAGGAGTAGTAAAAAACAAATATGGAGATAGTTTTGTAATTGCAGATATACCAGGAATTATAGAAGGTGCAAGTGATGGTATAGGATTAGGAATACAGTTTTTAAGACATATAGAGAGAACTAGATTATTACTACACTTTGTAGATGTATCTGGTTTAGAAGGAAGAAATCCAGTAGAAGATTATTATAAAGTAAATGAGGAATTAAAAGCATATAGCAAAAAACTATCAAAAAGAACACAAATAATAGTAGCAAATAAAATAGACAATATGCAAGATGAATCATTGTACAATGAACTAGAAAAAGTTGCAAAAAATAATAACAAAAAAATATTCAAAATATCAGGAATTACAGGAGAAGGTGTAGAAGAATTAATGGATTATGTATCTACACAAATAAAAAGACTTCCAAAAGAAGAATTAATAGATAATCAAGTAAAAGAAAAAATATATACTTTAGAAGCTAAAAAAGAAGATTTTGAAATAAGCAAAGAAAAAGGAAGGTTTATTGTAAAAGGCAAAAAAGTAGACAGTATAATGAGAAAAGTAAATATAGAAGATTATGAATCACTATTCTATTTGCATAGGAAACTAGATGAAATAGGACTAAATAAAGAACTTAAAAAACAAGGAATAAAAGAAGGCGATATTGTAAAAATAGGCGAATATGAAATGGAATGGGAAGACTAATTATTGAATAAAAATAATTTAATTGGCAAATTAAAATATCATAGGGGCGATTAGCAATCGCCCTAATAATATAGAAAAAATAAAAAATATATGGTAAAATAATAAAAATAAATAAAGGAAAAAACACAATGAAAAACGTGAAAATACTTGATACTGTATATATATATATATATATATCGTAAGGTCTAATGAAATAAAATTACGTAAACATAGAAAGACTATGTCTTTTTAGAGAAATCTAAAAGACATAGTTTTTTGTGCAGATTAAACTCAACCATAGGAGACGTTCTTTTTTGGTTGAAAAGGTGTAAAGACCGAGTAACTAAAGCAAAATAGGAGGATAAACAAAATGATAAAATTAAAGGAATTAGTAGCAAAAAACAATTGTAGGGGCGATTACAAATTGCCCGATAGAACAAATCTAATAAACAACCACATGGGCGATTATAAATCGTCCGCAGGAATAACAATGGTAACATTAGTTGTAACAGTAATAGTGCTATTAATACTTGCAGGAATAACAATGAATTTTGCATTAGGGGAAAATGGAATAGTAGCAAAAGCCAAACAGGCAACGGAATTATATAAACGAGAACAAGAAAAAGAACAAATAGGGCTAAATAGTTTGTACACTCAATTAGCATCAAATAATACAGGTGGAAATATAGATACAAGCGAAATGACATTATTAGTAAAGCAAATAATAGAAGAAGAGAGATTAAAAGAATATCCAGTAGGAAGTGTATACATATCCCAAAGTGAAAGAAATCCATCAGAATTTATAGGAGGAGAATGGGAACAAATCAAAGATACATTTTTATTAAGTGCAGGAGATACATATCAGGCAGGAAGTATAGGAGGGGAAGCAACGCATAAATTAACAATAGAAGAAATGCCAGCTCATAACCATAGCTTTATGTATGTTCAACCAGGAAGAGAAGCAGGAACTTGGTTTTGTAAAGTTGGTGATGGTGAGTTTTATTTAAATGATAAATATGGGCAACCAGTTTCAACTACAGGAGGATCAAAAGAACATAATAATATGCCTCCATATTTAACAGTATATATGTATAAGAGAATATCTTGAAAATATAACAGAATTATATATAGTAATATTTTTAAGATAAAACAGAAAAATACAAAGTATATAAAAAAATTCTTATAAGAACAAATATTTTTAAAACTTTTGTTTGACAAACTAATTTTTTTATGATATTATATTTTCAGTTTATATTTAGGAGAAATATAAGCTGAAAATATTTATAACTCTTATATTTATTTTTCAGTTAACTTATATCCTAAGAAAGGATGATAAAAATGAACAAATCTAAAAGAGATGGAAATGGATTAAATAAAAGAGAAAGAGCAATTTTAAAATTTATTCAAAAAGAAATTGAAGCAAAAGGATTTGCACCATCAGTAAGAGAGATAGGAAAAGCAGTTGATTTAAGTTCTACAGCAACAGTTCAAGGTTATTTAAAATCTTTAGAAGAAAGAGGATTTATAAAAAAGGAAACACAAAAAGGAAGAACTCTTAGATTGCTTAAAAATTATAATGGGGACAATGTAATAGCAGACCAAAGAGGAATAAATTCGACAAAACAATTTTATACAAACAAAGAAATGGTAAATATACCAATAATCGGAAAAATAACAGCAGGAGAACCAATATTAGCAGTAGAAAATATAACAGATACATTTCCAATTCCAATAGACTTTGTTGGAAATAGCGAAAGCTTTATGCTTACAGTAAGAGGAGAAAGTATGATTGAAGCTGGTATATTAGATGGAGACTACATATTGGTTAAAAAAACAAATTCAGCAGAAAATGGTCAAATAGTAGTTGCACTAATAGAAGATGAAGCAACAGTAAAAACATTTTATAAGGAAGATGGACATATACGTTTGCAACCAGAAAATAGTACAATGGATCCAATAATAGTTCCAGATTGTCAAATACTTGGTAAAGTAGCAGGTGTATTTAGAAAAATGTAACCTTTGATTAAAAAATTAGAATAAAAATGAAAGTGGTAATGAAATGGATAAAATGAAGAAATTTTTTAAGTACTTTTTAATTTTAGCAATTGTATATGTTATTGTAAACATATCATCATTTTTTGTATTAAAAAGTACATATAATACAAAAGAGTATACAATATCAGAATCAGTACTTAATATAGAAGTAACAGAAGCAAAAGCTACTTTTGTAAATGGATATGTAAAAGGTTTAGTAAAGAACAATACAGATTCAGTGATAAGCAATAAATATATAAAATTAGATGCGTTTTCTAAAAGAGATGTACTATTAGGTACAAAGTATGTAAAAATAAATGACTTATATCCAGGACAAAAAACAGATTTTGAATCAAGCTTTAATTATGAGCAAGTAGATAATATAAAAGTGTCAACAATAGATGTAAATGAAATAGAAGAAGGAACATTAGATTTTAATTTTGACAATCCAGATGATGTTAAAATTTCATGGGCAATAATTTTTGGAGCATTTATTCTATTGGTAAGTAATAATTTTATGTGGGTACTTTTATAATTATGAAAAACGTAATCAAATTAAATATATGGGGCGATTGTTAATCGTCCTTATTGTTTTTAGTAAATTCATTATAACAGTTTCTACAAAGAGACATATACTCATGATCGCCAATAACAATATCAGTGTTTTTTGAACCTTTATAATAAGTAAGAGTAGCATTTTCATTTTTACAATTATCACAAATTGCATTAAGAAAATGAATATTATCAGCAATGCAAAGCAGATCAGCCATTTTTCCAAAAGGGTGTCTTTCAGCAGTAAGATTTAAACCAGATATATAAAATTTTTTACCATTGTCAGCCATTTCTTGAATAACTTTTATATTACCATCTAAAAATTGAAACTCATCAATACAATAAACATCAGCATCATAGTTTTGAAGATCTGCAATGTTATTAATTGTAATAGCAGGAATATCTATACCATTTCTTGATACAACAAAATTAGTTTTTCCTCTTGTATCAATTGAAGGCTTAAACATTTCAACACTTTTACCAGCAACTAACTGCCTTTTATATTCATTTAAAATTTCATTAGTCTTTCCAGATTTCATTGGACCAGAATATACATTTATATCTCCCATAAAAAACTCCATTCCGCATTTAAATTAGATGCATAAGTATAATAATACAATCTAAAAAAATAATCAAGAGTTTATTTTCAAGATAAATTAAAATCAAGATTCCACTAGTAATAATATTATGTACATATAGCATAATGCTATATGTAGTAACTATAAATTTAAATTTTAGGAGGATTAAAATGAACAGAAAACGGAGTAAAAATTAATATCATTGATTACTGTTATAAATGTATTATTGACACAGGTTGCAGTAAGAATAGTAGCCAATCAGAAACCATAGTAGACGATGTAGCTATCCAATCTGACTCTGCTGAGAGTAATTTGGAGTTATCATAAGTATGTTGATATTTTTTATGATAGACTAAAGAGTAATTATTATGAAGTAAAAAATAATTTTGATTTATATGGTTGTATCGACAAAAATGGTAATGAAATTATACCATGTCAGTATGAATATTTAGAAATTATTCGAGACTGGGGAAATGATGATAATGAAAAAGAAATAGCAAGAGTAACAGTGAGAGAAAAATGCTTCTTTATTGTTCTTTAAATTTTATTCAGTTTAATGTTTATCTATAATTTCTTAGTTAAGTATTGTAGTTATATGAAATGGGGATTGATTGTAATTAAAATCGATTCCCATTTCATATTTTATAAAAATAAATGTAATAATTATTGTAAAAAAAAAATAAAAATGGTAAAATAGAATAGCAAAAAAGGGGGGACACTCATTGAACGAATTAGAAGACATATTAGGAAAAGAAAACGTATTATACAATGAACCAATGAGCAAACATACTACTTTTAAGGTAGGAGGAATAGCAGATGTATTTGCTATAGTAGACACACAAGAAAAATTAGAAAAAATAATAAAATTAAATAAAAAAATAACAATTGTAGGAAATGGAAGTAATTTATTAGTAAAAGATAAAGGAATTAGAGGAATAGTTATTAAATATACATCAAAAGATTTCAATATAGAAGGGACAAATATAACAGTAAGTTCAGGCATGACAAATACTAGATTAGCAAATATTTTATTAAAAAATGAACTTACAGGATTTGAATTTGCATCAGGAATACCAGGAACTATAGGTGGGTCATTAGTAATGAATGCTGGCGCATATGGAAAAGAAATGAAAGACATAGTATTAAAAACAGAATATATTAATTTAGATAAAAAAGAAATAAAAACATTAACAGGTCAAGAACATGAATTTAGTTATAGAAAAAGCAAATTTCAAAATCTAAATTGTTTTATATTAAAAACTACTTTAAAACTAGAACAAGGAAAATATGAGCAAATAAAAAATACAATGGAAGAATATGCAAAAAAAAGAAATGATAATCAGCCAATAGAGTTTTCAAGTGCAGGTAGTACATTTAAAAGAATAGATGGATATATAACCGCAAAACTTATTGATGAAGCAGGACTAAAAGGATATAAAATAGGCGGAGCAGAAATTTCAAAAAAGCATGCAGGGTTTATTATAAACTCAGGAAATGCAACTGCAAAAGATATAATGGATTTAATAGAACATGTAGAAAAGGTAGTTTATGAAAAAAATAATGTAAAAATAGAACCAGAAATAAAAATTATTGGTGAATAGAAAGGAAATAATAAAATGGGATTTTTTAAATGGTTTACTTCAAAGGCAAAGATGAAAAAGTGGATGTTAATAATATTATTAGGAATAATTCTAATTAGTTATGGTATATCAACTTTGCTATATTTTGATACAATTCGGAACAATTGAAATTGTAAAAATAGTAGTATCATTTGTGATAGGATTTGTAGCAGTTGTAGTAGGATTAGTATTTATGCAAAAAAGAACATTAGAGCTATTAGTAGAAGATAGTGATACAAGAAAAGATTCACCAATAGTTAACAGTTTAATATTTAATAAAAAAGTATATAATCAAGGACCTAAAATAGTAGTTATTGGTGGAGGAAGTGGCCTAAACACAGTACTTAGAGGACTTAAAAATTATACTGATAATATAACAGCAATAGTAACAATGCTAAGCTATGAAAATGATGGTGATAATTCAAAAAAGACATTACAAATGCTACCATTAGATGATATAAAAGAAAGTATAATTGCACTTTCACATAATGAAGAGGCAATGTCAAATTTATTGAATGTAAAATTTAACAATGGTCAACTTCGCAATTTAAGATTTGACGATATATATATAAGTTCTATGAATACGCTATATAATAACGAAGCAAAATCAATAGAACAGTCTAAGGAAGTGTTAAATATAACAGGAAAGGTATTACCAGCAACACTAGAAGAAATTAGAGTTTGTGCGGAACTAGAAGATGGAAAAGTTCTTGAAGACAAAGATAAAATAACTGAATATATAAGTAATACATCAACAAAAATAAGTAGGGTATATATTAATCCAACAAATAATACACCTGCTCCAGGAGTTAAAGAGGCAATACAAGAGGCAGATGCTATTATTATAGGACCAGGAAGCTTATATACAAATGTAATACCAAATTTATTAATAAAAGGAATTGCAAAAGAAATAAAAGAAAGTAAAGCAATAAAAGTATATATTAGCAATATAATGACTGAATTAGGTCAAACTGATGAATATTCTTTATCTGATCATATTAAGGCAATTAATGAGTATGTTGGAAAAGGAGTTATAGATTATTGTGTATATGATACTGGAGAAATAATACCAGAATTTATAAAAAAATATAATTTAGAAGGGTCAGATATAGTACTCCCAGATGAACAAAAAACGAAAGAAATGGGAGTTAAATTGATACAAAGAAATTTATCAACAATTAAAGATGGTTTAATTAGGCACGACTCAAATGCAGTAGCTGAAACAATTATTCAATTAGTGTGTGATGAGTTTAAATTTAGAGATATGCAAAATGATAATAAATATGTATTACTAAATAGTAAATTAAAAGAAAGAAAGAAGATAAATAAAAAGGAAAATAAAAAAACAAAAAGCACTACTAAAAAAGCATATGAAAGAAAACCAAGTACATCTAAAAGTAAATTTAATGATAAATATAAAGAAAGAGTAGAATCTATAAAGAACAGTGATGAAAAGAGATCTTTAAGAAAACAAATACAAGAAATAGACAAAATGATAAAAGAAGAAAAAGAAGAAGAACCAGAAATAGAATCAATATATAAATCATTAAAGACTGAAGTTAAGGAAAATAAGGAAAATAAAGAAGATAAAAAGGACAAAAAAGAAAAATCTAAAATATTCGATAAAATAAAAATACCAAAAAAAGAAGAAAAAGCTAAAAAAGAAAGACCAGCTAGAAGATTTAAAAACTAGATATTACTAAAAAATATATAACCAAAGTTTGAAAGGAACAATACAAATGAAGGAATGGATAATAACAAATGGAATTGGAGGCTTTGCATCAAGTACTGACATAGGAATAAATACAAGAAGATATAGTGGATTATTGATTGCTGCAACAAACCCACCAGGATTAAGAAAATTAGTATTATCTAAAGTAGATGAAAGCATAGAGCTAAATGGTAAAAAGTATGATATATATTCAAATGCAATAAATGAACAAACGCAAATAAAAAATAAATACTTGAAAAAGTTTGAAAAAACAATAATACCAATATATACATATAAAATAAAAAATGTAGTGATAGAAAAAACAATTTGTATGTTCTATGGAAAGAATACAGTAGCAATTAATTATAGAATATCAAATCAAAAAGAAAAAGCAAAGTTGCTTTTAACACCGTTAATTAATTTCAGGGATTTTCATGCAGAAACACAAGACTTAAAATTTAATTATACTCAAAAAATAAATAAAGAAAGTGCAGAAATAAATTTTAAAGATAGCAAGGAAAAAATAAATATATATGTAAATGGAAGCAATTATATAGAACATAAAGACGATATATTTTATTCAATGTATTATCAAAAAGAAAAGGAAAGAGGATTCGATTATTTAGAAAATCATGCAGTTCCTGGAACATTTGAAATAGAAATAAAACCAAATGAAGATAAAGAAGTAACATTCCTATGTTCATTAAGTGGAGAATATGGTCATAGTATAGAAGAACTTTCAAAATTAGATGGAACAAAAATAATAAAAGAAGAAATAAAAAGAATAAATAATCAATTAAAGTCATCAGAACTTTTAAAAAATGTACCTAAAAAAGAAGAAGAAAAACAAAGTTATATTGACTTAGTAGAAAAATATATAGTAGCATCAGATAACTTTGTTGTATACAGACCATCTTTGAAACTACATACAACACTTGCAGGATATCCATGGTTTTTAGATTGGGGAAGAGATAGTTTAATATCTTTTGAAGGATTATTACTTTTACCAAAAAGATACAAAATAGCAGAAGAAGTATTATTAACATTTGTAAGTAATATAAAACAAGGACTAATTCCAAATGGATTTAATGAATATGATGGACATGCATTATATAATAGTGCAGATAGTTCATTACTATTATTTGAACAAATACAAAAGTACTTAAACTATACTAAAAATTATAAATTTATAAAAGAAAATATTTATGAAAAATTAATAGATATAATAGAAAATTATATACAGGGAATAGATTTAGACGGAAATAATATTAAACTAGATGAAACAGATTATCTAATTTATTCTGGAACAGAAAATACTCAAAATACATGGATGGATGCAAAAGTAAATGGTGTGCCAGCAACACCAAGAAACGGTAAAGCTGTGGAGTTAAATGCTATGTGGTACAATGCACTAAAAGTGATGGAAGATTTATCAAAACATTTTAAAAAGCCATATAGTAAATATAAATTGTTAGCAGAAAAATGTAAAAAATCATTTGGAGAAAAATTTTATAATCCTAAAAAGAAATGTTTATATGATGTATTAGGTGATGATAGAATAAGGCCAAACCAAATATTTGCTATAAGCATGACGTATCCAATAATTGATATAAATAGTGAAATAGCAAAAGAGTTATTTATAACAGTAACTAAAAAATTACTTAATAAATATGGTTTAAAAACACTAGCATCAGAAGAAGAAGGATTTGAAGCAATATATGAAGGTTCGCCAAATAAAAGAGATAGTATATATCATCAGGGACCAACATGGCCATGGCTATTAGGACCTTACTATGATGCGTTAAAAAAATTAGCAGGAAATCATAGAGATTTAGAAAAAACATTAATACAATTCAAATTAAATGTTGCTACAACATTTACAAAAGAACTAACAAAAGGCAACACTGTTGGAAGTATATCAGAAATATATGATTCAGTAAATTTAAGTGAAGGTAAAGGAGCATTTGCCCAAGGATGGAGTGTATCTGAAGTTTTTAGAATACTACTTACATGAAAGGAAATAAAATGGTAATATTAGGAATAGATCCAGGATTTGCAATTACTGGATACAGCATAATAGAATATAAAGGAAATCATTTTACATTAATTAACTCTGGTGCAATATTAACAAAAGCAGGAGAATCATTTCCAGATAGATTAGTAAAAATAAGTGATGAATTAGAACAAATAATAGATACATATAAACCAGAAGCAATTTCAATAGAAGAACTATTTTTTAATACAAATACAACAACAGCAATAAATGTTGCACAAGCAAGAGGTGTAATATTAGTAATAGCAAGAAAAAAACAAGTACCAATATATGAATATACTCCACTTCAAATAAAACAAGCAGTAACAGGATATGGTAGAGCAGATAAAGTGCAAGTACAAAAAATGGTAAGATCTATATTAAAAGTAGATAAATTGCCTAAATTAGATGATACAACAGATAGTATGGCAGCGGCAATTTGCTATGCACATTCACAAAAATTTTCAAAATGTTTATAAAGGAGTAAATAAGTGGTACAATTATTATTTGGGGAAGATGAATACCTAAGAAATGAATATATAAAGAAAATAAAAAGCTCTTTTGGAGAACTTAATTTAGGTATAAATTATATACAAATAGATGAAACTAATGCAAATAATATAGTCTCAGATATAGAAACGCCAGCATTTGGGTATCCAAAAAAAATGATAATTGCAAAAGAAACAGGATTATTCAAAAAGAAAAATGTGTTTTCAGATACATTATCGAAATATCTAGAAACTAACAAATTAGAGGATACATATCTTATATTTATAGAGCAAGAAGTTGAAAAAAACAGTCTATATAATACAATACAAAAAATAGGAGAAATAAAAGAATTTAAAGAACAAAAAATGCCACAACTAGTAGATAATATATTTAAAATAACAAAAGCTTATGGTGTAAATATTGATGAAAATGTTGCTCAATATTTTATAGAATGTGTTGGAACAAACATGAGTGACATAATAAACGAAATTAGAAAATTAATTGAATATGTAGGAAAAGGCGGAAAAATAACAAGAGATAATATTGATGATTTAAGTATAAAAAAATCAGAAAGTATAATATTTGATCTAACTGATAATTTAGGTAAGAAGAAAATAAAAGAAGCATTAGAAACACTTAATAATTTAATTTATGCAAAAGAACCAATTCAAAGAATATTAATAATGTTGTATAACCATTTTAAGAAACTATATATAATTAAAATAGCAGTAGAAGAGAATAAAAATATAGCACAAAGCTTAAAACTAAAACCAAACCAAATTTTTTTGGTAAATAAATATAGTATGCAAGCAAAATACTTTAATAAGGAGGAATTAAGAAGTATTTTAGAAGAAATGATAAAAATTGATAGTTCTTCTAAATCTGGTACAATAGATGTAAATGTTGGACTAGAATCAGTACTATGTAAATATTGCTCATGAAATTATTAATAGATGAAAGAATAAGAAAAATAGAATATGAATATCTAAAAAAATATTTCGAAGTAGTAAAATTACCATTATCTGAAGATGTATATGAAGAAATATCAGGGCATAGTGATGTTTTTTATACCAAAATAGATGAAGAAATTATATGTAGCCCAAATAGTAAAATAATAGATTCAAAATTTATTATGGGTAAAGAAAAAGTAGGAAATACATATCCAGAAGATGTAAAATATAATATATGTCAAATAGGCCAAAATATAATAGGAAGTAAATATGTAGATTCGTCACTTAGAGATAAAATAAATGTTTTGGTCAAACAAGGATATACTAAATGCAATATATGTGTAACAAGTAAAAATTCATGTATTACTACAGATATAGGAATATATAGGGAATTAAAAAAGCATAATATAGATGCAATATTTATAAAAAATGATAATATACATTTACTAAAACGAAATGGTACAATTTCTAAAATGAAGGGATTTATTGGTGGAGCAAGTATTGTAGTAAACAATACTTTTATACTATTTGGAGATATAAATTATATAGAAGATAATTCCAAAAAAGAAATAGAAAATCATTTATTAAAATATAATTTAAAACTAAAAGATTTTAAAGGACTAGAAATTATAGATTATGGTGGATGCATAATGTATAATTAAACTAATTTAAAGCATAATAAACTTTAGAAAGAGAGGTTTATTGTGTTAGATTTTAGAACAGATATGGCGGATGAAAGATTAAAAGAATATGAAAAAATAGGAAAAATAGAAGGAATTTCATCTGAGAATATAGACATAGACGATAAATTGAGATTAACAAAAGTAAAAGTATTAAATGAAAAGGGAAAAGAACAAATAGGCAAAGACATAGGAACATATATAACTGCCGAAATAAAAGAAATAGAAATAATAACAGAAGAAGAAATTAAAAAGATAAGTAAAATAATATCAGAACAGTTAAAAGAAATTATTAAATCATATAATTCAATATTAGTAGTAGGATTAGGCAATATAGATACAACAGTAGATTCAATAGGTCCAAAAGTGATAAAAAATTTATCAATAACAAGACATTTAAAAAAATATGTTCCAGAACTCATAGATGAAAATTCAAAAGAAATAAGCGGAATAGCGCCAGGAGTATTAGGAACAACAGGAATAGAAACACAAGAAATATTAAAAGGAATAATAGAAAAAACGAAACCAGATGCAATAATAGCAATAGATGCACTAATATCTAGAGATATATCAAGACTATTTAAAACAATACAAATTAGTGACACAGGTATAGTACCAGGTGGAGGGGTAGGAAATGCCAGAAAAGAAATAAGCAAAAAAACAATGAATATACCTGTAATATCAATAGGTGTACCAACATTAGTAGAAGCAGCTACAATTGTTGCTGATAGTATAGACTTAATTGCTGAGCAATTTGAAGAATTTAAAGAAATAAAAAATACAAGTATAGAAGATAAATATAGGCTAATAAAAGCAGTATTAGAACCATCAAAATATAATTTAGCAGTAACACCAAAAGAAGTAGATGATTTAGTAGATAATATGAAAAACATAATATCACAGAGTATAAATTCTATAATAAATTAATAACATAGAAAAATACAAGGAGTAAGATATGAAAAAACGAATAATGATTGATATGGATTATGTTATTACAGATGGATCATTCAAAGCGCAAATAGAAAATTACATAGGGGAAAAAATAGATACAAATAAAACTGGATACTATATGCAAAACGCTTTAGGAGATAGAAAAGAGGAATTTTTTAGAAAAGGTCCACTTAATATGTATGATGGTGCAATTTTAAAAGATGATGCTTATGAAGTAATAAAAAACTTAAATGAAGTATATGAATTGTATATTGTTACTAGCTATGTAATTCCAGATGCACATTATCAAGAGGGAAATCACTTAAAATATAAAATGGAATTTTTACAAAAACACTTGCCGTTTTTAACTACTGAACAAATTATTTTTATAGCTAATAAAGATTTAATTAATTTTGATATTCGTATTGACGATTCAATAAAACATTTAACTCGTGGGGAAACTTTACTATTATATGATGCTTATAGTAATCAAGAATATACAAAAGAAAAATTAGAAAAAAGAAATATAAAAAGAGTAATGAATTGGAAAGAAATTGCGGAAATATTATTATGACAATAAAAACTATGTATTTTAGAGAAATCTAGCATACATAGTTTTTATATTTAGGAAACTTCTCCAAACTTTCCTAAATATAAATCGACATACACAAATTTTATTATATAAAATTTGGCATGCGAACATTTCTTAGCTGTGTGAAACGGAGTGAGCTACAGATAAGTTATACAGAGAAATTATGCGAACCTAAAAATAATTTTAATCGTCTGACATAAGAAGAGGTTCGCTTTGTTCTAGTATAAAAAATGTTACTATTTTATGACGAATTAATTACAAATATTACGAAAATAATTCAAAAAATGATTATGTGGAAACTGTGGATAACTCTGTGGAAAGTTTAAAATAGGCACTTTCAAAAAATTGATTTTACACGTAAACATAAAGTAGAAAAGACATTATGGAAAGCAATATTATGTAAAAATAAAATTTTGCCAATCAGTTAAAAAAATTAATAGCAATAGGTTCACAAAAAATTCACAAAATAATTAGCAATCTCTATTGACTTTTGCTAAAAATGGATATAATATATATGAAGTTAGCAAACAATATATAAGAGTGCTAATAAGAGGTGATGAAATTGGAGTTAGATGATAGAAAAAAAAGAATACTTCAAGCTATTGTAAATGAATATATAGATACAATAGAACCTGTTAGTTCTGGAAGCTTGCTTCAGAAATATGCATTAGATTGTAGTAGTGCAACAATTAGAAATGACATGGCAGAATTAGAAAGAATAGGGTACCTTGAAAAAACACATACATCAAGTGGAAGAGTGCCATCAAATAAAGGATATAGATTTTATGTAGACAAACTTCTTAACGATAAAAACCTAAATATAAAAGAAATAAAATACATAAACTCTAAGTTACAAAATAGAGTAGATGAAATGGAGAAACTTACAAAAATTGCTACAAATACTATTTCAGAAGTAACGCACTATACAACAGTATCTATAGGACCAAATGTTAGTAAACAAAAAATAGAAGAAATTAAATTTATATTATTGGGCAACAGAATGCTAATGGCAATAATACTTACAGACTCAGGAACAATAAAAGAGACAATAATTAAATTTGAGCAAGATATAAGCCAAAAACAAGTAGATACATTGAATATGATATTCAATAATAAGTTAAAAAATCAGTTATTATCATCAATAGAAAGTCCAATGGAACAGTATATAATGGACGAAATGAACTATAGAATAGATGTTATAAAACCGATAATTGAGCAAATAAATAAAAATGTAAAAGAAGAAGAAGAAATATATTTAAATGGAGCAAATAGAATATTTGATAATCCAGAATTTGAAAGTACGCAGTATGCTAGAAATTTTATGGATTTAATAAATAAAAAAGAATTAATAATAGACTTATTGGAAAATGCAGAAGATTTCAACATATATATAGGAAATGAAGTAAATGGATTAAAAGATTTTAGTATTGTAACATTTAAAAATAGAGTTGCAGGTAGAGATTTAGGAACAATAGGTATAATAGGGCCAACAAGAATGGATTATTCTAAAGTTATTTCAGTAATGAAATATATAAATAAAGAACTTAATAAAGGAAAAGAGGGATATAATGGCTGAAGAAAATAAAGAAGAAAAAATATCAGAAGAAGTAAAACAAAGCAACAAAATAAATGAACTAAAAGATAAAATAGAAATTCAAAAAAGTGAAATAGAAGAAAAAGACGACAGAATAAAAAGACTTATGGCAGAATTTGAAAATTTTAAAAAGCGAAGTGATAAAGAAAGGACATCTTTGTATAATTCTGTTATGGGAGATGTAATCATATCACTATTGCCAGTATTAGATAATTTAGAAAAAGCAGCAAAAGCAGAAACAAAAGATGAACAATATAAAAGTGGAATAGATATGGTGTTGGGACAATTTAAAGATGTTCTAAAATCCAATAATGTTACAGAAATAGAAGCAATAGGAAAACAATTTGACCCATCACTTCATGAAGCTGTAAGTTCTGTTACAGATGAAAACTTAGGAGAAAAAATAATAAAAGAAGAATTTAGAAAAGGCTATATGATAGGAGATAGAGTCTTAAGACATTCTCTAGTAGTTGTAGCTAATTAGTTTTATAAAAAGCTAATAAAAATAAATAGTTAAAAATTTTAAAAAATATAAATAAAGTGGCAAAATGCCAAAGGAGGATTTTATTATGGGAAAAATAATAGGAATTGATTTAGGGACAACAAACTCATGTGTTTCAGTTATGGAAGGTGGAGAACCAGTTGTTATACCAAATTCAGAAGGAAATAGAACAACACCATCAGTTGTTGCATTTTCAAAAGGAGGAGAAAGATTAGTAGGACAAATAGCAAAAAGACAAGCAGTTACTAATCCAGATCATACAATAATATCAATAAAAAGAAAAATGGGAACAGCAGAAAAAGTAAAAATAGATGGAGATGAATTTACACCACAAGAAATCTCTGCAATGATTTTACAAAAATTAAAAACAGATGCAGAAAGTTATTTGGGACAAAAAGTTGCACAAGCAGTTATAACAGTACCAGCATATTTCAATGATTCACAAAGACAAGCAACAAAAGACGCAGGAAAAATTGCTGGCTTAGATGTATTAAGAATCATAAATGAACCAACAGCAGCAGCTTTAGCATTTGGTATGGACAAAGAAGAACAAGACCAAAAAATAATGGTATATGATTTAGGTGGAGGAACATTTGATGTATCTATACTAGATATAGGAGATGGCGTATTCGAAGTTTTAGCAACAAATGGTAATACACATTTAGGAGGAGATGACTTCGACCAAAAAATTATAGATTATTTAGTAGCAGAATTTAAAAAATCAGAAGGAATAGATTTATCTGCAGATAAAATGGCAATGCAAAGATTAAAAGAAGCAGCTGAAAAAGCAAAAATAGAATTATCAGGAATGCAACAAACACAAATCAATTTACCATTCATAACAGCAGATAGTACAGGACCAAAACATTTAGATGTTACATTATCTAGATCTAAATTTGAAGAATTAATTCATGATTTAGTAGAAGCAACAAGAAAACCAGTAGAAAGTGCTTTAAAAGATGCAGGAATATCAGCAGATGAATTGCATAAAGTTTTATTAGTTGGTGGATCAACAAGAGTACCATGTGTACAAGAAATGGTTAAAAGAATTACAGGAAAAGAACCAGATAAAGGAATAAACCCTGATGAATGTGTTGCTATAGGAGCAGCAATTCAAGGTGGTGTACTTTCAGGAGATGTAAAAGACTTAGTATTATTAGATGTAACTCCATTATCATTAGGTATAGAAACATATGGTGGAGTATCAACAAAATTAATAGAAAGAAATACTACAATACCTACAAAAAAATCTCAAATATTCTCAACAGCAGCAGATGGTCAAACAAGTGTTGAAGTACACGTACTTCAAGGAGAAAGAGAAATGGCAGCAGATAATAAAACATTAGGTAGATTCCAATTAACAGGAATACCAGCAGCACCAAGAGGAGTACCACAAATTGAGGTAACATTTGATATAGATGCAAATGGTATAGTACATGTATCAGCAAAAGATATGGCAACAGGAAACCAACAACAAGTATCTATAACAGCTTCAACTAATTTAACAGATGAAGAAATAGATAAAGCTGTAAAAGATGCAGAAGCACATAGTGCAGAAGATAAGAAAAGAAAAGAAGAAATAGAAGCTAGAAATAATGCAGAAAGCTTAGTATATAATTGCCAAAAAACAATAGATGAATTAGGAGATAAAATAAGTAGTGAAGAAAAATCAAAAGCAGAAGCAGAAATTGAAAATGTAAATAAAGCTTTAGAAGGAAAAAATGTTGAAGAAATAAAGAAAGCAACAGAAAGCTTAACTCAAGTATTCTATTCAATTTCAGAAAAAATATATAGTCAAAAAGCTTCTGAAGCACAAGCAAATACTGAAGGAACAGAAACAACTACTACAGATGCAGAAGAAACTACATCAGAAGAAGAAAATAAATAATAATCAAAGAAATTTATATAATGAAGAGGTTGGAATTATCTCCAACCTTATACTTTACTAGCTATAGGAGGATAAAATGGCAGGAAACAAAGATTATTATGAAATATTAGGTATAGATAAAAATGCATCAGATGATGAAATAAAAAAAGCATATAGAAAAATGGCAAAAAAGTGGCATCCAGATGCAAATCCAGATAATAGAAAAGAAGCAGAAGAAAAATTTAAAGAAATAGGTGAAGCATATGATACTTTATCTGATCCTCAAAAAAGAAGAATGTATGATCAATTTGGTTCACAAGGTCCAGGAGGATATAGTGGATTTAATGGATTTGGTGGCGGAAATTATACATATTCTACAGGTGGATTTGGATTTGATGATGTTGTAGACGATTTTGTTTCTTCTATATTTGGAGGGGGATTTGGTAGAAGTTCACGAAGTAGGAGCAATGGTCCTATAAAAGGTAATGATTTAAGATATGAAGTAGATATATCATTTGAAGAATCATTTACAGGTTTAAAAAAAGAAATAACAATAAATAAAAACGAAAAATGTGATACTTGCAGTCGGGAGTGGAGCAAAACCAGGAACTAATGTAGAAACTTGTCCTATATGCCATGGAACAGGTAAAGTAAAGAAAAATCAATCACTAGCTGGATTTGCAACAATACAAACAGTAGTTGCATGTGAAAATTGTAGAGGAACAGGAAAAATAATACCAACTCCTTGTGAAGATTGTAAAGGAAAAGGAACTGTAAGAAAACAAGTAAAGTTAAAAGTAGATATACCTGCTGGTATAGATAATGATCAAACATTGATAGTAGAAGGAAAAGGCGAACCAGGGAAAAATGGTGGACCATATGGAGACTTATATGTTACAGTAAGAGTAAAAAAGAGTAACATATTTACACGTAATGGAGATAATGTAGAATGCACAATTCCTATAACAATAACACAAGCAACTTTAGGAGCAGATATAAAAGTTCCAACTGTAACAGGAGAAGAAGTAAACTTTTCAATACCTGATGGCACACAAAGTGGAACAAAATTCACATTAAAAGATAAAGGATTTAAAAAGATAAGATCTACATCAAAAGGAGATTTAGTATTTACAGTGCAAGTGCAAACACCAAAAAAAATAACAAAAGAACAAAGGGAATTATTCAATGAATTAGCAAAAACAATGAATGAACAACCACCAGTCAAAAAAAGAGGAATATTTGGATAAATTTAGTATATAAATGATAAGTAGTTATATAAAAAATAGGAGGAAAAGATGAAAACACAAGAGAAAAAAATGATTATTATAATTATTATAGCAGGATTAATAATATTAGGAGGAATATTAATATTTAGAAATATTAATAATAAAGAAACAGAATTAGAAATAAAAAGTGAAAAAAATATTATACAAGAAGATCAAAGCGTAGAAAATAATAACGAAAATCAAAATACTTTTGTTATACCAAATGAATTTACAGAAATATCATCAGATGGAACAAGATTAAATGTAAGTAACAAAATAAAAGAAACAAAAAATGTAGATGGATTAGAAATAAAAATTACTCAACTAACAGAAAAAGATAATGTTACAAAATTATTAGGAACAGTAACAAATAAGACAAATGAAGTAAAAGGTGAGTGCTATATAAAAATAATAGCAAAAGATCAAAGTGGAAATCAGATTGCAGAAATAGGTGGATATATAGGGGAAACAAAACCAGGAGAAACTTCTCAACTAAATTGCAGTGCCACACTAGACTGTGTAAATGCATATGACATAGAAATTAGTAAAAAATAACTTTAATTGTTTATTATAGAATAAAGGCTAGAAAATTTCTAGTCTTTGAATTTTAGGGATACATACCAATTTAATCAAAAAAGTAATGAGAAGCAAAATTTGGTAGTATCCCTAAATTTAAATAAAAAAGCTTGAATAATTCATACACAATGTGTTATTATTATTACAATATGGAAATTTATAGTTAAAAATTACTTCTATTCATAATAAGGAGGATAAATATAGTGATAAAATCATTAAAAGATATTAAAAACAATTGTAGAGGAAACTATCAGTCGCCAGCAGGAATAACATTACTTTCATTGGTAGTTACAATAGTCTTAATGATGATATTATCAGGAGTTGCTATATATATGGGAATAGGAGCTGATGGAGGAGTTATTAACGCAATAAAAGATGAAACACAATATCAAGAAAAGGCAATTAATGAAGAAAAAAGTAAAATGAATACAGTTTTAAAAAATCAAGAAAAGGATTGGGGAATTGAATAGTGTACAAATTTTTTGTTGAAGGAAGACAGATAAATGAAAATACAGTAAAAATAATAGGAGAAGACAAAAAACATATTTCAGATGTCTTAAGAATAAAATGCAAAGAAAAAATCTTAATATCTAATAAAGAAAATGGAGAAACATATGAAGCAACAATAATTAATATAGATAAAGAAAGCATCAACTGCATTATAGATAAAAAAATACAAAAAACAGTAGAACCAAAAATAAAAGTTGACCTTTTCCAAGGATTACCTAAAGCAGATAAATTTGAATACATTATTCAGAAATCAGTTGAATTAGGTATAAATACCATAATACCAGTTAATATGAAATATTGTATATCAAAAATAAAAGACGAAGAAAAAAAGAATAATAGATGGACAAAAATATCAGAGGCAGCAGCAAAACAATCAAAAAGAGATATTATACCAGAAGTAAAAATGTCAGTAGATATAAACTATGTGTGTGATGAAATTAAAAATTATGATTTAGTATTAGTAGCATATGAAAATGAGGAAGAAATTAAAATAAAAGACATTTTACAAGATAATAAAGAAATAGAAAGTATTGCAATTATAATTGGTCCAGAAGGTGGAATAAGTAAAGAAGAAGTAGAAAGTTTAAAAGAAAAAGGGGCCAAGATTGTATCTTTAGGAAAAAGAATTTTAAGAACAGAAACAGCATCTTTAGCTGTTTTAAGCATAATAATGTATGAATATGATTAAACCTAGTTTTAGAAAGGATATATATTGTAATGGAAGAGAAAAAAAAGTCTACAAGTTCAAAAGTAAAAAAGCAAACTAAAGAAACTGAAGAGAAAATAGAAAACAAAGAAAAAGTTAAAAAATCAAAAGAAAATAGTAAGCCAGAAAAAAATGAAAACGGTAATAAACAAATTAATAATAAGGAAAAAGTAAAAAGTAAGAATAGCGCAAAAGAAAAAAATAAACCTAAAAAAGACAATGCACTAAAAGAAGAAAAAATAGAAGAATTAAAAGATGAAGAAAATGAAAAAGATAACATCGAAACTAAAAAGAAAAAAGAAGAAATAACAGAAGAAAAGTTAGAAAAAATAGAAGAAGAACTAAAAATAAGTAAAAAAAATAGAACCAAAAATTCTAAGCTAATAAAAGATGTTACAAGAAATATATTAATTGGAATAGTAATAACAATATATTTTTTATTTATAGGATTAGGTGTAAAGACAATACCAATAACAGAATATTCATTAGATTTAAAAACATTTTCAATATTTACTATAATAATTGCAATTATAATTTTTGAAAAAGCTTATAAAAAAGATCAAAATTATCTAGCATTACATGGAATAGAAATGATAGCATTAGGAATAGAAACATTAGTGCTTTTAAACTTATATTCATTAGAAAATAATTATTTTGAATATACATTATATGGAATAACAGCAGGAATGTTTACTTATTATTTAATAAAATCTTTAATAATAGTAATAAAAGAAAAAATAATAAATAATAAATGATAAAATATAGACTTATTTTGTTATTTATGTTAAAATGATATTTATATATAAAAATAAAAAGGAGAGATAAAATGTTAGTAAAACCAACAGTTCCAGAATTATTAAGAAAATCAGAAAAGAATAGATATAGTTTAGTTATTGCAACAGCAAAAAGGGCAAGACAAATATCTGGTGGAAGTACCCCAATGACAAGCGAAGAAGATACATCTCCTATCACACTTGCAGCAAATGAAATAGGAGAAGGAAAAGTTCAAGTATTAGATGAACAAGAATGGAAAAATTTAGAGCCAGATAATTTAGAAGAAAATAATGTAGAAAATGCAGAAGCAGAACAAAATTAATATATTTTAGGAGATAATAGATGAACAAAAAACATATTATATCTTTATGTGGAGATTTAGCAAGTGGCAAAGGTTCTGTATCCAAAGATTTAATGGAAAGATTAGGATATGGGGTTTATCGTAATGGACAATATGCAAGAGAGCTGGCAAAAAAAATGAATATGAATATAACAGAGTTTAATATATATGTAGCAGACCATCCAGAAATAGATAGACAGATAGAAAAAAGTGCCTCTGAATATGCTAAAGATCATGATAATTTTATTATTGATGCTAGATTAGGGTGGTATGCTGTTCCAGAATCATTTAAAATATATTTAAAGGTGGATATAGATGTTGCAGCAAAAAGAGCATTCTTTGATCAAGAAGCAGAAAGAAAAGATACAGAAAAATTTAATACAATAGAGGAACAAAAAGAAGATATGCTAAAAAGATATAATTTGGAAAATGAAAGATACTATAACTTATATAATGTACGAAAAGATGATATGTCAAATTATGATTTGGTTATTGACACTACAAACTTAACAGTAGGAGAAACAACAGAAATAATTATGAAAGAATACGAGAAATGGCTAAATAATTAGAAATAATAATTTAAAAAATAGGGGGATTAAAAAAACAATCCCTCTTTTTATGTAGAGGCGATTACTAATCGCCCATGAAATAATGACATTAATGGAAAGGAGAAAATTATAAAAATAGAAGAAATACAAATAAATGAAATATCATATCCATATTTATTATCACAAATATATAGTGCACCAAAAAAACTATATATATTGGGAAATAAAGAAATTTTAAGAGAAAAGAGTATAGCAATAGTTGGTGGTAGAGAGTGCGCCCAATATGGTGCAAGTGTAGCTAGAGATATAGCATATAATTTAGCTAGATCAAATATCATAACAGTAAGTGGTTTAGCAAAAGGAATAGATACATGGTGTCATAAAGGAACAATTGAAGGAAAAGGAAGAACAATTGCAGTAGTTGCACATGGGCTAGATATGATATATCCAAGTGAAAATAGAGCTTTAGCAAAACAAATTATTGAATATGATGGAGCAATAATATCTGAATATGAAATAGGAATAAAACCTCAAAAAAATCATTTCCCTGCAAGAAATAGAATTATTAGTGGAATTTCTGAAAGTACAGTAATAATTGAAGCAAAAGAAAAAAGTGGGTCTCTTATAACAGCTAATTTTGCATTAGAACAAGGAAAAAATGTTTATGCAGTACCAGGCAATATATATGATGAAAATTCAAAAGGTACAAATGAACTAATAAAGCAAGGGGCAAATCTTTTAACAAGCTATTTAGATTTACTATAATAGAGATTATAAAAACAATGAAGTAGCTATATAAATTTTCGTAGTGACGCGCAGTTTGGGAGCGAGCTTGAATTTCTAAAGCTATATAGAATAATAATCTTTTTAGTTTTGTATCTATATAATATTTTCTGCGAGACGACCAGCAAGGCACAAGAAAATTATATATAGATACTATATGTTTAATTCAATTCTTAAGATTATCTAAAAAATTCTTTAAAAGATTGTAATATTTTAAAAGTTGTAATATAATATTAAACAAGTAATTTTATCTAATGAAAAACATAACAAAAACAGCTTTCAGATTACAATATCTAAGAAAGGATAAAGGAAAAATGGAAGATAATAAAAACAAAACAACAAATAGTAAAAAGAAAAAAAATAATAATAAGAGTACTGGAAAAGAAAAAAAAGATATAAATAAAATAGAAAAAATGAAAAAGAAAGATGATAAAAAGAAAAAAAGAAAACATCCTAAATTATGGTTAGCATTTAAAATATTTTTAATAGTTATATTACTTTTAATAATAGTAGGTGTGGCTGCTTTTTGTGCAGTATTTTTCAGTGATACATGGTCAATTACAAAAGATCAATTATTAAGTGATAAAGGACTTCAAATAGTAGACAAAGATGGAAATGAAATAGCAACACTTACAGGAAATGAAATAACACAAAAAGTACCATTATCAGAAATGAGCAAATTGCCAGATGCATTTATTGCAATTGAAGACAAAAGATTTTATAAACATAAAGGTGTAGATATATATAGAACTGCTAGCGCTATAGCAAATTTTGGTATATCTAAACTTACAGGTAAAAGTGCATCATTTGGTGGAAGTACAATAACACAACAGCTTGTTAAGATAACAATGAATGATGACGAAAGAAGTGGTATAGAAGGTATAAAAAGAAAAATAAGAGAATGGTCTAGAGCAATGCAAGTAGAGGATATGTTAGAAAAAGACCAAATACTTGAAAGATATTTAAATAGAATATATTTAGGTACTTCAGGAGGATTAGAAGTAAGAGGTGTAGAATCATCAGCAAAACATTACTTTAATAAGTCAGCTAAAGAATTAAATATAGCACAATGTGCATTTTTGGCAGGGATAAACCATTCACCTAACCTATACAATCCTTATGATGAAACAAATAATCATGCAGAAGCAATAAAAAAGAGAACAACAATAGTATTAGATTTAATGCATGAACAGAAAAAAATATCAGACGAAGAATATAATACTGCAAAAGAGGAAGTACAAAATGGCTTAACATTTGAAAAAGGTTCAATATCAAATGGAAATAGTTCATTATCATACCATGCAGCAGCAGCAATTAACCAGGTTGCAAACGAAATGTCACAAAGAGAGGATATTTCATATTCAGAAGCAAGAGAAATATTAATAAATAGTGGATATACACTTTATACAACAGTAGATAATAATGTTCAATGGAAAACAGAAGAAGAATATAAAAGTGGAAAATATTACAGAAGTGTAGAAGGAGTCCAATCCGCAATTGTAATAATAGAACCATCTACAGGATTTGTAGTTGCAGGTGTAGGAGGTTTAGGAGATGGACTTGATACATTAGGATTAAATAGAATTAATAGTTCAAGAAGTGCAGGGTCTGCATTCAAGCCATTAGTAAATATAGCTCCATGTTTAGAAAACGGAACAATAGTAGCTTCTACTCTTTTCGATGATAGCCCAACAACATTCCAAGGTGGATATAAACCAAGTGATGATGGTGGAAGTAGTAGAGGAATTATGACAATAAGAACAGCAATTGCATGGTCGAAAAATATTCCAGAAGTAAAATTGTTACAATTACAAGGTGTAGAAAATGCAGTTAATTTCTTATCTAAAATAGGAATAACAGTAGATGATAACTATAAAGGCTTATCATTAGCATTAGGAACACAAACAGTTACACCTCTTCAAATGGCAGCTGCTTATGCAATGATTGCAAATGGAGGAGAATATATAACACCAACATTCTATACAAAAATTGTTGATCAAAATGGAAATGAAGTTATAGCATCAAAACAAGAAAAAACAAGAGTAATGTCAGAAGGAAATGCATATATATTAACATCAATATTAACAGGACCAGTAAAACAATCAGGAGGTACAGCAACAGCTTATGCAAATACATTAGGAAGTATGGCAGTAGCTGGAAAGACATCAACTTCATCAGCAGCAAATGATAGATGGTTTTGTGGATTCACACCATATTATGCAACAGCATGTTGGTATGGATATGATAACAATGAAACATCAGTTGGATATGAAAATACAGCTGCAAGAATATGGTTCAATGTTATGAAAAGTGTACATCAAGATAAAGAAACAAAAGAATTTACAAGACCAGATAATATAGTATCAGCTACAATATGCAAAGATAGTGGAAAAGTAGCGACAGAAAAGTGTAAAAATACTTATTCAGAAGTATTTGTTAGAGGAACAGAACCAGGTAAATGTGATGGTCATGTGACAGAAAAAGTTTGTAAAGAAACTAATAAATTAGCAACAGAATTTTGTCCAGATACAGAAGAAAGAACATATACAGATGAAATAGATACAGAGAAAAAAGGAAATTGGAATACACATAGTATAAGTGAAACATCAGTACCACCAAAAGATACATGTGATGTACACACAAAAGCTCAAGAGATAGCAGTACCTAATGTTATAGGAAAAACAAAAGATGATGCAAAAAAAATATTAGAAAATGCAGGCTTCAAAGTTAAAATATTAGAAGATGAGGATAGCAAACACAAAAAAGGAACAGTATTAAAACAAAGCTCAACAAAAGCAGCAAAAGGAGCAACTATTTCTATAACAGTAAACACATATAATGGTGCTATTACAAATACAACAACAAACACAACAACTACAAATACAACAAGTACAAATTCAATAAAAAATAACACATCAACTAATACTTCAAAGAATAATACCTAAAGGAGATATGTATAATGGAAATTTACTTATATAATACATTAACACATTCTAAAGAGAAATTTAAGCCAATAGATGGAAAAGAGATAAAGATATATAGCTGTGGACCAACGGTCTACAGCTATGCCCATATTGGAAATTTTAGAACATATGTATTTGTAGATAGCTTAAGACGAATGTTTAAATATAATGGCAAGAATTTAAAACATGTAATGAATATAACAGATGTTGGACATTTAACTTCAGATGCGGATACAGGTGAAGATAAAATGGAAAAAGCTGCTAAAAAAGAAGGAAAAGATCCATATGAAATAGCTAATTTTTATACAAAAACTTTTATGGAGGATATGAAAAAACTAAATATAGATATGCCAAATATCATATCAAAAGCAACAGAAAATATACCAGAAATGCTACAAATGGTTAAAGATATAATTGATAGAGGATATGCATATGAAACTTCTAAAGGTATATATTTTGATGTATCAAAATTAGATAAATATCCTGTATTATCAAATAATAAAGTAGATGACGAAGAACATGGTGCAAGAATAGATGTGGATCCTGAAAAGAAAAATCCATATGACTTTGCAATATGGATAAAAGCACCAGAAAACCATATAATGAAATGGGATAGTCCATGGGGAAAATCATATCCAGGTTGGCATCTAGAATGTTCAGCAATGAGTAAAAAATTCTTAGGCGATAATTTCGATATTCATACAGGTGGAATAGATCATGTATCAATACATCATGAAAATGAGATAGCACAAAGTAAAGGTGCAACAGGAAAAATACCAGCAAACTATTGGCTACACACAGAATTCTTATTAGTTGATGGCGGAAAAATGTCTAAATCATTGGGAAATATATATACCCTTGAAGAATTAGAAAAAAAAGGGATAGATCCATTAGCATATAAATTATTTTGCTTTACATCACATTACAGAAATAAATTAAACTTTACTTTTGAAGGAGTAAAAGCAAGTGGAAAAGCTTTATCAAGACTGAGAGAGGGATACAAAAAACATAATGAAGGAAAGGAAGATGTTGATGAAGATATACTTGCTAACTATGAAGAAAGATTTCACAATGCAATAAATGATGATTTGAATATGCCACTTGCAATGGGAATAGTATGGGAAGTTATAAACCAAAGTAATAAATCAATGAAATATGCAAAATTGTTAGAAAAATTTGATGAAGTATTGGGATTAAAAATAAAAGAAATAAAGCAAGAAGAGGTTGTAATTCCAAAAGAGATAAAAGAATTAATTGAAGAAAGAAATCTAGCGAGACAAAATAAGGATTGGTCAAAGTCAGATGAAATTAGGGATAAAATACAAAAAATTGGATATATAGTTAAAGATACACAAAATGGAACGATGGTAGAAAAATTATAAAAACAATAATACTTAAGAAAGGAATAAAAAATGGAAAAAACAATAAAGTTATCATTCTTTAAAAGAGTGAAAATGAGTATATTTGACTTTGATAAATATCATCTTATAGCTAGTGAAGGATTAGGAAGAACAATATTATATTTGTTAAAATTAATGTTACTATTTTCATTAATTTTAACAAGTGCCTTTTTAATAAAGTTTACTACCTTATTAAATCAGGGAATAAGTTATATAAAAAATGAAACTCCAAATTTTTACTTTAGCGATACAAGTTTTTATATAGAAAGTGATGAAGATGTAGTATTAGAAAACCATCAATATGTAGATATACAAATAGTATTATCTAATAAAGAAACATATGACGAAAATCAAATTACAAATTTTGATGGTACAGTTTTAGTGCTTTTAAAAAATAAAGCACTTTTCAAACAACAAAATAGTACAAGCATTATAAGTCAAAACTATGAAGAAATAAATAAAAATATTGAAATTAACAATTTAAATAAAGAAAAAATATTATCAATTATTAATACAGAAAATGGATATACAATATATGCTAATATTTTTGTGGTTGTATTTATAATAGTATTTTTAATGTATTTTACTAGCATAATCTTAGACACAATTTTATTATCAATATTAGGTTATATAGTAAGTAGAATGATAAGACTATATTTAAAATATGCTCCAATTTATAGTATTAGTATATCAGCAATTACTTTAGCTGTAGCACTTAATTTAATATATATGATAATAAACTTATTTACAGGATTTGTAATTCCATATTTCCAAATTATGTACACACTAATTTCATATATATGCTTAGTAGCAGCATTGTTAATTATGAAATCAGAAATTATAAAAAAGAAAGTAGAAATACAAATTGAAATTATGAATAAAGCAAAAGAAGGAGAGAACAAAGAAAGAGAAGAAAAAAAGAAAGACGATCAAAAAGAAGACAAAAAAGAAAATGAAAAAGAAAACAAAAAAGATGAATTAAAAGACAAAGTAAATGGAAAAATAAATAAGAATAAAGATAAACCAGAACCACAGGCAAATATAAAATAAAGCTTTTGATTATAGAAAGGAATAAAACTAATGGCAAATAACAATAAAAATAATGAAAACAAAAAGAAAAAAATAATGTACAGTTTAATTTCTATTTTATTAATATTGGGTATAGTTATAGGTATATTTACTATAATGGCTATTAATAAACAAGAAGAAGATAAAGCAGTCGCATATACAGAATTAATAAAAGACATTGATGAAGGAAAAATAGAAGAAATAGAAATGACAGTTGGAAGTACTTCAGTAAAATTGAAATATAAAGATGAAGAAAAAGAGAAAAAAGCTATAGTACCAAGTACACAAGCATTTGTTGAACTTATACAAGAAAAAGTGAAAGAAGGAAATGAAATAAAATTAAATCAAGTACCAAGAAATATGATTGGAACAGCGATTGAAGGTATAATTTCTTTTTTACCAACAATAATTTTATTAGTATTAGTAGTGCTAATTTTACAAATGCAAGGTTTAGGTGATAAAGGAAAAGTTTATGATCCAGATATATCAGAAGAAAAAATAAAATTTGATGATGTAGCAGGTTTAGATGAAGAAAAATCAGAAATGTTAGAAATAGTAGAATTTCTAAAAAGACCAGAACAATATACAAAAATGGGAGCAAAAACGCCAAGAGGAGTATTACTTGCAGGAAAGCCAGGTACAGGAAAAACATTAATAGCAAAAGCAATAGCAGGAGAAGCAAATGTACCATTTATATCAATGAGTGGATCAGAATTTGTTGAAATGTTTGCAGGCTTAGGAGCATCAAGGGTTAGAAAATTATTTGAAAAAGCTAAAAAGATATCACCATGTATAATATTTATAGATGAAATAGATGCAATAGGATCAAGAAGAGCTAGTTCTAATGGTGCAGATACAGAAAACAATCAAACTTTAAATCAATTATTAGTAGAAATGGATGGATTTGATTCAGATCAATCTATAATAGTAATGGCAGCTACAAATAGACCAGAAATGTTAGACGAAGCATTACTTCGTCCTGGTAGATTCGATAGAACTATAAATATTCCACTTCCAGATTTATTAGGAAGAGAAGAAATATTAAAGATTCATAGCAAAAATAAGAAATTATCAAAAGACATAGACCTAAAAGGAATAGCGGGAGATACAGCAGGATTCACAGGCGCAGAATTAGAAAATATATTGAATGAAGCAGCAATAATAGCAACAAATAAAAAACATAAATTCATCGAAAATATAGATATAGAAGATGCAGTAAAGAAAGTTACAGTTGGATTAGAAAAACATAATAGAATTGTATCAGATAAAGATAAAAAATTAACAGCATATCATGAGGCAGGACATGCTGTTGTAAGCAGATATTTAGAAACACAAAAAGATATAAAAGAAGTATCAATAATACCAAGAGGTATAGCTGGAGGCTATACAATGTATAAAACTAATGAAGACAAGTTTTATGTTTCAAAAACAGAGATGGAAGAAAAACTTATTTCTTTATTAGGAGGAAGGGCAGCAGAAAAAATAGCTTTAGATGATATTTCTACAGGAGCAAGCAACGATATAGAAGTAGCAATGAAAATAGCAAGAGACATGGTAACAGTTTATGGAATGAGTGATAAAATAGGACCAATGTCAATGAACTTAGATAAAGATCCATATCAAATACAATTATTGGGAAATAATTTAGAAGATGAAATTGGAAAAGAAGTTAAAGCAATATTAGAAGATGCTTATGAAAAAGCACAAATAATATTAAAAGCGCATAGAGATAAATTAGATATCGTAGCAGAAAAATTACTTGAAAAAGAAATAATAAATGAACAAGAATTTGAAGAAATATTTAATCAAATCTAATAAGGAAAATTCAAATTTAATATGAAAAATAAATGTTTTAATAAAATTTAAAATAACCTAAAAAACTGCAACAGTTTGCATACAACTTTTGCAGTTTTTGGAATGAGCATAAAAGAAAAGGAAGAAAAGATGGATATTAGTAAAATTGAAAACTATGAAGAAAAAGAAAAGATAGCAATGAAAATATTAGACAAAGTAAAAGATAATGATACAATAGGATTTGGCTCAGGAACCACATCATATATAGCAGCTATGAAAATAGGAGAGAAAATTCAAAAAGAGAAATTAAACATAACAGCAATACCAACCTCAAAAGAAATAACAGAAGTATGCAAAAAATATGAAATAAAAATAGGTAATCTAATAGAAAATAAAATAGATTGGGCATTTGATGGAGCAGATGAAGTAGACTTAAAAAATATGTGGTTAATCAAAGGTAGAGGAGCAGCAATGTTTAAAGAAAAGCTAAATATCATATCTTCCCCAATCACATATATATTAGTTGATAATACTAAATTTGTTAATTATTTAGGAGAAAAGTGCAAAGTTCCAATAGAAGTATTTCCAGATGCATTAGAATATGTAGCAAGAGAACTAAAAAATATGGGAGCAATATCTATAACATATAGAGGTATGACAGAAAATGGAAATGGCATTTTAGATACACAATTTAGTAAAATAGAAGAAAATTTAGAAAGCAAGATAAAATTAATTACTGGAGTTATAGAATCAGGATTATTTTTAAAATACAATATAGAAATAGTAAAATAGGAGGGAAGTTATGAAGAATATACTATTTTCAGCATATTCATTAGACTTTGGTGGAATAGAAACAGCATTAATAACACTACTTAAATATCTTAATAATGAATACAAAATAACATTGGTGTTAGAAAAAAAGCAAGGTATATATTTAAATGACTTGCCAAAAGAAATAAATGTTATTACATATACACCATCTAATATGAAATTTATTCCTCTTAGAAAAGTCATAAATTATATTAAAAGAATAAAATTTACATTAAAATATAAAAATAAATTTGATTTTTCAGCAGACTTTGCTACATATAGCATGTCATCTTCATTTGTAGCAAGAACTGCAAGCCAAAAATCAGCTATTTGGATACATAACAATTATATGAATTTCTATGATAATGATGAACAGAAATATAAAGACTTTTTTAAAAGCTTAAAAATAGAAAAATTTAAAAAAATAGTGTTTGTATCAAATTTGGATAAAGAAATATTTTTATCACAATTCCAAGGATCAGATACCAAATTAATAGTATGTAACAACTTAATTAATTATAAAAAAATACAAGAAATGTCAGAAGAAAAAATAGAACTAGAAAAAGAAGACATAACAACATTTATAAATGTTAGCAGACATGATGAAAAACAGAAAAAAATATCAAGAATAATAAATTCAGCAGAAAAGTTAGTAAAAGAAGGTTACAAATTTAAAGTATTACTAATAGGAAAAGGAACTGCAACTAAAGAATATGAGGAAAGTATAAAAAATAAAAAACTAAATAATGTAATGTTATTAGGAGCCAAAAAAAATCCATACCCATATTTTAAAATAAGTGATTGCTTTTTATTATCTTCAGAATTTGAAGGGTACCCTGTAGTTCTTGTAGAAGCACAAATATTAGGTTTACCTATAGTAACAACAAATATATCAGACTCTAACAAAGATATAGATGGTAAATATGGAATTGTAGTAGATAATTCAGAAGATGGTGTATATAATGGTATGAAAACTTTTTTAGAGAAAAAAATAGAAACAAGCAAATTTGAACCAGAAAAATATAATGAAGAAATAATAGAAAAAGTGAGGGAAATAATAAGTGATTAGTATTATTATAACTGCATATAATGCGGAAAAGACAATTGAAAAATGCATAAGCTCTATACTAGAAAATGATTATAATAATTATGAAATAATAATCGTAAATGATGGCTCAACAGATAAAACAGAACAAATAGTAGAATTATTTGCATCAGATAAAATAAAGTATTTTTCAAAACCAAATACAGGAGTGGCTGACTCAAGAAATTATGGAATAGAAAAAGCAAAAGGTGAATATATAACATTTATAGATTCTGATGATTATGTAAAAAATGACTATTTTGAAAACTTAGATGAATACATAAAAGAAGGAATTGAAATTATAAAAAGGAAAGCAATTATAGTAAAAAATGATAAAGAAGAAAAAATAGAAGGGGAAACATTTGATAAATGCACAGGAGAAGAAGCTTTTAATAAATTGTGTTTTAGTGACAAATATATAGACACACTTTGGTCATATATAATAAAGAAAAGTATATTTGCAGAGAATAATTTTCAATTTTCAAAAGATCGTTTTCATGAAGATTTTGGACTACTACCACTTATAATACTTAAAGCTAAAAGCATGATATCATTGGATAGCTACAATTATTATTATGTACAAACTGAAGGCAGTATAATGAGAGATAATAATTTAGAAAAGGAAATAAAAAAATCTGAAGATGCATTATATCATTATGATAATATTATAAAACAAATAGAAAATTACAATTTAGAAAAAAGAACAAAGGAGAACATAAAAATATATTGTACAAATTGTATTTTACAAAAGTTAAAAATTCTAAAAGGAGATGAAGAAAAAAAATATATAAATAAATTAAAAAAGAGAAAAATATATAAAAATATAAAAGCAAGAAATGTGAAACAATTAATTAAAAAATTAATTCTGTTAATAAATATTAAATGGTATAAATAAACAAAGTAGACTTATTATTATGTCAGATAGTTAAAACTATTTACATAATTTATTATATCATATAGTATAAAGAAGTGAAATTTGCGTGCATTTGACAAATTTCACTTCTTTTAGTATATATGTATAAACTTCTCAATAATTCTTTGAATTTTTTACTAAAAAAACAAAAAAATATTAAAAGTAATAATTTGCTACAAAA
>CAMSMU010000009.1 GCA_947061115.1 uncultured Clostridium sp.
ATAGTACTATTATCGTTACAACTAATGCTATTAGTGTTATTCCTTTAGGCGACTAATAGTCGCCCATACAACAATTTTGTGGCAAATGTATAATTTTCACACAAAAAAACTATGCCTTTTAGTTTAGCCTAAAAAGAATATATAGATAACTAATTTATTTTCAATAATATAGTAGTCCAGAAATTTGTCATATCTTTCTCCATGTAATTTTATAAATTTTCTTTTATTTCTGGAAACAAGTTATATAAATTATATCCTAATAGATCATCAAAGTATTCTTTTAATTTATATGTTTCTTTTATATGATATTGAGTATTCGAATAAGCCCCTCTCCTAATCATAATATCAATTAACCTTTTATCTATTGTAAATACTTTTCCACCTTGTGGACACATTAGATCACATAAATTTATTAGTTTTTCTTCTATTGTGTATTTATGCGTTTTTACCAGTTCTGCTATAAAAGGTTTATCTTGTGGATTTGGAACTCCTCCTGCTGTGCAAATAATATCATTATTCAAATATGAATGTGTTATGCATATATTGCAATATTCTTCATCATACCCTTTATCTTTTAAATAATTATATCCTCTTATCTCATGTCCATGTGATTCTCCAGTATATTTTCCAATATCATGCAAATATCCAATTGTTATTGTTTTATCAATATCTACATTGCATCCTTTTTCAGTTAAAGCCTTAGCAATTTTTCCTGCTGTATCTCCTACACAAATACAATGGTCTATCCATCTATCACTTTTTGTTTTTCCTCTATAATTTTCTACCATTTGGAATGCTATTTCTTTTGTCAATTTCATATATTTCTCCTTACATTTCATTTGTTTTATTTCGGAATTTTTTGTCTATTTATTTTTAGAAGCATCTTTTGGCAATAAGGATGGAGATTTTTGACCTGCTTTTATTTTTGTGTCAAAATGCTCCATCCTTATTGGCAATTTAATTATTTTTTTATTGATAGTACTTTGAATTTTAGAGTTCCTGCTGGTACTTCTGCTTCAACTATCTGACCTTTTTTTGAACCTATTAATGCTGATCCAATTGGTGATTCATTTGATATCCTATTTTGTTCTAAGTCAACTTCTGTTGATCCTACTATAGTATATGTTACATTTTCATCAAACTCCATATCTAGTACATCAACAGTATTACCTACTTGAACAGTTTTAGTATCTATCTCCGAAGAATCTATTATTTTTGCATGTCTTAATTTTATTTCTAATTCTGCTATTTTATTTTCATTAGCCTCTTGTGCGTTTTTTGCTTCATCATATTCTGAATTTTCAGATAAATCTCCATATCCTAATGCAACTTTAATTCTTTCAGTAATTTCTCTTCTTTCTGTTGTTTTTAGGTACTCTAATTCTTGTTCTAACTTGTCGTATCCTTCTTGTGTTAATAACACTTCTCCATTGTCCATACCTTATCCTCCCTTGGTACTAAAATTACTTTATAATATTAATACCATCTTATAATTTTGTCAATATATTTTTTGTTTTTATTTTATACTGTTATATATTTCTGCCATATTTCCATCATAACTTTCTGATATTGCTTCTGTTTCTTTTAATTGCGCCCTTCTTCTTGAACTTACATATACTAAATAACTTGATAATAGTATAACTATAAATAATACTGTTACTAAAACAACTAAAGTCACAGAACCATTTTCATTTTTTTTCATCTGCTGACCTCCATCTTATATTATATCTCTTTTGCATTATTTTATCATTCTTTATTATTTTGTCAACATTTAACTTCTTAATGTGGCATTGTACTTATTTTGCAAGTTTTGTATGATTTTCTCCATAGACTTATTAATTTCTTCATCTGTTAAAGTTCTATCATCTGCTCCAAAAGTAATAGAAAAAGCTATACTCTTTTTACCTTCTGGTACACCTGTTCCTGTATATACATCAAATACTTTTGATTCTTGTAATAATTTCCCTCCACCATTTTTTATAGTTTTTAATAATTCTTGTGATTCTATACTATTTTCTACTAATATTGCTAAGTCCTTTTTTACAAATGGGTATTTAGATATTTCTTTATATTTCATCTTTCCTACTTTTTTTTCTAATAATTTATCTAAATTTATTTCCATTACATATACTTCTTCTTTAGATATTTGTGGTGTAACTCTTCCTATTATACCTACTGTGTCATTATTTACAGAAATAATTGCCGATTTACCTGGATGTAATTCTTCTGGTAGTTTTTGTTTATCTGCAATAAAACTATATCTTCCATTATATCCTAAGTAATCTAATAGTTCTTCACAAACTCCTTTTATTATATAAAAATCTACATTTTTTTGTTCTAGACCTAAGTAATATTGCCCTGACATTAGGCAAGCAAGAGTTTTTTCTTCTTTGTAATTTTCATTATTCTTGTAAAAAACTTTTGCTATTTCAAATATACTTATATCTTTGTTATATCTAGAAATATTATATTCATAAGTTTTATATAAAGAAGTAATTAAGCTTTGTCTTAAGCTATTTCTTTCTTCTGTCAAAGGATCTAATATTTTAATATTTTCATTTTGTTTAGTAGTAAACATATTAGCTTCTTTCTCATTTACTAAACAATATGTTAATGTTTCGTTTAGTCCTAAATTAATCATTTTGTTTCTGATTTCTCTAGTAGTTACATCTTTTGATCCTTTTTTTATAGGCATTTCTTTAACTCTGCCTTGTATATTGTTTACTCCATATATACGCCCAACTTCTTCTATTAAATCTTCTTTAATTGATATATCTAATCTCCTTGTTGGAACTAATACGTGTATTTTTTCATTTTGAACATTTGCTTCAAATCCTAATTTTTCAAATATATCTAATATTTCTTTTTCTGATATATTTGATCCTAATACATCATTTATATTTTTGGCAGTTATATCTATTTCTTTGTTTTCTTTATTTGTTTTGTCATAAACTTCCATACCTGCAATTACTGTTGCTTCTGCATATTTTTCTAGCATATGACAAGCTCTATTAATAGCCATATATGTTCTATTAGGATCTAATCCTTTTTCAAATCTATTGCTTGCTTCACTTCTTAAAATCTTATTTGATGTTCTTCTTACTTTAACACTTTCAAATATTGCTGATTCTATTATAATGTTCTTTGTATTTTCAGTAATTTCTGTGTCATATCCCCCCATTACTCCTGCTAAACCTATTGCTCTTTTTCCGTCTGATATAACTATATCTTCTGATGTTAAAATTCTTTCTTGTTTATCTAATGTTGTTAGTTTTTCTCTCTCATTTGCCATCCTAACTTCTATAATTTTGTTTAATTTATCTGCATCATAAAAGTGTAGTGGTTGGCCTGTTTCTAACATAACATAGTTACTAATATCTACAACATTATTTATTGGCCTAATTCCTGATGCCATTAATTTTTCTTTTATTTCTTTAGTGCTCTCTTTAATTTTTACATTTTCTACTTTTTTAGCTAAAAATAGTTTGCAATTTTCAGTATTTATATCTAATTTAAAGTCTAATTTTCCTGTTTCTTTATATGATAAATCTATTGGTTTTACTTTTTTGTTATATATAGCACCTATTTCATATGCCATTCCTAATATACTTAATAAATCACCTCTATTTGCAGTTAGTTCAAAGTCTATTACTCCATCATCCAATCCCATATATTCTATTGGGTCTTCCCCTACTTTTGCGTCTTGTGGTAATTCATGTATTCCTGATTTATCTTCTTCTTTTAAAAATTTGCTTTCTAATCCTAATTCTGCAATAGAACATATCATTCCATTTGACTCTTGACCTCTAATTACACCTTTTTTTATTTCTCCACCAGGAAGTTTCGCACCATTTAGTGCCACTATTACTTTTAATCCTTTTCTTACATTTGGCGCTCCACACACTATTTGTAAAGTTTCTTTTCCAACATTTACTTTGCATACATGTAAATGATCTGAATCAGGATGCATATCACATTCTAATACTTCTCCTATTACTAAATTTGTAGCATTTATAAGCTTGCCTTGCTCATCATACTCATTCCCAACATTAGTCATATCTTCTGCTAATTTATATATCTCTTCTGGATTATTTATATCTATATCTAAGTAATCTTTAAGAAAATTTATACTTAATTTCATTTTCTTTTTCTCCTTTCTTTAAATATCTTTTCTATCAAATTGATTTAAAAATCTTACATCATTTGAATATAATAATCTCATATCTGTGATTCCATATTTAAACATTGCTAGTCTATCTAGTCCTGTTCCAAATGCAAATCCAGTATATTTTTCTGGATCATATCCATTTACTTTTAATACATTAGGATGTACCATGCCAGATCCTAAAAGCTCTATCCATCCTGTTTTCTTACAAAGGTTGCAACCTTTTCCTGCGCATTTAAAGCAACTTACGTCTACCTCATATGATGGTTCTGTAAATGGAAAATAACTAGGCCTAAACCTTAATTTTGTATCTTCTCCCAAAATATGTTTCATAAATATTTCTAATGTTCCTTTTAAATCTGAAAATGCTATTCCTTTATCTATTACTAAACCTTCTACTTGATTAAATTGATGAGAATGTGTTGCGTCATCTTCTCTTCTATATGTTTTTCCTGGAACTATTATTCTAAGTGGCCCCTTTTCTTTATTTTCCATCATAGCTCTTGCTTGAACGGCTGATGTTTGTGTTCTAAGTAAATATTCTGTTGTTATATAAAAGCTATCTTGCATATCTCTTGCTGGATGTCCTTTAGGAAGATTTAATCTTTCGAAGCAGTATTCATCAGTTTCAAGTTCTGGTCCAGATACTACATCATATCCCATTGATACAAATAAATCTTCTACTTCTTCTATTATTCTATTTAGTGGATGTTTGCTTCCTCTTGTTACTTTGTTAGATGGCAATGTAACATCAATTGTTTCTCCTTCTAATTTCTTTGCAATTTCTTCTTTTTTTAAGATTTCTTCTTTAGAAGATATAATATTTTCTATCTCGTCTCTTACTTTATTAACTAATGATCCCATTATTGGTCTTTCCTCTTTTGATAATGTGCCCATCATTTTTAGTATTGAAGTTAGTTCTCCTTTTTTTCCTAAATATTTTACTCTTAATTCTTCTAAAGTTTTAAGATCCTTAACTTCTTCTAACTCGCTTAATGCTATTTTTTCAATTTGTTTTACTTTATCTTCCATAATTCCTCCTTATTAATATTTAGTAAACTAAAAATTAATACAAAAAAAGCTACTGCCCATAGGACGAATAGCCGTTGTACCACCTAAATTTATTAATTTACTAAATTAACCTCTATAGTTATAACGTAACAACCGCTTTTCTTACTACTACTTCGGAAAAGAACCTCAAAAGTGAAATTTCAGTAAATACCATATAGTACATTTCAGCCACGCACCTCTCTTTAATATGTTTACTATTTACTTACTTTGCTTTTTCTCAGGTTACTTTGTAATTCTATCACATATTATACAAATTATCAATATTTTTTAATAATTATTTATTATAAATTAATCTTCATTTTTTATCTTCTCTAATTCCTCATCTGTTAGTCTTGTACAATTTTTTTATTAATTCAATGTCTATATTACTTTTTAACATTTCTTTAATTATTAACCTTTTTTCTCCTCTCATCTCTCCCTCTTTTAATGCTTCTCTTCTTTCTTTTCTCATTTCTCTTTTTAGTGTTTCTGCTAACATATTTTGCCTCCTTTATTATGTAATATCCATTATATTTCGTCAATGAGATATTTTAAGAATTTAAATTTTTTGAAATAATATTATCAAGTGATTAATAATCGACCCTATATTTCTATTATTGATTTGTTATAAATAAAATTGATGATTGTTTAAACTTTTATTTGTTAATTTGTTTTATATGGCGATTGATATCCGCTACTACAATTTTTATTCTAATATTTACTATATATATTATTATATTAGCAAAACCTACATAAGTCAACAAAAATCGTTCGTCAAATATCTGCAAAATTCGACTAAAATTTCTATCTAAAACTAATTTACTTTTATATTATAGGGAGTCCTTATTCTTATTATAGGAAACACCCTCTCTACAAATGAGAGGGTGCATAATTTTTAGAGAATGTGTCCGCTAAATATAGCAACACATACTCCTATGATGGCTATCATTGCCCATGCAGTAACCACAATAGTTGCCCATTTCTTTGTTTGCAGTTTTGTGGAGATCATTCTTCCTTTCTTTTCATCTATGACAGAAAAAATAATGCCAAATGCAAAAAGTGAGATAAAAGCAATCTCTCCTACTAACTCTATCCGATGTAGCATGTGTAAGCCCTCCTTCCTAAAAATTATATATCTATATTAACATAATTCTGTATATAATTCAAGCTTACAAAATCTATATAATTTAACCCTATTTTTTATTTACAATACAAATACAAAGGTAATTGCTTAAAACAACTACCTTTGCATTTTTTTATAAAATAAATTTTAAGATAAACAATTTTATGCTGTTTCTTTTTGCTCTGTCTTATGTCTTTGTACTTTTTTTGCTTTGCTTTTTTTATTTTCATCTATTACTATTTCTGGTTTTACATTTTGTTTTACTGTTTCTTCTATTATAGTGCATTTTACTATCTTTGGATCAGATGGAATTTCATACATTATATCTCTCATAGTTTCTTCCATAATTGAACGAAGTCCTCTTGCTCCTGTTTTTCTTTCTATTGCTTTATCAACAATAGCTTCTAATGCACCTTCAGTAAATACTAATTCTACCCCATCAATATTTACTAATTTTTTGTATTGTTTTACTAATGCATTTTTTGGTTTTGTCATAATATCTATTAGTGCATTTCTATCTAATTCTTTCAAAGTTGCTATTATTGGAAGTCTTCCTACAAATTCTGGAATAAGACCGAATTTTAATAGGTCTTGTGGTAACATTTGTTCATATATTTCATATTTGTTTATTTCTTTATTACTTTGTATATTACTTCCAAATCCAATTATCTTTTTACCTGTTCTTTCTCCTATAATTTTGTCTAGTCCTTCAAAAGCTCCTCCACATATAAACAATATATTTGAAGTATTTATTTGTAAAAATTCTTGATGAGGATGTTTTCTTCCTCCCTGAGGTGGTACAGATGATACAGTTCCTTCAATAATTTTTAATAATGCTTGTTGAACTCCCTCACCACTGACATCTCTTGTAATTGATGGGTTTTCTGATTTTCTAGAAATTTTATCTATTTCATCAATATATATAATTCCTTTTTCTGCTTTTGCTATATCATAATCTGCTGCTTGAATAAGTTTTAATAATATGTTTTCAACATCTTCCCCAACATATCCTGCTTCTGTTAATGTTGTTGCATCTGCTATCGCAAAAGGAACTTTTAATATCCTTGCTAAAGTTTGTGCTAAAAATGTTTTTCCACAGCCTGTTGGTCCTAATAATAGCACATTACTTTTTTGTATTTCTACATCATCTTTTTCTATTTCCTCATTATTTATACGTTTATAATGATTATATACTGCTACAGATAATGTCTTTTTAGCTTCTTCTTGTCCTATTACATATTCGTCTAATACTTTTCTTATTTCTTCTGGAGTAGGTAGTTTATTGTCTTCATTTAATGTGTATGTTTCATCTTCATTATATCCATCTGTTTCGATAATGCTATCGCATACTTTTATACATTCATTACATATATATACCCCTGGACCTGCTACAATTCTACGAACAGATTCTTGTGATTTTCCACAAAACGAGCATCTTATGCCTTGAGTTTTTTTTGCCATTTTAACTTTCCTATCCTTTCTATTTAATTATTTTCTTTTGTCCATAATTCCATCTATTAGTCCATATTTAAGTGCTTCTTCAGCTGTCATATAGTGATCTCTTTCTGTATCTCTTTCAATAACTTCTAATGGTTGCCCTGTTCTCTCACTTAATATTTTATTCAATTTTTCTCTTGTTTTAATCATTTGATCTGCATGTATTTTTATTTCTGTTGCTTGACCAGAAATACCTCCATTTTGTCCCCCTATTAATGGTTGATGTATTAGTACTTCTGCATTTGGTGTTGCAAATCTTTTACCTTTTTCTCCACTTGCCAAAAGTACTGCTCCCATACTTGCTGCCATTCCTATACATATAGTTGTTACTGGACATTTTATATAATTTATTGTATCTACTATTCCTAATCCATCTGTTACTGATCCACCTGGTGAATTAATATATAAAGATATTTCTTTATCTGGATCTTCTGATTCTAAAAATAATAATTGTGCTATAACTAAACTTGCTGATGTTTGGTTAACATCTTCACTTAAAAATATAATTCTATCTTTTAATAGTCTTGAGAATATATCATATGATCTTTCTCCTCTTGATGATTGCTCTATTACATAAGGTACTAAGCTATCATAAAAATCTTTCATTATATCATTCCTTTCTTTTATAAGAATATTACCTAAGTTTGGTATTTTTATTCTTATTATACTAGGATATTATATAATATTTTTTTATATAGATCAACCTTTTTTTATTATTTTAATCTGTTTGTAATATATTTTTAAAAAATTATTTTTAGTTATTAAATATTTTTTTTAGTTTTGGGCAAAATATAAATAAATTTTAAATTGGAGGTAATTATGGATAAAGATAAAAATTCCAAAAATAATAAAGATAGTCAAGTAAGTACTAAACCTAATCCAAAGGAGAAAAAAGAAAAAATTAACTCAGAAATAAAACCAGTTGAGATTGAAAGTATTGAGCAAACTGAAGAATCTAATGACATATATTCTGATTCTTTTCAGCTTGATTTAGCTGTTTTAAATGAAGTTAGTAAAGTAGCTAAAATGGGTATGGACTCTATTTCTTATTTATCACCTAAAGTTACAGATAGAGAATTAAGAAAAGAATTAGTTGCCATGTATTCACAATATGGTAATGTGCAAAGTCAAATTAATCAACATTTTGAAAAATATGGTGAAATTCCAGATTCTACACCTTTAAGAAATAAAATGATGAGTTTTGCTGGTGTTCAATTTAACACTTTAAAAGATAAGAGTAATTCACATATCGCTGAGATTATGATACAAGGAACTTTAATGGGGGTTATTGCATGTCAAAAAATACTAAATTGTAAATTAGATGTTCAAAAAAGTACTACTGAACTTATAAAAGATTTTAATAAATTTCAAAGAGAAAATATAGACAAATTAAATGCATATCTTTAATAGTAAATAAAAATTAAGAGGGTCTAAAATGGGCCCTCTTGCTTAATATTTCTTATTGATTATTATTTTGATCAATATTTGGAACATCTTGTGCATTTACTACTTGTGGATTGCTATTATCAATTCCTTTTTCTTTTACTAAGTTTTCATAAAATGCTATTGTTGCAAATGCTGTATATGGTGCTATTATTGCTGTACCAATGTTTGCAACAAGTGTTGAAATTATTCCTGCTCCAAATCCACCTACTAGACCACTTACAAATCCTACTAAGAAATACCATCCAAAGAAAGATAGCATTAAGCAAAAATATCTTCCTCTATTTCCTTTCATTAATGTTGCACTTTCTATTACAGCATCTTTTGGATCTATTCCTTCTTTTATTACAGCTATATAGTATGCTAATACATATAGTAAAAGTTTTATTGCTAAGAATATTGCTAAAGCTATATAAACTATAGAGCAAATTACTGCTCCTACTATTGCTCCAACTGATGCACCTGCTAACACATTTGCTAATGCTTGTGTTTCTGCATCACGACTATAAAGTGAATCTAAATCATCATAACTATAATCATATGTATAAGAATATGGTGTTTGATAATATCCTGAATAATATGTTTTTGAGCTTACACCTGCTGATCCCATTAAAGCGAATATTGCTCCTCCTATTAATGCTATCATTATTACTAATGGTATTATAGCTAATAATATGCACCACCATACTTTTTTGATGATTTCCCATGCTATTTTCCAACTAAGTCCAAAATTTTTGAACCCTATTGTTAGAAAATCTACATAACCAACTTCATCTCCTTTTTTTAAATGATAGTAAGAATATGCTATACCATATGTTAATGCTGGTGTTATTAGAAATTCTACTATTGAAAATATTGATGATACTTTATCTACTAATAATGTTAATACAAATATAATTGCAGCATATATAATAGATATAATTATGGCTTTTTGCCATTTACCTTGCAAATTTTGTTTTGCTTCTTGTCTTAGTTCTTTTGCATTCATATTTATTCCCCTTTCATTTTAAATTCTATTACATTATATATTAAAAAATTCCTAATATCACTCATTAGTTTAATATTTATTCAAAAATTTTTCCGGATTGTAAATTATTTCCATTTAAAAAACTTTTCCAGTCCATTTTTTTAGCATTTTCTCCTTGTAATTCTAATATTTCTAAAACACCATCTATTGTTTTTACATATAAACCTTTTTTATTATCTGAAAATAATATAGTTCCATTTTCTAAACCATTTATTCTATATTCATATTCTTCTAATTCTGGAAATTTTTCTTTTATCTCATCAATTGTTCTAATTTTTACTTTCCATATTTTTATTTTTTTATCATCTAAAATAGTATAGGCACCAATAATAGGATTTAAACCTCTTATTAAACTTTTTATTTCATATGATGATTTATTCCAATCTATTTTTGCCATATCTTTATTAAGCATTGGTGCAAGTGTAAAATCTTCACCCTGTTTTTGAGCTCCTATCTCTTTTTTTATTTGTTCTAATGTTTTTCCTTCTTTATTAACAATTTTATCTATTTTTTCTATTGTTTTTTGTAAAAGATTGGCTCCTATTTTACTTAGTCTATCCCAAAGTTCTCCCGTAGTTTCATCTTCTCCTATTGAAACTTCGTCTTTTAAGATCATATCTCCTGTGTCCATTCCTTCATCCATAAACATAGTAGTAACACCTGTTACTTTATCTCCATTTAAAACAGACCATTGTATTGGTGCTGCACCTCTATATTTTGGTAGTAGTGAACCATGTACATTTATAGAACCATATTTAGGTATATCTAATAATTCTTTTGGCAATATTTTTCCATATGCTACTACACATAATAAATCTGGATTAAGTTCTCTTATTTCATTTATAAATTCTTCATTATTTCTTACTTTTAGTGGTTGATATATTTTTATATTATTTTCTAATGCAAATTCTTTTACAGGTGTATAAATCATTTTCATTCCTCTACCTTTTGGTTTATCTGGATTTGTTACAACTGCTAATATTTCATTACCACTATTATATATTTTTTCTAATGAGTCCCTTGCAAAATCTGGTGTGCCCATAAATACAATTTTCATATAAACTCTCCTTTAAACTGTTATAATAATTATAACAGAATGTAGTAAAATTTTTATTTTATTACATTCTGTAATCTTATTGGTCTATTTATTAATAATTACTTTTTTTCTTCTGGATCTAAATATTCCATAGTTCCTGGTTCCATTATATCTACAAATAATTTTCCATCTAAATGATCTATTTCATGTGCTAAAGCTTGTGCTAAAAGTTCTTTACCTTTTATTGTTATTTGTTCTCCATTTTCGTTTAGTGCTTTAACCGTAACTTCTTTTGGTCTAACTACTTTTGCAAATTGATTTGGAAAGCTCAAACACCCTTCTTCTACCTCTTGTTTTCCTTTTTGTTTCACAATAACTGGGTTTACTAATTTAATTGGTCCGCTTCCGTCTTGTATATCTATTACTACTAGCCTTTTTAGTATTCCCACTTGTACTGCAGATATTCCCACACCATTTGCAACTTGCATTGTTTCTAGCATATCTTGTAATAATTCTTTAACCTTTTCGTCTATAACTTCAACGTCTTTAGATTTTTTTCTTAATATATCGTCTCCATCTTTCCTTATTTGTCTAATTGCCATGTTTCGATTTCCTTTCTATATTATATCATATTATTTGGATTTAATATTATATTAACTCTTGCTGTATGTGTTTTCATATTTACAAATTCATTAAATGCATCTAATAATAACATATTAATTCTGTTATCATATTTGCATTTAATTATCATACGCCATCTATACCTATCTTTAATTTTATCTATTGGTGATGGAAGAGGACTATATAATAAAAGCCCAAACTTCTCTTGTATTACTCTTTGTTTTAAATATTGGTGTAATTCTTTTGCTACATTCTTTAGTTCACTAATGTTTTTGGATGACATATCTATTAAAATTATATCGCAAAATGGTGGATATTTCAATTGTTTTCTTAATTCAATTTCTGAATTATAAAATAAATTATAATCTTGCATTTTAGAATATTCAATAGCATAATTATCTGGATTGTATGTTTGTATAATTACTCTTCCCTCGCATTCTCCTCTTCCTGCTCTTCCTGCAACTTGTGTTAATGTTTGAAATGTTCTTTCTGCTGCCCTAAAATCTCCTAAATTTAAGCTACTATCTGCTGAAATAACTCCAACTAATGTTACATTTGGAAAATGATGTCCTTTTACAACCATTTGAGTACCAATTAAAATATCTATATTTTCATTTTTGAACTTATCTAATATCTGCTCATGTGAATTCTTTTTGGAAACAGTATCTATATCCATTCTAATTGTAGACGCCTTAGGAAAAATATTTTTTATTTCATCTTCTAACTTTTGGGTACCTGCTCCAAAATATTTTATATTTTTACTATTACATTCTGGACATGTAGTTACTACTTTTTGCTCAAATCCACAATAATGACATTTCAATTTATTTACATTTTTGTGATATGTCATTGCTATATTACATCTTTTGCATTTTACTGTATATCCACAATCTCTACACATTATGAATGTAGAGAATCCTCTTCTATTTAGAAATAATATTGTTTGCTTTTTAGTTTCTAAATTTTTAGCTATCTCTTCTTCTAGTTTTCTACTTATCATTGATCTATTTCCATTAGCTAATTCGTTTCTTAAATCTACTATTTCTACTACTGGAAGATTTGATTTATTTGCTCTTTTTGTAAGTGTTAATATCTGTATTTTTTCATTTCGTGCTTTGTAATATGTGTCCATATCTGGTGTTGCACTTCCTAATATTAACGGAATGCTTTTTTGATTTGCTATATATTCTGCAACTTCTTTTGCATTATATCTAGGAGTCATTTCTGATACATATGATTCGTCATGTTCTTCATCAATTATAATCAAGCCTAAATTTACTGCTGGCGCAAATATAGCAGATCTTGCACCTATAATTATTTTTGCTTTTCCATCTTTTATTTTATTCCATTGATCATATCTTTCACCTATTGATAGTTTACTATGAAGCACAGCAATTTGTTCCTGTCCAAATCTTGCTATAAATCTATCTACTGTTTGTGGAGTTAATGATATTTCTGGTACTAACATTATGCTACTTTTATTTTCTTTTAATTTTTTTTCTATAAGTCTTATATATATTTCTGTTTTTCCAGAACCAGTTACTCCAAATAAAAGATATGTTTTTGGTTCATTTATGCTGTTTATTGCTATTTGCTGCTCATCTGTTAGTTCTATATTAGATTCCTTTTTTTCTACTTTATGAATAAATGGATTTCTTTCTATTTGCGTTTTATCTATTTCTAAATATCCATTTTTTATAAGAGTGTTTACTACTGCTCTTGAAGCATCAGTAAATAATTCTATATCTTGCATTGTGGCTGATTCATTTCTAATTAAAAATTCTAATACATTTTTTTGTTTTTCTGATTTTATTTTGTTTGACTCTATGTCTTCATTAATTTCGTCTATTTCTTTTGCAAGAGTTATTAAATTTATTGTTCTTTCTTTTACTCTATTTTCTATATCTTTACCTGTAGTTCCTGGTGGTAACATCAGTTTTAGGCAATCAGATATATTACATATATATCTTTTTGCCATCCATTTTGCCATGTTTATATGTTCTTCTTTTACTTTAGAATCTTCTAATTTTAAAATTGGTTTTACTTTATATTCTGATTTTTCTTTAATTCCTACCACAATCCCATCTTCTGGTCTCTTCATATTCCCAAATGGTACCAAAACTCTGTTTCCTATTTCAATGTTCATATCTTCAGGAATTTCATAATCAAATATTTTATTAAGTGTTTTTACTGATGTACTTATAATTACTTCTGCTACCATTAATTTCTCCTAATTTTGCAATTTAGCTGCTTCTACTACATTCGACATTAGCATAGCTATTGTCATTGGACCTACTCCTCCTGGTACTGGTGTAATATATGAAGCTTTATCTTTGATTTTTTCAAAATCTACATCTCCACATAATTTACCATCATCATCTCTGTTCATTCCAACATCTATTATTACAGCTCCTTCTTTTATAATATCTTCAGTTACAATATTTCTCTTACCTGCTGCTGCAATTATTATATCTGCATCTTCTAATTCTTTTTTTAATTCCTTTGTTCTAGAATGGCATATTGTAACTGTTGCATTTTTAGATAACATACATTGTGCCATTGGCTTTCCTACTATATTACTTCTACCTATTATACATACTTTCTTTCCTTCTATTTCAATTTTATATTTTTCAAACATTTTCATAATTCCTAATGGAGTGCAAGGAATAAAACCAGCTTGTCCTATGCACAAGTTTCCCACATTATATGGATTAAATCCATCTACATCTTTTTCTGGTAAAATTGTATCAAATGCCTCTTGTATATTTAGAGGTTTTGGAATTGGACTTTGAAGTAATATTCCATTTATTTTATCATCTTTATTTAAATCCTTTATTAAATCTAATAGACTTTTTTGAGAAATATCACTTTTAAGTAAGTATTCTTCATATTCTATGCCTATTTCCTCACAAGCTTTGCTTTTATTTCTAACATATACCTTTGAAGCATCATTATCTCCAACCATTATTACAGCCAAATGTGGTATTATTCCTTTTTCTTTTAAAGTAGTCACTTCTTTTTTTAAACCTTCTCTAATTTCTTTTGCCAAAGCTTTTCCATCTATTATCTCTCCCATATCATTCTCCTTTTAATTTTTTTCTATAATATCATAAAAAGAAAAAAAAGTCTATTATGACTTTTAAAATTTATAACAATTACATATATGAATATTTAAGGCGACTTATAGTCGCCTAATGTATAATGATTTAAATACTAGAATTACATATATAAAGTACATCTGAAACCAACACCACTATTACAAAAACTCTCAAGTCGGTAGCTACGTACAGCTGCTGGATAATCTAAAGCTATATCACCATAATCACCCCCACGAAAAACGCAAGGATGGCTACCATTAGTATATGTTGAAACCTCTGTTGTCCATTCTCTTACATTGCCTCCAATATCATATATATTTTTTTCTGCATGATAACCTGTATTTTCTAGTTTATTGGTTCCGCAATTATCTCCTACACTATTTACAGCATATGTTCCAATTTCTCCATCAATAAACTTTAATGCTGTATCACATGAATAGCTACTACATAGTCTTGATTTTCCTGTATATATTTTCTCTGCCAAATTTTTTGCTTCATCTCTTGTTACCCAATTATATGCATTCAATCCTGACTGTATTTTTCCAATCTCTGATGTTGTTGTATGTGATGTTCTTGCTGTATCACACCCTACTTCATATCTTCCTATATAATATCCCCCATACTTCTGTATACTAATTCTTTCTTGCTCTGAGATTGCTTCATGAAAATAATATGATGTGTCATCTACTCTTTGTATTTTATGGCTTCCATCTTCATCTTTTTCATTTAATTTTATTTGTCTATAATTCCAATCATCTCTTGTAAATGCATATCTATCATATTTTAGTGTATTATTTGATCCATCTAAAGTACATGGTATCCATACAAATTGATTTCCAACTGTATCACTATTATTTGCACTTACATCTTCTATTACTATTCCTTCATTTACTGTTTGATCAGGGTTTACTACTTTAAATCCCGCTGGAACAACTACTCTATTTCCTTCTTTATCTGTTGTTTCGGTATTTTCTTTTTCTTCTCCTGTTATTTTATCTATTACTATTTTATTTCCATCTAATCCTAAATTCTTTAATGTTTCGTCATATACATCTTCAAAGTTTTTCATTTCACTTGCTTCATTTGCCTCTGCTTCTCTCCATGTATTTGCTGCATTTTTGGCTCTACTAAATAATCCATTATTTCCTACTGTTAAACTTATGGCTATTCCTGCTAATATTAGCAAAACTATTATTGTTACAACCAGTGCTATTAGTGTTATTCCTGCGAGTGATTTATAATCGCCCATACGATTATTTTTTGTTTCTTCTAATTTTTTTATCATTTTTCATCCTCCTTTGTTTTTATAATTATTGTTTATTTCTTTAATGTTGTTTATATCATTGTTTTTTATTTATTCTACATATATAAAGTAACTCTAAAACCGAATATGACCATAGTAACTATTATTATTACTGAAACTGCGGTAACATGCTGGAACATCTAAAGCAGTACTACCATAATCACCTCCGCGAAGAACGTAAGGACTTCCAGTATTATTATATGTTTCTGTTGTCCATTCACCTACATTTCCTCCCATGTCATATATATTTTTCATTGCATGATATCCTGTATTTTCTAATTTAGTTGTACTTGAGGTTGTTTTATTGTTATCCCCTGTGCTTTCTACTGCATATGTTCCACCTATAAATTGTAATGCCGTATCCCATGCATAACTACTACATAGTCTTGATTTTCCTGTATATATTCTCTCTGCTAAATTTTTTGCTTCATCTCTTGTTACCCAATTATATGCATTTAAACCTGACTGTATTTTTCCAATCTCTGATGTTGTTGTATGTGATGTTCTTGCTGTATCACACCCTACTTCATATCTTCCTATATAATATCCCCCATACTTCTGTATACTAATTCTTTCTTGCTCTGAGATTGCTTCATGAAAATAATATGATGTATCATCTGCTCTTTGTATTTTATAGCTTCCATCTTCATCTTTTTCATTTAATTTTGTTTGTCTAAATTTCCAATCATCTCTTGCATAAGCATATCTATCATATTTTAATGTGTTATTTGATCCATCTACCCCGCAAGGTACCCACACAAATTGATTTCCAACTGTATCATCATTATTTGCTGATGCATCTTCTATTACTATTCCTTCATTTACTGTTTGATCTGGATTAATTACTTTAAATCCTGCTGGTATTACCACTCTATTTCCATTTTTATCTGTCGTTTCTGTATTTGTTTTTTCTTGTCCTGTTATTTTATCCATTATTATTTTATTATCTTCTTCACTTTTATCTAATTCTAAATTATTTAATGTTGTATCATAAGTATTTGCAAAACTTTGCATCTCATCTAATTCATTGTATTCTGCTTTTCTCCATGTGTTTGCTGCATTTTTTGTTCTACTAAATAGCCCATTATTTCCTACTGTTAGATTTATTGCTATTCCTGCTAATATTAGCAAAACTATTATTGTGACTACTAGTGCTATTAATGTTATTCCTTTAGGTGACTGATAGTCGCTCCTACGATCGTTTTCCATACTCTCGGATTTATTTATCACCATATTTTTATTCTCCTTTGTTTGAAATTATTGTTAATTGCTTTCATTATTTATATCATATCATTTTTTATTTTGCAATTATTATTACTTTCTTTTTAGATTTGTTTTTATTATTATTTCTATTATTAAATTTATTATTCTTTTGGTAATATTATATTTTCATTTGGCGACCATTGATCAGCCATACAACCTTTTTTTGTAAAAAGGAACCGTCTCACGCAAAAAACTATGTCTTTTAGATTCTTCTAAAAAGACATAGTTTGTTATGTTTACGTAACTTTATTTCATTAGACCTTACGATATATATATATATATATATACAGTATCAAGCATTTTCAAGTTTTTCATTTGTATTTTCCTTTTCATTATTTTTATTTATTATATCATATGTTTTTTATTTTTTCTATTTCTTCTATTGATAAATTTGTTACTTCAGATATAATATTAATATTTATATCTGCTTTAAGCATAGATTTTATTATTTTTATAATTGTTTCTTTTTTGCTTCTAATTATCTCTTCTTTTTTGTTTTTTTCTCCTATTTCTATTCCTTTATGTAGTCCTGTATCATATGATGATTTTTCATCCATTATTGCTTTTAGTCTTAAATCTTCTAGTCTTTGCATTCTTTCTTCTTTGCTCATTTTTCTTACTGTTACTACTGCTTCTTTTATTCCTCTATTTTCTTCCATTATGGTTTTTACCTTCTTCGATTCAGGATTATTCATAAACATCATCCATTGGGCTTTTTTATTATCTTTATTTTTATTATATTCTTTTTTAGCTTTCTTTAATTCTATTATATGTATTTCTAACTTGTTTATTGATGTTTTTTCGTTTCTTCTTATTTCCCATTTTGTACTCATTTCATCTACATCTTTTGTTATTTCTAGTTCAAAATCTATTATTGCTATTATATCATTATACCTTCACAGACCTATTAAGTAAACAAAAATCGTTCGTCAAATTATCTCTTTTTTCGACAAACGATTTCACTTTTATATATTAATAGTAATTTGTACAATTAATATTGAATCTGTAATTTTTATGATTTTTATTTGGGATAAATTCTTTGTCCCATGGTTCATTTTATATAATATTCTTTATTACCTCTCCTGCTATAATCATTCCAGCTACTGATGGTACAAATGATATACTACCTATTACTTTGTTATTACAATTATCTATTTCATTACACACATTATTCTTAATTGTTTTTTCTTTTGAATAAACTACTTTAAGCTTTTTTATTCCTCTATTTTTTAATTCTTTTTTCATAACTTTTGCTAAAGGACATATGCTAGTTTCATAAATATCTGCAACTTCAAACATTGTTGGATCTAATTTGTTGCCTGTTCCCATACTAGATATAATTGGTATATTTAGTTTATCTGCCCTTAATACCAATTCAATTTTCGCTGTTACTGTATCTACACAATCTACTATATAATTAACTGTGTTATCTAAAATTCCTTTAGTATTTGGCATAAATCTTTCTTTATATATTTCTACATTTGCATTTGGATTAATCTCTAATATTCTTTGTTTTGCTACTTCTACTTTATGCATTCCTATAGTTTTAATTGTTGCAATAATCTGTCTATTTAAGTTTGTTAAGTCTACTTTATCATCATCTATTAATATAAAATTTCCTATTCCTGCTCTTACTAATCCTTCTACTGCAAAAGAACCTACTCCTCCAATTCCAAATACTGCAACTTTAGAGTTTTTTAACTTTTCTATTCCATCTTTTCCTATTAACAACTCTGTTCTTGAAAACTGATTTAACATTATAAAATTACCTTTCATTTATTTTATATTAAATATGGTAAAAATACATTTGCTAAACTTAAAAATATAAAAAAGCCTAATACATCTGTAACTGCTGTTAGAAATATTGTAGATGATAATGCTGGATCCAATTTGATTTTTTTAAGTACTAATGGTATTAATGTTCCGCATATACCCGAAATAATTAAGTTTGCAATCATTGCTAATATTACTATTACACCTAAATATATATTTCCATATATTATTGATATAATCGTCCCTGTTATTAATCCAATACTTGCACCATTTACAAAATCTAAGAATATTTGCTTTTTTAGTAAATGTATTGAATCTTTTAGCTCTACTTTTCCTATGGCTATATTTCTAATTATTATAGAAACAGTTTGAGTTCCTGCATTTCCTCCCATACCTGTTATTATAGACATTATAGAAGATAATGCAACTACTTGAGATATTGTACTTTCAAAGTTTTTTACTGTCATAGATGCTAGAAAAGCAGTAATTAAGTTTATAAATAGCCATGGTAATCTTAATTTTATAGATTCTACTAATGTGCTATCTAGTGTTTCCTCTTTTGAAACACCAGCTATTTGCAAAGCATCTTCTGTATGTTCTTCAACTATTACATCTAAGATATCATCTATTGTTATAATTCCTAACATTCCCATATTTTTATTTACTACTGGTATTGCTGTTAGGTCATATTTTGATGCTATAAGTGATACTTCCTCCTGATCTGTTTCAGGCTCAACATATATAAAATGTTCGTTTGTTATTTCTTCTAGCTTATGATTCTCTGGTGCTACTAATATATCTCTTAGTTTAGCTGTACCTATTAATTTCTTACTTTTCACTACGAATATTGTGTCTATTAGTTCTGTTTTAGGAGCAATTTGCTTTATTTTTGCAATAGCATCTTTTATTAATAACTTACTGTCTAATTTAATATATTCAGTAGTCATTATTCCACCAGCACAGTCTTCTTTATATCCCATTAATTGCTCAATGGTCTTTTTGTCGCCTTCTTTCATAAGGTTAATTAATTCTTTTGCTTTTCCTGCATTAATTTCCCCTAAAATATCTACTATATCATCTTTTGACATGTAACTGAATAATTTTAAAATTCTATTATTATTTAAAATTTTTACTATTTTGAGTTGTGTTTTCAATTCTGACTCCTCTAATATCATTGCTAATTTTTCATCTTCTAGCCTTTCACACAACTCTTTTATTTCTTCGTAATTATAATCTGAAAGTTTTAATGCTAAATCAACTGTTGAAAGCTCGTCCAAATTTTCTTCTAATTCTAAGTCAATTTCTTTATTTTCATTACTATCCATATTTTCCCCCTTTTATTATTACTAATTTTAGAAGAAAATATATATGTTAAAATTATATTAATCACTATTTTTAGGAATATATAAAAAATGAGTGATTTTTCTATAATTTACGTTTTTCATATACATTTTCGACAGATTACACGAATCATCACTCATTTTATCACCTCTTTTTACATTATTAACTTTTTAATTATACCATTATATGAATTTTTTTACAATAGTCAACATAAAATTTATTTACTACATCAATTCATAAAAATTTTCAAACTTATATCCTTGTGATTTTAAATACTCAATCGAATCTTCCAATGCTAGTGAACTATTACTAACATCCTTTGTATCATGCATTAAAATCACCAAAGTATTTTTATTTTTTGATGTTCTTTTTAAATTTTCTATTAATTGATATTTTGTATATTTTTTCATAGAATCATTATTAAGACAATTCCAATCTATATATGTATACATTTGAAAATTTTTCAATTTAAAATAAATTGCAAAAATTATAATTATTATAATACTGATTAATATAATACATACTTTTTTCTTTTTAAATACAAATACCTTTATTTTAATCACCTTTATAAAAAATATGAATAATCATTATAATTTATTATAATTTTAATTTTTTCAAATATTACAATTATGTTAATTTTTTATTTATTTTGCCGTTTTTTGTTGTTTTTTTAATAATTATATAATATAATTAGACAAGTATTAATTTAAATTTTTTGTATAAAATATTAATGAAAGGAAGTATATTATGAAAAAAGCAATTAAAATTTTAAGTATTGTTATGGCAATTGCATTAATAATTAACTCAGTTTGTTTAGCAGCAACTATGGTTAATAAAGGTAATGCAAGTATGTCATTAGTTGAGGATAATGTTTGTAATATTACATTTGGTCAATATGGTGAATTTCAAAAGAAGCTAATTAAATGTGATACTGAAAATAAAACAGTAGATATTAGTTTAACTGCTAAAAATAAAGCTGAAAAGCTTGAAGATAAAAAAGCTGATGTAGTATTATTAATAGATTCTTCAAGAAGTATGTCTACAAATCAAGTACAAATTAATGGTAAAACAACTACAAGAAAACAAGCTGTTCTTGATTCAGCTACACAATTGATAGACAAATTATTTGCAGCAAATTCTAATATTCAAATAGGTGTTGTAGAATTTGCAACAAGTACAGAAACAAACGACGAGGGCTTTACTATTGAAGGTACTGATAAAGATGCTAATATCGTTACAGAAAAATTATCTAATGATAAAACTGTAATTTCATCTGCGTTAGAGCAAGTAGCTGCCAGTAAAATGGGTGGAAGAACTAATGTTGAAGTTGGTTTAGATGCAGCAAATTCTTTACTAAATACTGAGAAAGATCCTGAAGTAGAAAAATATATTCTTGTTTTAACTGATGCTATACCTAATACTTCAAGAGGAGTTACAATGGATACTTATTCAGATAAAACTGCTGTACCTACTAAAAATAAATTAGTAGAACTTAAAAACAAAGGTGTTAATGTCATATCTATGTTAATTAATATGACTGATGATCCAATAAATATATCTCAAGAAACTCCAAAGCCTACTTATAAACAAGTTGCTGAGAAAATATTTGGAACAACTACAGCTCCTACTTCTGGAAAAGTATACTATGTAACTGATAATGAAGTAGAAAATACTGTTAGTAATGAAATTTATGCAGACCTAATTCAAGTAAGTTATGAATTAGATAATATAGTTATTAAAGATTATTTTCCAAAAAATATTATAGATAACTTTGAATATGCTGAACTTACTAAAGCTAGTCTTGGAGAAATAACTGCTACTGTAGATAAAAAGGATAATTCTATTACTTGGAAAATATCTAAATTAGAAGCTGGACAAACAGCTACATTCTCTTATAGATTATCTTTAAAAAATGAATTTAGCAGTGAAATAGTTGGTATAAAATTACCTACTAACCAAAATGTTAAAATTACTTACGAAGAAGAAGGGAAACCTGGTTCAGCTGAAAATGATAAATGTCCTATAGTTGCTTTAGATTTATTACCTACAAAAGATATACCTCAAACTGGTAATTATACTATAATATATGTTGCTGGTATAGCTTCTGTACTTGTTGCTTTAGGAACTATAAGTTATGTTTATATAAAAAGAAATAGATTTTAATATATAATAAGTAAAAAATAAATGGGGCTATAGAAATAGTCCTATTTATTTTTATATTATCAAAAATTGTCGACTTCATCTTTATATTTCATTTGCTCTTTTTATTGAATTATATCCATACTTATCTTTTATCTTGTCTACTGCATTATCAATTTTTTCTTGTTTTTCATTTTGTTTATTATCAAATAATGACATTTGTCTTACTTCTTCTATTAAATTGTCTACTCTTACTCCTAATAACCTAATTGATTGTCCTAAATATAATTCGTCTGTTAACCTTTTTACTTCTTTATATATTATTTTTGTACTTGAAGTTGGCTCATCTAATTTCCTTTGGTGTGAGAATACTTTAAAATCTTTATCTTTCATTTGAACATTTACAACATTTGCAAGCATTTTTTCTTTTCTTAATCTATATGTTACTTGTTCTGTTAATTCTAATAAAATTTTATCAATTTTTTGTCTATTGTTACAATCTACTGGTAATGTCGTTGAGTTACCTATGCCTTTTGGTCTTTCTTTTTGAAAATTAACAGGTGTATTATCTATACCGTTTGCATATTCCCAAATCATTTTTCCGAATTTTCCGAAGGATTTATATAACAATTGCTCATCATATTTAGCTAAATCTCCAATTGTTTTTATTCCCATCTTTTCTAATTTAGGTATACTCTTTTTTCCTACCATAAGTAATTCACTTACTTTAAGAGTCCACATTTTAGAAGGTATTTCGTCTTTCCATAGAGTATGTATTTTATCTGGTTTTTCAAAATCTGATGCCATTTTAGCTAATAATTTATTATTTGCTATTCCTATATTTACTGTAAATTTAAGTTCTTGTTTTATTCTTGTAGATATTTCTTTTGCAATATTAATTATTTTTTCATTTTTACCAATGAAATTGCTCATGTCTAAAAAGCATTCATCAATAGAAAACCTTTCTATTTTGTCAGTATATTCTTCAAATAATTTATATAGTCTATTTGAGTATTCTTTATACATTTTATGATCAGATTCATATATTTTTATTTGTGGACATTTTTGTCTTGCAAAATATATTGGCTCTCCTGTTTTTATTCCAAACTGTTTTGCTAATTCGCTTTTAGCAAGTACTATACCATGCCTTTTACTTTCATCTCCACCTATAATTGCTGGTATTGTACGTATGTCTAAATTATATCCATTTTTAAGCATATCTACGGCAGTCCATGATAAAAAAGCATTATTAACATCTATATGCATAATTATACGTTCCATAATATATCACCAGTATTATTATAGAACATTTGTTTTTATTTGTCAATAATAATTTACGCTTAAATTTTATTTACTATAATTAAAATATATTTTTTAAATTAAATGCTTGTTTTTCTTTTATGTGATTTATTATATATATTCCTTCTTCTATATCTGGTATAGAATCTTGAGGAGAGTCTGATTCTAAATAGCCTTTTACAAGTATAATTTGTGTATTTATTTTTTCTAATTCGTCATGTTCTAAATAATATGATAATAATTCATTTTCTTCTTCCCAATTTTCATAAATATTACTTACTTTTTCTATATAATAATTTATTTCTTCATCACTGTTTAATATTTCTTCTTTTAAATTTGAAAGTTCATCTTCTACTTTTCCTAATTTTTCTTTAGTATGAGAATTGCTTATACATTCCCCTATTATTATAAATATTACAATAATGATTGTAACTATAGATTCTTTTTTCATTTTTCTTTTCCTTTCTCTTTTTGTTGACAATAAAAATTACCTTTTCCATCTATAGTAGCAATAAATACATCTTCTGGTACTGTTTTGAATTTTTTAATTTCTTTAATTAGCCAATTTTTATCTCTACCTATTTTATTTAGATTTTCATACATGATTTTTCCATCGACTACTAAATCATAAGGTATTCCTTCATATTCTGGTTCTATATTAAAGTCTTCTGGTGTTGTAGTTCTTTTATTAGGTTTTAATATTATAGAAATTTCTCCATTTGTTTCTAATATTGCATATTCTACATCACCTAAATTGAACACATCTTTTACTCTTAATCTCTCTTGAAGCTCACTTACTGTAAATCTTTCTCTTTTTAGTGCTTCTTCATCTATTTTTCCTCTATGCATAAGTATTGTAGGCTTTCCACATGTTATTTTTCTTATGTTTACTGATTTTATATTTAATACTGTAATTACTAAATGCATACAAAGCAATCCTAATATTGGTACTATTCCATTAAATATTGGAACACCTATATCTGCCATTGGTATAGATGCTAAGTCTGCTATCATTATTGATATAACTAATTCAAATGGCTGAAGTTGTCCTATTTCCCTTTTCCCCATTAGTCTCATTACAATAAGCACTATTACATATATTATTATTGCCCTTATAAAATTAACTAGCATAAAAACCCCCATCTTTTATATTACTTAAACTTTTTTAAATATATTATTTCCAATTTTTTTATGAATATTTATTTTTTTTAAGGAAATAATTAGAATAAATATTTTTATTAGGAGGAGATTATGAAAAAAAATAAGTTGATACAATTTATTGGAAGGTTAATAACTGCAATTATTGTATTAAGCATTACAGCCTTTTTTACACCTGGTTTTACCAATTCTAATATATGGATTATTATATCTGCAATTTTAATTCTTACTATATTAGATTTTTTAATTAGTAATCTTGTAAAACTATTTGCCCATCCAATTATTAAAGGATTTATAGGATTTATTCTTTGTGCTATTACTTTATATATTATACAATATGTTATTATTGGTTATTCTGTATCTTTTGTTGCTTCATTATTAGGTGCTTTAGTTTATGCAATTGTTGATTACATGCTTCCTTCTGAAGAAGAGAAAATAGTTTTTCAAATTAGTTAAAAACTTTATTTTATATTCAGAGGTTATAAATATTAAAGTCCGCAAAGAAGTAATATATATACTACTCGTTTGCAGGACTCTTTTTATACCAAAATATCCAAATCTTTTATTGCTGGTCCATATATGTTTTTTCCATATCTATTAAATCTTGAACCATGGCATGGACAATCCCATGTTTTATCTGCATCATTCCATTCTAACAAACACCCCAAATGTGTACATATTGGTTTTACACAATAAATTTTGCCTTCCTCATTTTTATATATTCCTACTTTTTCTCCATTAAATTCTACTATTCCACCAGAATTATTAGTTATATCTTTTATTTGTAAAGAATCTTCTTTTAGTTTATTTATTATTAAAGATTTTGTACTATCTACTATCATATTTTTCATTTCACCCTTATTTGTAATTGGTTTTAATCTTGTAGATTTAAAGACTTCTTCATAAGCATTAAATTTCCCTTCTATTTTATCTGCTATAATATTTGCTGCTACATTTGATGATGTCATTCCCCATTTATTAAATCCTGTTCCTATATACATATTGGGAAGTAAATTAGAGTATTCTCCTATATATGGTATTTTGTCTAATGTTATTGCATCTCTAGTTGACCATTTATATAATATTTTACAATCTGGATATATTTCTTTTGCTTTCTTTTCTAATATTCCATATGTTTTCTCATAATCTACTTTATCTCCTGTTTTATGATCTGCACCACCTAATAATAAAATTTCTTTTCCATTATTATTTGCTGTTCTAAAAGAATATGTTGGGCTTTCTACATTTAAATACATACCATTTGGTAATTTACTATTAGTTTCTAAAGCTATGACATATGATAATGATTGATACATTTTTGTAAAATATAAACCTGGTACTTTTAAAAATGGATATTGACTTGCTAGTACAACATATTTTGAATGTATTTTATATCCATTTGCATATGTTGTATATTCATCATTTTTTCTTTTAACATCAGTGCATAATGTTTTTGTATATATTTTTCCTCCATTTTTTAATATATAATTCACTAATACTTTAATATATTTTAATGGATTAAATTGTGCTTGATTTTTAAATTTTACAGCTTCTAATATATTAAATGGTAAATCTGATTCATTTGTTTTTGTGCTATTTATATTAATACTTTTTAATGAATCCGCTTCCTGATTTATTTTTTCTACTTCTTTTTCATCACAAGTATATATATAACTGTCTACTTCCTGAAAATCACAGTCTATACTATTTTCTTGTATTATATTTCTTATATTTTTTATTGCATCTTCATTAGCTTCAAAATATTTTTTAGCAAATTTCACTCCATATTCTTTCTCTAAATAATGATAGATTAATCCATGTTGTGAGGTTATTTTTGCTGTTGTATGACCTGTTACTTTATTTGCTATTTCATCCTTATCAATCACTATAACTTTATATCCTCTTTTAATTAAATAATAAGCTGTTGTTATTCCACATATTCCAGCTCCTATAATACATACATCTGCATTTGCATCTTTTTCTAGAGTTCCACTATCTTGTATTTTTTTTATACTTTCTATCCAAAACGAATTCATATTTATTATAATTCCTTTCTATAGGTTTAAGTTAAAGCTGGAAAAGAATTAAATTTTGTAATTATTTTTCAGCTTATTCGCCTCTCTTTATTATTCTTTTACTTTTTTTCATTTTTTATACAAACAAAGAACAAAGCGGACATATTTTTATGTGAGACGGTTAAAATTATTTTTAGGCACGCATAATTCCTCTGTATAACTTATCTGTAGCTCACTTCGTTTCACACAGCTAAGAAATGTTTGCGTGCTAAATTTTATTATATAAAATTTGTGCACATTGATTTATATTTAGGAAAGTTCTTCAAACTTTCCTATAATATAAACAAGAAGCTTTTTAAGCTTCTTGTTTATTCTTTTATTTCTCTTGCCAATTTTCCAATTGCTCTTGTTTCTATTCTTGATACATAACTTCTTGATATTCCCATATCTTTTGCAATTTCTTTTTGAGTTTTGGGTTCATTTCCGTTCAGTCCAAATCTTAATTCTATTATTGTTCTCTCTCTATTTTTTAAAACTTTTTTTACTTTTTCATATAAGCTTCCTATTTTCATTTTTAAATCTACTACTTCTTCTATTGGTCTATCATCATTTTCTAACACTTCTTGAAGAGTTACTGTATTATCATCTTTGTCTTTTCCTATTGGGTCATCTAAATATACTTCTGAGCTTAATTTTTTATTTGACCTTAAGTACATAAGAATTTCATTATCTATACATTTTGATATATATGTAGATAGTTTTATAGATTTTTTAGAATCATAACTGTTTATTCCTTTTATTAGTCCTATTGATCCTATTGATATTAAGTCATCTTGATCTATATTTGTATTTGAATATTTTTTACACACATGTGCTACTAATCTTAAATTGTGTTCTATTAATATGTTTTTAGCATCTGTATCTCCATTATTCATTTTTTCTACATATATTTTTTCTTCTTCTGGACTTAAACTTTCTGGAAAAAGACTGTTATTCGATATGTATCCTAATATAAATATTGCTGAACTTAAAAAAGTTATAAATCCAGATATGGTAATTGATAACATCTATGCACCTCCAACATTTTCTTTCTACATTTATTATATGTATTAAATTTGTTAAAGTGCATGACCTTATAATTTTTTATATCTTTTTTCTTATTATCCAATCTTCCTCACATTTGATTGGTAAATGAATTAATACCTTTTGTCCTTCTTTTCCAGGATTCACATGATCTATCTCTTTTCCTGTTTCCTCATCCCATAACTTATTTATAGTAAATTCTTCTACATCTATTTTATTTGGAATTATTATTTCTAATTTATCTCCTACTTCTAGCCTATTTTTTACAGCTAATATTGATTTATCTTCATTATAACTTATTACTTGTGCTCCATATTGATAATTAGGGTTATACTGCTTTCCTTCATATTCTTGAAAATCTTTGTTATTTTTATCTTCAAAATAAAATGTAGTTAATCCTCTAGTTTTTGTTTTATCTAGTTCTTTTAAATATTTTTTGTAATCATAATTTTTAAGATCTCTTATACACTCATCTATTGCTGTCCTATAACAGTTTACTACACTTGCAAGATAGTACTCTGTTTTAAGTCTACCTTCTATTTTTAAACTATCTATACCCATTTCTATTATTTCTGGAATTTGTTTTATTAAACATAGATCTTTTGAAGATAATATATATGTACCATTATTATCTGTTTCTACTGACATTAAGTTGCCTGGATTTTGTTTTTCCTCCAAATACATATTGTATGCCCATCTACAACTTTGTGAGCAATCTCCTGCATTAGCATTTCTAGAAGATAAGAAATCGCTTAAATAACATCTACCAGAATATGCCCAACATAATGCTCCATGGACAAATATTTCTGTTTCTAACCCTTGTGGTATGTTATCTATTAAATATTTAATATCATTTTTATTCATTTCTCTTGAAAGTATTACTCTTTTAGCACCATTTTTGTACCAAAAGTTTGCACTATTACTGCTTAAGGTATTTGCTTGTGTACTTATATGTATTGGTATATCTGGTGCTATAGTTTTTATAACTTCTATTACTCCACCATCTGATGCTATAATACCGTCAACTGCTAATTTATTTAGTATACTTACTTGATTTTTTATTTCTTCATACATAGAATCTTCTGCATATATATTAATTGCTGCATATACTTTCTTACCTATATTATGTGCATATTTTATAGTATTTACTAAATCATCATTGTTTACTTGTGCTCTACTCCTCAAAGATAGTGCACCTGTTCCGCAATATACTGCATCTGCTCCATATTTGAACGCTATTTTTGCTTTTTCGTAAGATCCTGCTGGTGCCAATAATTCTGGTTTGTCCATAATTTCTCCTTAACTCGTTTTTGTTTTATTGTAACAAAAATTTCAAATTTTTTCAACCATAGGGGACAGTCATTGTTTTGGTTGAATTTCAACCAAAGGGGACGTTCCTTTTTGGTTGAGTTTTTTACTATTTGACAAAATTGTTAAATCTGAGTTTTAGTTAGAGAATAGCTGGTCTTATGAATTTATCTATTTTTATTTTAACTAAAAAACGGCTGAAATACGTCTTATTTTCAACCAGTTTTGTCTGTCCCTCTTGGTTGGATTTTTCTATTTTTTTAATTTTATGTAAATAATTACTTATTTAACTTAACTATGTATAATATACATGAAACTGTAAAACTATACATTCTTTACAAATGGAGGGAATTTTATGCGAAAGAAAATTATATTACTGATAGCAGCAATGCTAAGTATCATGTTGCTTACAACTGGTTGTGGTCCTAAAATAACATCTGAACAAATGAAAGATATAGCTCTTAATGTATCAAATTCAGAAGATTATAAGCTTCCAGATGGATATGATATATCTTTTTCAGACAAAAGCAGTACAAATCTCGTAGACATTACTAATTCATATGGCAACTTTCCTTTGTCATATAAAATTATAACAACTTTTGATATATCAAATGCCCCTGTGTTGCTATCCTATACATTCAATATCAATTCTATAATTTGTTCCATAATTTCTTTTATTTTATGTATAATTCTTATTTCAGTATATTGTTATTTTAAAGGTTGACCACAGTAATTGAGGCAGATATCTCTTTCAGAGTTATCTGCCTCTCCGCTTTATATAAAATAAATTCTTTATTTTTTACATCATAAAAATTTTATATCGATTCTAAGATTTTAGCTAAATATTTCATTGCTCCCATACTTTCTTCTAATGTATTACCTGTTGCTCCTACTTCTATAATGCATGCTGCTTTTGATACGTGCTGATTATATTCTGAATTTCTTAATATTATTGGTTTAAATAGCCCTGGATACATTTCATTTGCTGTCTGCTGTACTTTAATTGCAAATTGCAAGTTTTCTTTCCAATTTGTATGCTCTGTGTTTGCTCCATCTGTTCCCATTACAAACATTAGTTGTGATACATATTCATCACCTATTTTCACTTTAGGTGCATATGTCCCATCTGCAATTGCATCTCTATGTAAATCTATTACTATATCTGCATCTTCATTTGTATTTAATATATTTTGTGCTGTTACTAATGATCTTGAATATGAACCATTATATGCTGGATAATCATGATATGTTTTATCATGTATTACATTACATCCATATGACATAAGTTGATTTGTAAGTTCATCTCCTACTTTTGCCACAGAATAATTAAGGTCAATTGTTCTAAATGATCCACTTTCTTCATAATTATTATTTTCAGTAGGACTATAACTTTCGCATGTATGTGTATGGTAAATTACTACCTTATTTTTATTTATATTTATATTCGGAGTTAATATATCTTCTGTTAGTGCATAATCTGTACTATTATTTATTTTTACTCCCATAAATTCATCAGTAGAACGTGGATTTACTCCACTATTTTTAACTTCTGTTACACTGGCATTTTCATCGATTTTATCTATTTCTACTTTTTCTTCTGTCTCTTCTTTTATATTTTTTTCTAATATATTTTCTTTTTTCGTAGAGCCTAATACCTCTAACTCAGATACAAGTGCATATTTAAGAGAATTTGGCATACTTATATTTTTGTTTTCTACATCGTTCTTTACTTTTATTTCTGGTAATATTTCATCTATGCAAAATTTCATTGATTTACTATTTATTTTGTTATCTTTTCGTTTTTGTGAAAAAATTTGCATCAAAAAAAATATTGTTATAAAAACAATTAATATTTTTACTACATATTTAATTAAATCATTGATATTAAAAACTTTTATCATAATAAAAATATATTCTTTAAATATACATTTTATGTATATTTTTTCAAAATAAGGAAATTCTAAATTACAAAGTTGGAGGATTTATGGACTTATTTAAAAATATTAAAAATTTTTTTAATGATTTAATTATAGATGAAGAAAATTATGATTTCTCTTTATCAAGTGAAATACCTTCTGAAACTCAGCCAGAAGATTTATTAAAAAATCAAAATATATATCCAAGTATTGATATAAATTTAGAATATATTAATTCTAGATATAATTCTCTAATTAATTCTGATATTAAAATTAGAGAATTTATATTAAATGCTAAAGGAAAACAATTTAAAGCATTTTTATTATATATTGATGGTTTAGTAGATAACATTTCTATGAATGATTTTGTTTTAGAGCCACTTATGTTAAAAAATATGTCAAATCAATCTTCAAATCCTCAAATAATATCTGAAGCTGTTACAAATAATATAACTGTTAGAAAAGTAAAAAAATTTAACATTGTAGACTATATATACGAATGTTTGTTACCACAAAATAGTGTTGAGAAATTATCTTCTTTTGATGATCTCGCAAAGTCTGTCAACTCTGGAAATTGTGCATTATTTGTTGACACAATAGATTTTGCTTTTGACATAGATATAAAAAAGTTCGCTCAAAGGAGTATATCTGAGCCTAAAAATGAGCCAAGTGTTAGAGGTTCTCAAGAAGCTTTCGTTGAAAACTTGCGTACAAACACTTCAATTATAAGAAGAACTATTAACAATGAAAATTTAGTAATAGAAAATATTACTATTGGTAAATCTAATAAAAATAACTGTTCTATTTGTTATATTAAAGATGTAGCAAATTCTAGTTTAGTTGCTGAGACTAAATTTAGATTAAATAATCTTGATGTTGATTATATATTATCTAGTAGTGAACTAGAACAATTTATAAAGGACAATCCTGAAAGTTCACTTCCAGAATTACTTACAACAGAAAGAGCTGATAGAGCATGTAGTAATTTGTTACAAGGAAGAATTATTATTTTATATAATGGATCTCCTTATGCATTAATACTTCCTGTGACATTTTTTGACTTTTTAAACTCTCCTGATGATGTTAATTTTCATTATAAATTTACAAATTTACTTAAAATATTAAGAGTAATAGCCTTTTTTATAACTCTACTTTTACCTGGTTTATATTTAGCTATTACTATCTACCATAGAGAATTAATACCTACGGAACTTTTATATTCAATAGTTGCATCACGTGCAAGTGTTCCTTTTCCAATAATTTTGGAAGTCCTTATGATGGAACTCTCTTTTGAATTAATTAGAGAGGCTGGACTTAGAGTTCCATCTCCATTAGGTTCTACTGTTGGAATTGTGGGAGCATTAGTATTAGGTGAAGCCGCTGTTTCGGCTAGTATAGTATCTCCTATTCTAATTATAATAATTGCAATAACGGGAATTTCTTCTTTTGCTATACCTAATTTTTCTTTGAGTTTTCATATAAGAATTAGCAGATTTGCTTATATATTATTTGGTTCACTTTGTGGATTTTTAGGTATTGGAATTGGAATGTTTATTCACCTATTGATTTTATGTTCTTTAAAATCATTTGGCGTACCTTATCTATCTCCATATGTTCCACTTTCTGATATTAGAAATCAGACATATCTATTAAAACCTGTTTGGAAAAGAGAGAATCGAGCTGACTTTTTAAATAGCAAAAAACCAATTGTTCAAAATAAAACAAGTATGAAATGGAGGGAAAAATAAATTATATGATTAAAGATAAAACTAATTTTATTGAATCTGTTTTTTTAATAATAATTGTTATGATTTGTCATACTATATTAGATCTTCCAAATACAATAATAACTTCAGTATCATCATCTGCACCACTAAACGTCATATATATTACTATTTTAGCTTTAATATTTTTCCTTATTATAAATAAACTGTTTTCTCCTTTTGAAACTAAGGATATTATTGATATAGCTGAATATGTAGGTGGAAATATATTAAAAAAAATCATATCTATTGTATATACTTTGCATATAATATTTATTTCTGGAATTTTTATACTTAGCTTTGCAGATACTATAAAAACAATATATCTTCAAGATGTACCTGCATGGATCATTTGTTTAGTATTTATATTAGTAGCAGTTATTGCAAATTTATATGGGTTTAATAATATAAGTAGAGTAAATTATATATTAATGCCTTTTATATTATTATCAGTTCTTGTTATATTTTTAGCATTAGCTACAGATTTTGTACCTCAAAGAATATTTCCAATTTTAGGATATGGCGCAGATAAAACATTTTTATCTGGTATTGGTAATATTTTTGCATTTGGAGAAATTATCTTATTATTTTTAATAAAACCACAGTTAAAAGATCCTAAAAGTAGTAAAAAAATAGGTATAACTTCAATATTAATATCTGGATTATTTCTGTTTTTAACTGTAACTACCCTTTTACTATTATATCCTTTCTCTACTGGTGGTAAAGGTGTTCTATCAATATATATTATGACTAGAAGTATTCAATTTGGAAAATTCTTTCAAAGGGCTGATGCATTATTTATTTTAGTATGGGTTTTAACATTCTTCTCATACCTTTCAGTTATTATTAACTATGTTCTAAGAATAACCCAAAAAAATACAGGATCAAAAAAGAACGCATTATACATCTATATAATAGCAATTGCAATATTTATTGTAACTCTAATACCTAAAGACATAGTGCAAATTAGATTTGCTGAAAACGTTATTTATAAATATTCTACACTAATTGTAGTATTTGTATTGAGTTTTGTTGTCATACTTCTTGGATATCTAAAAAAAAGAAAGGAACGAGGAATTGTTCAAATTTCGGAAAGGAATATATCAAATGAAAGCTAGAAAAATAATTTCAGCATTATTAATTGTAGTCTTACTATGTTTAACATCTTTTGGAGTCAATTCAATACACACAATAGACAATTTGGCATATGTCATATCTGTTGGATTTGATATAACAGAGCGTGGAAAATTAGAACTTAGTTTTCAAATATCTGTACCTTCTGAAGAAAGTAATAGCAGTAGTTCATCTTCTGGATCCTCACAATCTTCTAGTTCAATAGTTACCAGTGTTGAATGTAATACTTTTGAATCTGGAATTAACTTAGTTAATTCGTATTTAAGTAAAAAAGTCAACCTATCTCATTGTAGAGCTGTTATATTTTCAGAGGAAATCTCTGCTAAAGGTATTGGAGAATACTTGTATACATTAATAAATAACGTTGAGGTTAGACCAACTTGTAATATTATAGTTAGTAAATGTAATGCAAAATATTTTTTAGAAAATTCTAAACCATTGTTAGAACAATTATCTTCTAAATACTATGATATCTCATCAAGTTCAGAAAAAAGTACTGGATACACTTCAAATATTACATTACAAGATTTTTACTCAAATTTTAGTGATACATTTTCTGAATCCTATGCAATACTTGGCGGAATAAATACTGGTGGATCAGAGTCTGGATCTAATGATAGTGATGATTCTTATGTGGCTTCTGAAACTCCTATTAATGAAGATACTAATATTGAAACTTTAGGTCTTGCAGCCTTTAAGGGAGATAAATTAGTTGGTGAATTAAATGGTATAGAAAGTGTTGCACATCTTACTTTAACTAACAAATTAAGAAATGCTACTATAACAGTGCCTTCTCCTTTCGAAAGTACCAATTATATAGACTTATTTATTGTAAGAAGCAAATGTAATACAAGTGCTAGTATTTTAAATGGTACTCCTTTTATAAAACCTAAAGTAAAAATCGAAGCTAGAATAACAAGTATGTCCGATGATTATCAGTATTTAGATGAACAAAATATTGATTTAATTGAAAATTATGCATCTTTATATATTAAATCATATATGAATGACTATTTATATAAAACTTCTAAAACTCTTAAAGCAGATACTGTAGGATTTGGTAAATATGTTGTTTCTAACTTTGCAACATATGATGATTGGAATAAATATAATTGGCTTGATAATTACAAAAATTCTTTTTTTAACTTAGATGTTGATGTAAATATTAAATCTAGATATCTTTTAATAGATACTTAAAAAGATGGGATGTTCCCATCTTTTTTACATAATTATAAATGTTTTGCCTTCTTTTTATATAAATCTTTTTCCTCGTTTTTTAGTGTCTTCTTCGTTATCTATCTCTGCATTCTCTTCAATATTGTTTTCCAAACTTTTTTCCCATTTAAGTTTTGGTAATTCTATATCATCTACTGAATCTATTTTTTCATTATTATTACTTTCAATATTAATTTCTTCATTATTAGCATCTGTATCATTTCCTAAGTCATTTTCAAAATTATATCCAAAAGCATTTTCATTATCTTTTTTCTTTTTCTTATGTCTTATAATTAATATTACTACTACAATTAATAATATCAGTATAACTACTGCTCCTGCAATCATAGCTATTTGTTCTTTTGTAATTCCTTGTGCCTCAACTACTCCTGCCTCTCTTTTTACATTAAGAACATATGTTGTTTTAATTTCTTTATCACTTGGAGAAGTTAAAACTATTTCTATTTTGTTATCGCCTTCTTCTAAATTATCACTACCTATTTTTTCTACTATTATGTCCTCATTTTCAGTAGTTGGATTTATTGAAAGTGCTGTTATTTCATTTGGTACTATCAAATCATATTCAAATACCTCAGCTTCTAATCCTAAGTCTATGGCTTTATATTCTCCATTTTTGTTTATTCCATTGATTATCAATGATTTTAACCTTAACTCTGATTGTTCAACATTCTGTGGCTTATTTACTTTTATAGTATAGCTTCTTTCTGAACCATTCTCTGCTGTAACAATAATTGTTATGGTGTTTTCTCCAGGTTCTAATTTAGCAGTACCTGTGCCATTAACTGTTGCTCTATCGTCTTCTGCTTTAGCTTCTAATTGAATTTCAGTTAAGTCATATAAATTAACTGTATCTTCATATTCTACTGTATATTCATAAGTTTCACGATAAAACTCTGGTGATAGTGATCCCATTCCAACAATAGAAATTGATGATAAGTAATTATTGCTTGACTTTGGTGTTTCATTATTATTGTTGTTGTTATTGTTGCTATTTCCTGTTCCAGTTTCTGATGGTATTGTAGGTCGTTGTGTTGTTGATCCTCCTGAATTACCAGAATTATTGTTACTGTTGTTATTATTGTTATTATTATTACCACTGTTATTATTGTTATCACTATTATTAGATTTTTCTTTAACAGTTACAGTAGTTGATTTAGATACATTTTCGTTTTTATCTGTATCAAAATCTGTAACTTCTCCAGTTAAAGTAAAAGTATATGTTCCTGGCGCTTGTGGAGTAAATGATGCTTCAACGGTTACTGTTTTATTACCTATAACATCTGTCTGACCAACTAACTGCTTGCTAACTCCATTTCCATTAATTGATACATTCCATGCTCCAGCAGTTACTGTCCCTATTATATTTACAGGAGTTCCAACAGTAACTTCTGATTGTGATGCTCTTATTGAAGTTGAAGATGCCTCAACCTTTGTCATTTTTAAACTAGTTATTAGTATAAATATTGTTAAAACTATTGCAGTTATTTTTTTAAATAATTTCATTTATTTCTCCTTTATTTTATCTCAAGGTTTCCTACACCTAAAAGATATTTTTGTATTTTTAGTAAATCTGATGAATTTATATTTCCATCTAAATTTGTATCTGATGCAGTATAATATGCTGAGTCTTTTTCTAGCTTTTTAATATTTAATAGATGTTTTTGAATTCTTAGTAAATCTGCTGAATTTATTATACCATCTCCTTGCGTATCTCCAATTTTTGCTAAAACATATTTAGCTGAACCTATATAAAATATATCTCCTGTTTTTGCAATGTTTGATTCTAAAAATTTTCCATCTGCTCTTGTTATATATGCATCTCCTAACTGTGCTTTTATATCATCAATGCTTGTTGCTGGAGTTACATTTATCTTTTTATTTTTATCATCTTTTTTCACTTCTATTTTTCCATATGATCCAGGAATTTTACCATTTACATCTCTTAAATAATCTCTTGCAACATAACCTTTTGAACCATCAGCAGTTATAACATAATCCCAATAATAACCTTCTACTTTTGTTTCTACCCCATTTACTGTATATGTTCCTATTCTAGTTACTTTACCACCATTTGCTAATAATCTGATTCTATCTTGTTCTGCTAAAGATGGTTTACTCTTTAGGAATAGTCCCCCTTCTGCTTGTATTGTATATGTTTCACTTGCATCTAAGTTTTTAAGATATTTTCTTTCGACAAAGCCTTGTCTTCCATCTGCTAAAATTATTCTATCCCATGTTGTACCTCCAAAAGTATATCTTCCAGTACTATCTATTCTAGTTACAGCTTGACCATATGATAGCTTTGTAAGTAATGTTTGTGCTGAACCTGGTCCTACATAAAATGGTACATTATCTGAATTAATTACTTTAGTTTCATAGCAGTTTGTTACATCATCTATTTCTTCTAAATAACTACTATTAAATTTTATATATCCATACCTTCCATCAGTAAGAACTACTTTGTGCCATCCATTACTTAGTCTTTCAACAGATAATAAAACTACACTTGAATTTGGTATTGTATACACTATTGAACTTGATGTATTAGGCTGAGATCTAAGTATTATATCTGTATGTCCCTCTTTTACTCTTATATTTTTTGGTGCTACTTCTCCTACACCTGATGGAGATTGCGATGATGCACTTGGCATATTTGTAAACACTGGTATTACAAAATTCAATTTCTGATCTAATAATCCTGCATTTCTCATACATGAGTACATTTTGCTTGCCTCATTTTTAGGAGCTTCTATATTTTGCATATATTGCATAGTATATGTACCACCATATGGCTCAACATCAAATTTATTTAAATATTGCGAATTTTGTTTATTTCTTATATATCTTGATAATGTACTTACTCCACCTTGAATACTAGCTTTTACACTTGTCCATCCATTAGATTTTGCTGTATTTAGTGCATTTGTAAGTATTTCTTGAGGAGTATTTCCACTTGCACCTATATTAAACAAATTATAATATGTTGTATCTCCATCTTGCATTCTCCATGATCCTCTGCCATCTGCACCTTGTTCTTGTATTATTCTTGCTATAACGTAATATGGATTTATATTTAATTCTCTACAAGCTGAGTTTATTTGTTTTGCATATTCTGTATTATGTAAAAATGTATTTGCTAATGCATTATATATCGCTGTATCAGATGAATCTATGTAATCTGTTTGTAAGAATTGAAATAAATATTCATTATCTGCTAACCAATTTCTTGGATCCATGTAATATCTTATTGCCATTTCTGATGCACATTTCCATGAACCATTGTCATAACTGTGGTCACCACAAATTGAACACACCCATGATCCAGATTTACCTTGTATTAAATTCATTGGACTTCCCCAATGACCAGAATATTCTGCTTTTATTACTTGTTCCCAATCTAATGTTGTTTCCATAATTGTAAAACTCCAATTAGGATGGTTTTTCTTAAGTATATCTATTTTTTCCTTAAAACCTGGATATTGATTTGTATTTATATTACTTCCATTATATGCATATCTATATGATTCTGCTGCTTTTACTTCTGTTGTTTTTATTAATGTGATAGATAAAACTAATAATACTATTAAAAATATTGATATCATTACTTTAATTACATTTAATACTTTTTTCATCTTATCCTCCGATTTTTTGACATTTTTCTCAACTGTATTTTATCATTATGAATTTTATTAGTCAACAACTAATTAAGTAATTTTTAATGGAAAATAGATGCAAAAAATGTCATATTTGACATTCTTTCTATATATTCATTAAAGGAAGGGCTGCAAACGCAGTTCCCTTCCTTTAACTGTTCTGTTCAATTACTTACATGCTTTACGATAATACCTGATATGGCTCCATTCAGTATGGTTTACCTTGTTAGCCTTCGTATCAATAAACTCACGAGTTTTGGCGCTGCCAGGTCGTTGAAGCCCTGATCATATTTCCACTCATGATATCTTCTCATATCCATTTTTGCATTATGAACTTTTTTCCTCCTGCATTAACAGGATATATTAATGCAGGATTCAAGCATTTGATAAGAGAATATGCTTGTGGAGTTTGCACTCAAGAAGATCGCAAGAGGCTGATAGGAAAATATTTATTACATGTTCTTTCGGATAGATAACAGCGCATACATTCTCATTTCCTAAGGTTTTAATTTCTCCATAACTATGAATGGTATCACATTCCTTATACAGCCGTTTTAAAACATAATTAAACATAAAATACCTCCCTAAATTTTTTAAAGTAATATTGTTGATAGTAACGAGGTTACAAATATAGATGCTCTGCCTATGTTTTTAGTATATCATATTTACATAAAACTGTTAAAATAAGAGGGCTTATAACATGGTTTCCCTCTTATTGAACAAAGTGACGAACTTTTTGCTCATCACAAAAATAATTAGAATAAAAATCAAAAATGTTCTTATAGACGATAAATCCTATAAGAACCTTCATACTGGTGCGGATGAAGGGACTCGAACCCCCACGTCGTTGACACTGGTTCCTAAGACCAGCGCGTCT
>CAMSMU010000010.1 GCA_947061115.1 uncultured Clostridium sp.
TCTAATATATATCCTGCAATACATCCTAATATAAATACCCATAATAATTTTGAAGAACTTTTCTAAATATAAAAATGAATTTAAGATTTAAGGTTAATCCTATATCTTTAAACTCCCCTTTTTAATAAAGATATAGTTTTAATATAAATTACTTTTTAAAAAGTAAAAAACACTTACATAAAAGCTAACTTAAACTATATAAAAATTAAATATTTAAGTTAGCTTTAATTATTTAAATTTACATACTTAGTAAAATATTGGGAATACTTAAAAAAGGGGGAATTATGGATAAAAATAGTATTATTTTTAAGTTTTCAAAATTATTATGGGTATTTATATTAGGATGTATTGCAGGATATATATTAGAAGTAGCATTTAATTTTATTAGAACAGGAAACTTTCAAACTAGACAAGGATTAATATATGGACCATTTGCACCAGTATATGGAATAGGAATGCTAGCTTTCTATATAGTTTTACCAAAACTAAATAAAACAATAGATATATTTTTAATAAGTATGTTATTAGGAAGTGTTACAGAATATTTATGTTCATATTTTCAACAAAAGTGGTTTGGAACAATTTCATGGGATTATTCAGAATTATTTATTAATATAAACGGTAGAATATGCTTTATATTTTGCATTGTTTGGGGAATTTTGGGAATTGTATTTATGAAATGGGTTCATCCATCTATAGAATATGCATTTAATAGGATTACATTTAAAACATTAGCACAAACAATAACAGTATTTGCAACTATATTCATGATATTTAATATATCTATTTCATCATTAGCAGCACAAAGACAGTATAAAAGAAGAAATAAAATAGCAGCACAAAATAATTTTGATATATTTTTAGATGAGCATTATCCTGACGAGTTTATGAATAAAGTTTATGCAAATAAAATTGAAAAATGATACACTATATTAAAAAATATCTATATAAATTTTTTGTGCATTACTGGTCGTCTCGCAGAAAATACCAGATAGTATACAATACTAGGAAAATTATTATTCATACAGTTTTAGAAATCTAAGCTCGCTCCCAAACTGCGCATCACTGCAAAATTTATATAGATATTCATAAAAAATGAAATTAATATTTTCAGTAGATAATATTAAGATATTCTTAACAGACTTTATTTATATAAACATATGTAGTATAATAGAAAAAACAATTGAAAGGAACACTATGAGTCATAAATCAAAAGTAACAATATTTAAAGTAATTTTATTATTAATAGTAATAGCAATAATAATAGCAGCAATTATATATCTAATGCCACTATTCAAAAATATTAGTACATTAGAAGGAAAAATTGCATTTAAACAAAAGATTGATGATTTAGGGTTTATGGGATTTTTTATGCTATTTGGTTTGCAATTTGCACAAATATTTTTAATTGTTATACCAGGCGAGCCAATTGAAGTTTTAGCTGGAATGTGTTATGGAACATGGGGAGGAGCACTATTTATTACTTTTTCAGCTTTTGTAATAACAGCTATAATATTCTTTGCAGTGAAGAAATTTGGAAGGAAATTTGTATATAGCTTTTGTGACGAAAAGAAAGTTGAAAAAATTGAAAATAGCAAATTATTTCAAAATCCAAAAAAATTAGAATGGATTATGATAATTTTATTTTTAATTCCAGGAACACCAAAAGATTTATTAGTGTACATATCAGGGTTATTACCTATAAAACCTTTAAAATTAATATTAATATCTACTTTTGCAAGATTTCCATCAGTGATTTCATCAACTATTGCAGGAGAAAATTTATTAGAAGGAAACTTAAAAATGGCAGCAATTACATATATTATAACATTCGCTATAGTTGGAATAACTATATTTATAATAAATAAATTTGATAAAACTAAAACAACAGAACAAGCATTAAAAGAAATACAAAATGTAGAAAAATAGAACATAAAAAGTGAAATATAGAGAATATTTTTGGGGGATAAAATGAATGATATAGCAGTTATAAAAAATACAAAAGTAAAAATTAAAGACTTAATTATTTATTTTTATATATATGCATTTATAGGGTGGATACTTGAAATAACATATGCTTTTTTAATACATAAACAATTTGTAAATAGGGGATTTTTGTTTGGACCAATTTGTCCAATATATGGTTTAGGAGCAGTAATATTAATATTATTCTTAGGACCATATAAAGGAAAAGCTGGAAAAGAATTTTTCTATTCAGCACTTGCATTTACTATTTTTGAATATATATCATCATATATGTTAGAAGCAATTTTTAATATTAGATGGTGGGATTACTCAAATGACTTTATGAATTTGCAAGGAAGAGTAAGTATTGCATACTCGATTATATGGGGAGCAATGGGAATAATGCTAATAGAAGGTATACATCCAGCCATAGAAAAATTATTAAACAAAATAAAAAAACATGTAAATATAAATAGTGTTTTAATAGTAACAATTATAATATTAATAATAGATTTAATATTTTCAGTAATGAAGTATGTTAGTTAAGAATATAGAAAACAAATTAGATATAAAGTAGGGGCGATTATAAATCGCCCCTACAAATTTAGAAAATAGTATGCCTATTTCTTTAGTACTACTGTAAAAGTAGTAACATTATCTTTGCTTGTTGCAGAAATCATGCCATCGTGTGCTTGTACAATTTCTTTCGCAATAGCAAGACCTAATCCAGAACCACCAGAATTTGAACTTCGTGCTTCATCTAATCTGTAAAATTTTTCAAAAATGTAATCTAATTTATTTTGAGGAATAGTATTTCCTTCATTTTGAATATTAACAATAATATTGTTTTCATTATCAAAAACATTAATATTAATTATACTATCTGAAAAACTGTAGCTTATAGCATTTTTTATAATATTATTAAACACTCTTGAAATTTTATCAGGATCTGCACATATATTTATAGAAGAATCACAATTAATTACAATATTCTTTTTTTGATCCTTAGACACAGGATAAAACTCATCTACTATTTGTCTTAACATTAATTGTAAATTCAAATCACATTTGTTAAGAACAATACTGCCAACATTAAATCTAGCAATTTCAAAGAATTCATTAATAAGTTCTTCCAGCCTATGAGCCTTTTTTAAAGTAATATTTATATATTTTGCTCTTTGTTCTATTGGTAAGTCATTTGAATCTGAAAGTAACTCTAAATATCCAATGATTGAAGTAAGAGGTGTCTTTAAATCATGTGCTAAATATACAATAAGTTCATTTTTTCTTTCTTCATTAGTTTTCGCTAAAATTTCATTTTGAATAGCATTTTGCTTAGTATTATTTAAAGTGAATTCTAATTCAGATAAATCACTTGGTAACTTAATTAATTTATTATCTTTGCTCATAAGATCATTACTAGCTTGCATAACGTAATCTATATATTGTAGAGCTTTTACTAAATATAGAAATAGTAAAATGCAAATGCCTAAAGACCATATGGTAAAAACATTTTTCTTTATAGTAACTAAAATAATATATAAAGGATCATTAGGATACCATATATAAAAGTCTGCAATATACATACCTAAAAAGATTAAAAGAGCAAATATTAATGTAAAAACAAGAGAATATATTAATATTTTCACACCTAATCTCTTTAATATTTTTTTACTATACTCATTCGACTTCATATCCAATCCCCCAAACAGTTTTAATGATTTTTGGATTTTTAGGTTCTTCGTGTAATTTTTCTCTTAAACGTTTTATATGTACCATAACAGTGTTATTACAATCTAAATATTTTTCTTTCCATACCTTTTCAAATAACTCTTCAGAACTAATAACTTTACCTCTGTGTGTGCAAAGATATAAAAGTATAGAAAATTCTATTGGAGTTAAATCAATTTCTTCATCAAATAAAAAGCATTTATGATTATTTCTATTTAATGATAATCCATTTATTTCAATAATATCGCTCTTAATATTTTCATTATAATCATAAAATCTGCGAAGGGCTGATTTTACTCTTGCTAGAAGTTCAAGGGGATTAAAAGGCTTTGTTATATAATCATCAGCACCAATAGATAAACCTTGTATTTTAGAAACATCATCAACTTTAGCAGTTAGCATAAGTATAGGAAAATTATATTTTTCTCTTATTAATTTACATATTTCAAATCCATCTATATCAGGTAGCATTACATCAAGAATAGCCATATCAAGATGAACATTATTAATGCAATCAATAGCTTTTTTACTATCTGTAAATTTATATATATTGAAATCATTATTATTTAAAGATAACTCTACTAAATCAGCAATTTCTTTTTCATCATCTAAAACTAATATGTTATAACCCATAAAAACCTCCAATTAATGATTATTTTAGCATATATTTATCAATATTTCTATAACTGTAAGAATTTTGTAAGAAAATCTTTATAATTTTTTAAAACAAATTATGTTATGTGAGTATATACTAAAAACATAAAGTAAAAGAAAGGAATATTGTATAATGAAGAAAAAAGAAAAGAAAAACAAATTTAAATTTTTTGTATTTGTATTAATAGTTATTCCTTTATGTTTAACAGCAATACAAAAGAAAGAAGAAGAAAAAGATATAGGATTTGTTCCAAAAAATAATATAAGTATAGAAAAAATAAGTAAAAATAACTTATATAATGCTACTGGACAAGAAAAAATAGAAGATCAAGATGGCTATGATACAACATTTACTACTATAAATAATAAAGTATATAAAGAATATAAACAAAATGGAAATAGTTCATGGAAAAATAATAGCTATTGGGGAGGGACAGTAGAAGAAAATGGATGTGCATTAGCAGCATTGTCAACAATTATGAGCGGATATAATTTAAAATATACACCAGAAGAATTAAGAAAAATATATGTAAAATTTCCAGGTGAACACTTAGAAGGAGATCAGATTTCATCTGAACTAAAAAACAGATTTAGTCTAAATAATTCAGATTTTCAATATGCTGATTCATATTTTAAAAAGAAATATTTAATAAATCATATGAAAGACGATAAACCTGTACTTATATGTGTATGGAACAGACCATCTAGCAAATGGACAACCTCATCACATTATATGGTACTTTTAGCAACAGATGAACAAAACAAGTTTTATGTGTCTAACCCTAATGGAACATATGGCAAAGAAAAAATGTCAGGTTGGTATGATTCAGAAGAAATATTACCATATATAGCAAAAGCATTGTTTTTTGATTAAAAACATAATATTCCCTAAAAAAGTGACTATTCAGAGAAATAAAATAAAGCAATGTTCTACAAACAAAGAAGTATATATAATTTAGTATACTTCGTTCTTCAAGGCGTTTAATACAGAAAAATTACTGCTCTGTGAGGACTTTAAATATTCATTAACAACTCTGAATAGTTACTTAAAATTTAGAAAGACTGGTCGATTAAATTGACCAGTTATTCTTTTTGTGTTAATCTTATTATATCAAAATTTAGGGAGAAAAATTAAATGAGTAAAAATGATTTTTTGCAAGCTACAAGGTTTAATAATATAAAGGAGATTATATATAATTCCGTAAAATTATATCCAAACCATGTAGCTTTTGTAACAAAGGAAAAAAATGAAAATGGGGTCAACTATAAAAATACAACATATAGAAAAATGTTAGATGAAATAAATGCATTAGGAAGTACCTTTTATAAGTTAGGATTAAGAGGCAAAAGAATAGCAATTATAGGAAGAAATAGATATGAATGGGCACTTGCACATATAAGCTGTCTCTTAGGGGGAATAGTATCTGTGCCACTAGATAAAGATCTTCAAGTAAATGAATTAGAAGAATCACTTATAAGAAGTAAAGCAGATGCAATAGTATTTGATGAAAAATATAAAGATAAAATAGAAGAAGTAAAAAATGCAGGAAAAACAACCACAAAATATTATATTTCTATGAGTAAAATTGATGGTTATAATGATTTAGAAGAACTTGTTTCAGATGGAGAAAATATAATCTCATCAGGTAATAAAGAATATATAAATGCAGAAATAGATGAAAAGGGAATGAGTATATTATTATTTACTTCAGGTACTACATCTAAATCAAAAGCAGTAATGCTTTCACAATATGGTATAGCAAGTAATATATATGATATGTTATTAGTAGAAGGATTAAACGATAAAGATACTAATATAGCATTATTGCCATATCATCATGTATATGGATCAACTGCAATACTTGTAATGCTAGCAAAAGGAGTAAAAACAGTATTCACAGATGGATTAAGATATATTCAGAGTAATTTGAAAGAATATAAGGTATCTGTATTTGTAAGTGTTCCGCTTCTAGTCGATAAAATGTATGCAAATATACAAAAAGCAATAGAAAAGCAAAATAAAACAAAGTTAATTTCATTTGCAACAAAAATTAGTAACATACTTTTTAAATTACATATAGATATAAGAAGAAAAATATTTAAACAAGTAATAGACGAATTAGGAGGAAGCTTAAGATTTATTATTTCAGGAGGAGCACCTTTAGATGAAAAAACACATAAAGCATTTGATGATTTTGGAATACATTTAGTTCAAGGTTATGGCTTAACTGAAGCATCACCAGTTATAGCATCTGAAAATGATAAGTATTCAAGAAGAGGATCTGTTGGAATACCTATGAAACATGTAGATGTAAAAATAGAAAATAAAGATGAAAATGGAATAGGAGAGATAGCAGTTAAAGGTCCTAATATAATGCTTGGATATTATGAGAATGAAGAAGCAACAAATGAAGTACTAAAAGATGGATGGTTTTATACAGGTGATTTAGGATATTTAGATAAAGATGGATTTCTATTCATAACTGGAAGAAGAAAAGATATGATAGTTCTAAAAAATGGAAAAAAAGTTTTTCCAGAAGAACTAGAAACATTAGTAAATAGACTACCAGAAGTTGAAGAATGCATGGTATTTGGTATGCCAGAAGATGATGACAAAAATGATTTAAAAGTATCAATAAAGATCATATATAACAAAGAAGAAGTAAAAAATATATATGGAACAATTGAAGAAGAAGAGTTAGATGAAAAAATTTGGCAAAAAATTAAAGAGATAAATAAAACATTGCCAAAATACAAATACATTAAGGATATGTTATTAACAGATGAAGAACTTATAAAAACAACAACAAAGAAAATTAAAAGACAAGAAGAAATGAAAAAAATATTAAATAATAAACAATAAAAATTAGATTTAAAGTATCAATATAAAAATATTTTTAATAAACAAATCACTGCAAGATCTATATTGATACTTTTTAGTTTGCTAATTATCTTTACATGTTATGTTAAATATGATAAAATAAGCACATGCACTTTTGTATAAATAATTTATGAATCAGGAGGTATCTGACATGAGAGAATCTCTTTATGAAAGAGGAGAGAGCATTTTTTTACAGGGGGAATGCATAACTTCATTTCGGGCAGTAAGCAACAATGTGGTTGAATGCGTCATCGAAGAGAGAAATTACGACACAGCATATTACGTAAAACCTATAAGAACGTATACAACCAATCAAAACAAGAAACAGTATTTCCTGCAGGTACGCAGAGTAAGATTCAAAGACTAAAAAGATGGGGGCTAGCTATAGCCCCTGATTTTATGAGTAAGGAAATAATGCATAAAAGTATATAAAAAATAAAAAACATATTATACAATTAATAAAATATAAAAAAAGAAAGAATAAATAAAAAACGCTAAAATGCTTGATACTGTATATATTGCAAGGTCTAATCAAACAATATTACGTAAATATAGAAAACTATGTCTTATTAGAAGAATCTAAAAGGCATAGTTTTTTGAGTGGAAATCAGAGTATTTTGACACAAAAGAACTGTAGGGGCAACTATCAGTCGCCCAATGAAAACAAATAATATTAAAGCAAATAATAATAAGAAATAATAATAAAAACAAATTAAAAATAGAAATCAATAACAATTGCAAAATAGAAAATGTTATGATATAAATAATAAAAAAGCAAGTAAAATAAAGCGCAAAAAACAAAGGAGGATAAATTAAATGGTAAAAGATGTAATGGATATTAAAAACAATCCAGCGGGCATTCGTGGTTACAACACTACCAGCGGTTCTAACGAGACCATCGGCATGAGAGGCACTTTATATATGTAGACCTGAGTCATGAATTGCGACCAATAAGAAATGAATAGATAATTAAAAGTCGCAAATCAATTTGTGGCGAAAGTAAATTTTTACGTAGTAAAAACAATGTTCACTGTACAATTAACGTTGTACAGCTTTTTTGTGTGTGTTTCGAAAATGTAAATATAAAAGAACAAAGCGTACATATTCTTATGTCAAACGATTACAATTATTTTTATTGAACATAAAAAAATAATTGTACTGACCTACCAGTCTAATGACACTAATAAATTATTGTGATAAAAATATACTACAAAAAATAAAGTTATTATTGAAAGTTAGAGGATTGGTATGGAAAAAAGATTATATGATTACATAGAAATAAATGATTTAAAAGATATGTTAAATAAAACAAAAAAATTATATGGAGATAAGATAGCATACAAAATTAAGCTAGAACCAGGTAAATATAAAACATTTACACATAATGAAGTAAGAGATATGGTCGATTATTTAGGAACATCATTAATTAATTTAGGACTAAAAGGGAAAAGAATAGCTGTTATAGGTGAAAATAGATATGAATGGGAAATAGCATATTTAGCAATAGTTTGTGGTGTAGGAACAGTAGTACCATTAGATAAATCATTACCAGAAAATGAGCTAGAGGATTTAATTGAAAGATCAGAAGTAGAAGCAATTTTTTGTTCAGAAAAATATATAGAAGTGTTAGAAAAAATAAAATATTCTGAGAAAAATAAACTAAAGCATTTAGTATCAATGGGAAAATGTAGTCATTCAGAAGGTATTTATTCACAAGAAGAACTAATTGAAAATGGTAAGAAACTCATAAAAGATGGAAATAAAGAATTTATTAATAGCAAAATAGATCCAGAAGGAATGAGTATAATGCTATTTACTTCAGGAACTACATCAAAATCTAAAGTAGTAGCACTTTCACATAAAAATATATGTTCAAATCTAATGGATATAGGTAGTATTTTAGATATAAATTCAGATGATACACTATTATCAGTTTTACCAATTCATCATGTATTTGAATGTACAGTTGGTTTTCTATTTTCATTGTATAAAGGGGCGAAAACTGTATTTTGTGATGGGCTAAGACATGTAGTTGAAAACTTAAATGAATATGAAATAACAGTTATGGCATGTGTTCCTGCAATATATGAAAGAATATTTATGATGATTAGAAAGCAACTAGAAAAGCAAGGAAAACTTGAAGAAATATTAGAAAAAGAAGAACTATATAAATATAAGAGTATGGATGAAAAGAAGAAAGCTTTTTCAGAAATACATAATATGATTGGAGGAAAAATAAAGTTATTTATAAGTGGTGCAGCAGCATTAGATCCTAAAATAGAAGAAAAATATAGATTATTAGGTATTAATTTAGTTCAAGGATATGGACTTACAGAAACATCCCCAGTTGTAGCAGTCGGAACAAATAAATACCATAAAACAGGATCAATAGGAAAAACAGTTCCAAGTGTTAAAGCAAAGGTGGTAGATGTAAATAAAGAAGGAATTGGAGAACTTGTAGTAAAAGGCCCAAGCATTATGTTAGGATACTTTGAAAATGGAAAGATAAGTGAAAAATCTTTAGAAGATGGCTGGTTTTATACAGGAGACTTAGCAAAAATTGATGACGAAGGATATATATTCATTTGTGGAAGAAAGAAAAGTGTAATAGTATTAAAAAACGGAAAAAACATTTTCCCAGAGGAAATGGAGAATTTAGTAAATAAAGTAGAAGGTGTAAAAGAATCATTTATATTTGGAAAACAACGTTCAGAAGATAAAGACGACATAAAAATAAATGTAAAAATAGTTTTTGATAGAGAAGTAGTTAAAGACGCATATAAAGTAACAACAGATGAGGAAATATACAATGTTATTTCAAAAAAAATTAAAGAAATAAACCAAACAATGCCAAAATATAAAGCAATAAGAGGAATTATATTAACAGAAGAACCATTAATAAAAACTACTACAAATAAAATAAAAAGGCAGGAAAATTTAGATGCAATTAAAAAACTTGAAAACTAAATTTTTAGGAAAAAACAATATATATCATGAAAAAATAGATTCAACGCAAAATGAAATATGGAGACAAATAGAAAAATTAGCTCCCAATGGGACATTAGTTATAGCAGATATACAAACAAATGGAATAGGTACTCATGGCAGAGTATGGCATACTGATGAAGAAAATAATATTGCCTTTTCATTCTTTGTAAAATTAAACTGTAGTGTAAATAGATTAGAAGGAATAACAACACAAATTGCAAAAATAATAATAGATATTTTCAAAGTAAAATATGGAGTTAATTTAAATATAAAAGAACCAAATGATATTGTAATAAACGGTAAAAAAATTGGAGGAATTTTAACTCAAACAAAAATATCTTCCCAAATTGCAAAATATATAGTAATTGGAATAGGAATAAATACTAACAAAGAAAAATTTAGTGAAGATATAAAAAACATAGCAACATCAATAAAAAAGGAATTTAATATTCAAATAGATAGAGAAGATTTTATAACGGAATTTTGTAATATATTTGAACAAAAATTAACAGAAAGGATAAATAATTAATATGAAAATAGGTTTTTTATTTCCAGGTCAAGGAGCACAAAGTGTTGGAATGGGAAAAGATTTATATGAAGAATATAAGGTAGTAAAAGATATATATAATAAAGTAGAAGAGATAACAGGTATAGACATAGCAAAATTATCTTTTGAAGGACCAGAAGAAAAACTTAATGAAACAAAATATACCCAACTTGCAATATTAACAAATTCTTTATCAATATTAGAAATCCTTAAAGAAAATAATATAAGATCAGAAGCTTCTGCTGGACTAAGTTTGGGAGAATACTCTGCATTAATAAATAATAAAGCACTTTCAATAGAAGAAGGAATAAAATTAGTACAAAAAAGAGGAGAATATATGCAAAATCTTTTACCAAGCGGAGAATGGCAAATGGCTGCAATTATGGGGCTAACAGATGAAGAGGTAGAAGATATTTGTAAAAAAGTGAAAACAGGTTTTGTAGTTCCAGCAAATTATAATTCTTTAGGGCAAGTTGCAATATCAGGAGAAAAGCAAGCAATAGAAGAAGCTGAAGCAATTGCCAAGGAAATGGGAGCAAAAAAAGTAAGAATATTAAAAACATCTGGACCATTCCATACTGAAAAATTAATAGAAAGCTCAAACGCACTAAGAAAAGAACTTGAAAATATTACAATTAATAAATTTGAAACAAAAGTAATAAAAAACATAGATGGAGAATTTTATAAAGACACAGATGATGTAAAAGATATTTTAGCAAAACATATTATAAATCCAGTTAGATTTTCAAAAACAATAAAAACAATGTTGGATTTTGGTGTAGATACATTTATAGAAATAGGACCAGGAAAAACATTATCAGGATTTGTAAAAAGAACAAATACAGATAAAGAAATTAAGATATTTAATATAAATGATGTAGATACTCTAAAAGAAACAATAAAACAAATAAAGGAGAATAGTTAAAATGAATAAAGTAGCTTTTATTACAGGAAGCACTAGAGGGATAGGAAAACAAATAGCAATAACTTTAGCAGAAAGTGGATATGATATAGCAATTAATTATAGAAAAGAAAATGACGAACTTAAAAATACTAAAAAAGAAATAGAAGAAAAAGGAGTAAAGTGTTTAGCAGTACAAGGAGATGTATCTAGCTTTGAAGATTGCGAAAGATTTGTAAAAGAAATAATAGAAGAATATGGAAAAATAGATGTATTAGTTAATAATGCAGGAATTACAAGAGATACTTTATTAATGAGAATGAAAAAAGAAGATTTTGAAGATGTAATAGATGTTAATTTAGTTGGAACATTTAATGTAACAAAAAATGTAGTTAACTATATGTTAAAAGCTAGATCAGGTAGAATTATAAACATATCTTCAGTAGTAGGAATAGCAGGAAATGCAGGTCAAACTAATTATTCAGCATCTAAGGCTGGTATTATAGGATTTACTAAAAGCTTAGCAAAAGAAGTAGCATCAAGAGGAATATTAGTCAATGCAGTGGCACCTGGATTTATTACAACAGATATGACAGCTGTTTTAAAAGAAGAAATAAAAGAGGAAATTGCAAAATCCATACCACTAAAAAGAATGGGAGATTCACAAGATGTTGCAAATGTAGTTAAATTTTTAGCAGGTAATGATAGCTCATATATAACAGGGCAAGTACTTAATGTAGATGGTGGTATGCTGATGTAAATTTCACAAAAAATCAGCATCTTATGTCGTTATTTATTATGATAGTCGATTAAAATATAAAAATACAGAGGAGATTTGAAATGGAAAAAAGAGTTGTAATTACAGGATTAGGAGCAATAACTCCAATAGGAAAAGATGTTTATGAAACATGGGAAGGAATAAAAAATAAAAAATGTGGAATAGATAAAATTTCTCTATTCGATACAGAAAACTTTAAAACAAAATTAGCAGCAGAAGTAAAGAATTATGATCCATTAGAATATTTTGAAGTAAAGCAATCAAAGAAAATGGATAGATGTTCACAATTTGCAATAATAGCTGCAAGGGAAGCAGTAAGCGATAGCGGAATCACAAAAGAAAATACAGACTATGATAAAGTAGGTGTTTTTGTGAGTTCTGGTATAGGTGGTCTAAAAACTATGCAAGATCAATGTGAAGTAAACTTTGAAAAAGGCAATAATAGAGTATCTCCAATGTTTATACCTAAGGTAATATCTAATATGCCTGCTGGAAATATATCTATAGAATTTGGTTTTAAAGGAGAATCAATTTCAATTGTAACAGCATGTGCATCTTCTACACATGCAATAGGAGAAGGATATAAAACAATAAAACATGGATATGAAGATATAATAATAGCTGGAGGAACAGAAGCAAGTATATGTAGTGTAGGAATTGCTGGATTTGAAAATATGAAAGCACTTTGCACATCAGAAGATAAAACAAGAGCTAGTATTCCATTTGATAAAGAAAGAAGTGGATTTGTAATGGGTGAAGGAGCAGGAATATTAGTACTAGAAGAATTAGAACATGCTAAAAAAAGAGGAGCAAAAATTTATGCAGAATTAATCGGATTTGGATCTACAACAGATGCTTATCATATAACATCTCCATGTCCTGATGGAGAATGTGGAGCAAAATCAATGATAAGAGCAATAAAAGATGCAAAAATAAAACCAGAAGATATAAATTATATAAATGCACATGGAACATCTACACATTTAAACGACTTAACAGAAACAATAGCAATAAAAACAGCTTTGGGTGAAGCAAGTAGAAATGTAATGGTGAGTTCAACTAAAGGAAATATAGGTCATTTATTAGGAGCAGCAGGAGGAGTGGAAGCTGTAATTTGTGCAAAAGCAATAGAAAATAAAATAGTACCACCAACAATCAATTATAAAGAAAAAGATGAAGAATGTGATTTAGATATAGTTCCAAATGAACCAATAAATAAAGAGTTAAATATTGTAATGTCAAATTCTTTAGGTTTTGGTGGCCATAATGCTTGTATTATTATGAAAAAATATGAGGAGGAATAATAAAATGGAATATGAGAAAATAAAAGATTTAATGAAAGATATGGGAGATTCAAAATTAACAGAAATAAATATAGATTTTCCAGATGGTACTAAAATTAGTATGAAAAAAGAAAATACAAAAGCAATTATTAATAATAAGGCAATAACTGAAAGCAATATATATAAAGATGAAGAAAGTATAGAGGTAATTGCTAATCACTCACAAGCAGAGAAAGAGGGCAACATCGTAAAATCTCCAATGGTAGGAACATTTTATATTAAACCTTCACCAGATAGCAATCCATATGTTGAAATTGGAAGTCAAGTAAAAAAAGGAGATATACTTTGCATTATAGAAGCAATGAAATTAATGAATGAAATAGAATCAGAATATTCAGGAAAAATTGCTGAAATATATGTAAAAGATGGAGAAGCAGTCGAATATGGAACACCACTATTTAGAATAGGAGAATAAAATGTTAAATAAAGAAGAAATTGAAAAAATTATTCCACAAAGAGATCCGTTTTTAATGATAGATGAAGTAGAAGAATATCTGCCAGGAGAAAGTGCAATAGCATATAAACATGTTAATGAAAAAGAGTGGTACTTTAAGGGACATTTTCCTGGAAACCCTATTATGCCTGGAGTACTAATTACAGAAAGCTTAGCACAGACTGGAGCAGTAGCAATTCTGTCTATGGAAGAAAATAAAGGTAAAAATGCATTGTTTGGTGGAATAGACAAAATGAAGTTCAAAAAAATGGTAGTACCAGGAGATACATTAAAACTAGAAGTAAAGATTATTAAAAGAAAAGGACCAATAGGAATAGGAGAAGCTATAGCAACAGTTGAGGATAAGATAGTTGCAAAGGGAGAATTGACATTTGCTGTTGTGTAAAACCTGTAGGGGGAATTAACAGTTTCCCTTGCTTCGAAGGGCAAACGATCAATAATTGCCATACAATAAAAACGAATAATAAAAACGAAATAAGGGGTAAAACAAAAATGAATAAAGTATTAATTGCAAATCGTGGAGAAATTGCAGTTCGTATTATTAGAGCATGCAAAGAAATGAATATAAAAACAGTAGCAGTATATTCAGAAGCAGATAAAGATGCACTTCATACTCGTTTAGCAGACGAATCTATTTGCATAGGTCCAGCAAGTCCACAAAAAAGCTATTTGAATATAAAAAATATTATAGAAGCGGCATGTATAACAAATGCAGACACAATTCATCCAGGTTTTGGATTTTTATCTGAAAATGCGAATTTTGCTAAGATATGTGAAGAATCAAATATTAAATTTATAGGACCAAAGTCACAAGTAATTGATCTATTAGGAAATAAATCTAATAGTAAAAAACTAATGAAAGAAGCAGGAGTACCAGTTATTCCTGGTTCAGATGGAAGTGTAAAAGGATTAAAAGATGCAATATCAATTGCTGAAAAAATAGGGTATCCTGTTATGATAAAAGCAGCAGCTGGTGGTGGTGGAAAAGGTATAAGAATAACAAATAGTTCAGAAGAATTAGAAACAAATTATAATATAGTAAAACAAGAAGCAAAAAAATCATTTAATGATGATGAAATATACATAGAAAAGTTTATAAAAAATCCAAGACACGTTGAAATTCAAATATTAGCAGATGAACATGGGAATATTGTTCATTTAGGAGAAAGGGACTGTTCTGTACAAAGAAAAAATCAAAAAATAATAGAAGAAACACCATCAACTGCTATAGACGATAAACTTAGAAATAAAATGGGAAATGCAGCGGTAAAAGCAGCAAAAGTAGCTGGATATAGTAATTGTGGAACAGTCGAATTCTTAGTAGATAGTGATAAAAATTTTTACTTTATGGAAATGAATACTAGAATTCAAGTAGAACATCCAATAACCGAATTGAGAACAGGAATAGATATAGTTAAAGCACAAATTAGAATAGCTGCTGGCGATGAATTAAAGCTTAAACAAAAAGATATAGAATTTAAAGGACATTCAATAGAATGTAGAATAAATGCAGAAAATCCAAATAAAAACTTTATGCCATGTCCACGGTCAAATTAAAGAAATAAATCTACCAGGAGGAAATGGTATAAGAATAGATACAGCAATATATAATGGATATACAATACCCTCAAACTATGATTCAATGATTGCAAAACTTATAGTTCATGGATCAAATAGAAATGAAGCAATTGCAAAAATGAAAAGATCATTAGAAGAATTAGTAATAGATGGAGTAATTACAAATAGAGATTTTTTATTTAATATAATGAGAAATCCGAACTTTATTAGAGGAAATTTTGATACTTCTTTTATAGAAAAAGAAATGCTAAAAAAGGAGAAGTAAAAAATGATTGTTGATAAAATTAAGAAAAGAGAAGTTACAAATGCAAAAAATAAAAAAGCTAATATAGATATACCAATCGGAAAATGGCTTAAATGCGATAACTGTAAAGAAATAGTATATAAAGAAATAGTTAGAGAAAATTTGAATATTTGTCCTAATTGTGGTCATTACTTTAGAATGCATATTGGTAAAAGATTAGAACTTATAATAGATGATGGAACATACGAAAGATTTGACTTAAATATTGAAACTACTAACCCATTGCAATTAGAAGATTATTCTAAAAAATTAAAAACTTTAAGAGAAAAAACAGGATTAGAAGAAGCTGTAAGTGCAGGAGTACGGCAATATAAATGGTGAAAAAGTTGTTATTTGCATTATGGATAGTGGATTTTTAATGGGTAGTATGGGAGTTGTTGTAGGAGAAAAAATAACATATGCAATAGAAGAAGCAGTAAAGCAAAAACTACCACTTATAATATTTTCAGTATCAGGTGGGGCTAGAATGCAAGAAGGTATTATTTCATTAATGCAAATGGCAAAAACTACAGCAGCACTAACAAAACTTGATGAAGCAGGGCTACTATATATATCTGTTTTAACAGATCCAACATATGGAGGTGTTACAGCATCGTTTGCGAGCTTAGGAGATGTTATATTAGCAGAACCTAATGCAATGATAGGATTTGCAGGAAAAAGAGTAATAGAACAAACAATAGGAGAATCTCTGCCAGAAGGCTTCCAAACTTCCGAATTTTTATTAGAACATGGATTTATAGATAAAATAGTTGAAAGAAAAGATTTAAAAGACACTATTTATAAAATAATTAAATTTCATAAGGAAGGAGGAAACTAATGAAAAAATTAACAGCATGGGAAAAAGTTGAAATAGCACGAGATCCAAAAAGAAAAACAGCATTAGATTATATAGAAAATATTTTTGAAGAATTTATGGAATTACATGGAGATAGAAATTTTAAAGATGATAAAGCTATAGTGTGTGGGTTAGCAAGAATAGAAAATCAAAATTTTACAGTAATAGCAGAACAAAAAGGTAGAAACACAAAAGAAAATATAGATAGAAACTTTGGCATGCCTAATCCAGAAAGCTATAGAAAAGCAATAAGATTTATGAAGCAAGCTGAAAAATTTAAAAGACCAGTTATTACATTTATAGATACAAAAGGTGCATATCCAGGAATAGGAGCAGAAGAAAGAGGGCAGGGAGAAGCAATTGCAAAATCAATGTTTGAAATGGCAAGGCTAAAAGTTCCAATAATATCAATAGTAATACGGCGAAGGATCAAGTGGAGGAGCATTAGCAATAGGGGTTGCAAATAAAGTATTTATGTTAGAAAATGCAATTTATTCAATTCTTTCTCCAGAAGGATATAGCAGTATTTTGTGGAAAGATAGTTCAAGATATAAAGAAGCAGCAGAAAAAATGAAATTAACAGCAAAAGATCTTTTACAACTAAAAGTAATAGACAAAATGATAAAAGAACCAGAAAATCAAGATGATGAAAATTTAAAAAAAGTAACAAACAATTTAAGAAAAGAAATAAACAATGAAATAAATAAAATGAAATTATTAAGTGTAGAAGAAATTGTAAAAAACAGATATGAAAAGTATAGAAATATAGGAGAATTTATAAATTTATAGGAGGTATAAAAATGTTATTAAAAGATAAAAAAATATTAATTATGGGAATAAGAAATAAATGGAGCATAGCTTATGGAATTGCCAAATCAGCTTATGAAAATGGAGCAAAACTAATTTTTACATATATGGGAGAAGATAATAAAGATAAAATAGAAGAACTAACTAAAGAATTTGAAGGTAGTAAATCATATGTATTAGATGGTGCTTCAGAAGATGAATTAGTAAAAGAAGTATTTACAAAAATAAAAGAAGAAAACGGAAGAGTAGATGGTATAGTTCATGCTATTGCACATGCAAATACAGAGGATTTACATAACGACTTTATATATACAAGTAAAGAAGGATATGCACATGCTGTTGATGTAAGTAGTTATTCTTTTGTATTAGTAGCAAGAATTGCAAAGGAATTAGATATGTTAAACGAAAATGCAAGTTTAACAACATTAACATATCATGGATCTACAAAAGTTTTAGAAGGATATAATGTAATGGGAGTAGCAAAAGCTGCACTAGAAGCAAGTGTTAGATATTTAGCAGAAAATTTAGGAAAAACAGGAATAAGGGTAAATGCAATTTCAGCAGGACCAATAAAAACATTATCAGCAAAAGGAATAAAAGACTTTTCATCAATATTAACAGTAGTAGAAGAAAAAGCACCATTGCATAGAAATGTAACAACAACACAAGTTGGAAATGTAGCTACATTTTTATTAAGTAATATGTCAGAAGCCATAACAGGTCAAGTAATATACGCTGATAGCGGATATAATATAATGGGAATTTAAGGAGGAGAAATATTATGGAAGAAAAAGAGATATTTGAAAAAGTAAAAGATATTATATCTAATCAATTGGGATCAAATAAGGAAGAAATAAAAGAAGAATCAACATTTGTTGACGACTTAGCAGCAGATTCCTTAGATATAGTTGAATTAGTAATGAGTATAGAAGAGGAATTCGGCATAGAAATTCCAGACTCTGATGCTGAAAAAATAGGTACAGTTGGAGATGTAGTTAAATATATAAAAGAGAATGGATAAAATAGATAGATATTTTATATAGTTCAAAAAGGTGTCTGATTATGGCACCTTTTTGATACTAGAAAATTTAAAATATATTCTTATAATTATAATCTTTTATGCTAAATTATAATTTTATAATAAACTAATTTTCACTTACAAATTCTAACCTTACAAGTCCATCCAATACAGTAAAATCTTTACTATAATGATAGAATTCCAATTTCTTAGGATTTGCAGTAACTTTTATTTTATTTCCAGATTTTAGTTTAAATTTATCAATATCTTTTCCATTAGTATCTTTTGCAACTTCAAAAACTGTTACAGTTGTACAATATATATCAGGATCTAAAAATTGATTATCTTCAACTTTAAATACTAAAGCGTCGCCATCAATACTAACCACTGTAGCATAAGAAGAACAATTATAGTCTAAATATTTTTGATATATAAATGAAAATAATAATATAATAGTAACAATTAATATAATGCTAATCAATACCATAATAAAAATTTTTTTCTTCATTTAATTCCTTTCTTGCTATTTATTATCTTAAACTTGATAAAAGATTAAATACATCTGATGTGATTCTCATGGTACGTTGAGAAGTATTAAGCATATCTCTTCCTTGATTAATACCTAGAACAAATCCAGTTTCGTCATTAATCATAGGACCTCCACTAAGTCCCTCAGTGCAGTAACAGTCAGTAGTAAAATAATAATTAGATGTACTTTTAACTTTTCCTTTAGAGTAATAAGGATGCATTGCTGATTCCCTTTCTTTTGGATAACCAACTGAAGTTACACCAGGCAATGAATTTAATAATGAGTCACCTAGATTTTGAAATCCCATATAACATCCATCACCAATTGGATCATTTAATATGCATATAGCTAAATCGGCTTGCCAATTATGGGTTTGCATCCAATTATCATAGTAATATACTTGACTCCATCCAGATTTATCTTTAAAACTGTGATTAGAAAATCCAGACTTAGCTAGCCAACCTTCAAATTTTTGATTATTATTATCCTCATCATAAACTACATGAGCAGCAGTTAATAAAACATTTTTGCCCACTAAAACACCACTGCCAGTTCCTTTACTATGTTGTATTTTGCATATCGCTGTATAAGGAAAAACATTAACATTTGGAACTCTTTGCAAATTATCTACTAAAGATAAAGATTGAGTATGATTAAATATATTAGACATTGTGCCTTGTGAACTATAACCTTCACAATATAATGAATCGTTAGAACTTTTATAATTTGATTTAGAATTTAATATTTCTTTTATTTCATCCATATTAACTTCTGTAGTGGTATCAGTAACAGCATCATATTTCATTAATTTTCCTAAATTTTCATTGTCAATTAAATTTTCTTCTTTTTTTTCACTTGCTTTTACATTATACATATTAATAAATATTGTAGAAAAGCTTAATAATATAATTGACAAAAGAATTTTTTTCAATAACTTTTTTATAATATATCTCCTTTTATATTTTATTAAGAAATAAATATATTAAATAATGAAAAATAATTAATATAAATTTCTTTTTATAAGTTATAAGAATTTATAAATTTATCCCAGGATTCTTATTACTTATCTAAAATGTATCACACTTAAACAATATATGCAATATCTATTAGGAAGTAATAGGAATAAGTAAGAAGAAATTATAGTAATCAAATGACATTAAATTTTATATTACAAATAGACATGTATAAAAAAATTGTAATTATAATATTAAGTATAGTAATAGTAATGCTACTTATAATTTTTGGCTTTATATTAATAAATAATAAAAACAAGAATTTAGATAATATTACAGGTATTATTTCTAATGAAGAAAAACAACAAGCTATTAGTGAAATAGAAAATAAAAAACACAACAGATAATACTGATTTAATTATAAATGGAGAAAAAATCAGTGAAAAAGAACTTGCTATTATTGCAATATGATGAATTTATAACATTTTATACTGATAGAACTAAAAAAATTAAAATAGTATCAGAATGAGAAATTTATGTAATGAACAAAATTAATATAGGGGTTAACTATATGGAAAAAGATGAAAATTACAATGAAGAATATAATAAATATACTAAAATCAAAAATACAGAAGAAAAAGCTAAATAGATAAAATAGGAGAAATATAATCTCCTATTTTTGCTTAGAATAAAAAAATTAGAGTTTGTTTAAAATATTATGAAAACTCTTGAATTATAGTTAAAATCATGTTATTATTATATTTGAGGCATTTGGGCCTTTTTAACATGTAACTGTAACCCTATAGGGTTACGAAAAAATTTAACACCTAGAAGGAGAGAAAAAATGTCCAAAAAAAGATTAAGTATTGTTAGTGTTGCTGTTGTTGTAATGATTGTATTTGCACTGATTTTACTTGTGCAGCCAAAACATCAGAAGGAAGTTCAAAAAGAAGATTTGACAATTGAGCGGAATTTAGAAACAACTGAATCAAATCTTGATGATACGGATTCTGAAGAGCCGACAAAGCCAAAAGACAATCCAAAGAAACCAGAAATATCAAAAGATGGCTATACCAGAGGTGCTCCTGAACATAAGCAGACCAAAAAGAATCTTTTAGATATTTCTAATAATGATTTAAAGGAATCATCTAAAGTACCAAATGAAGATCAGGACTTATTAGAATTAAATGTAACCAGCAAATCTGAACAAACAAATGATGTTTCTAATAATAATCCTTCAGATTCTAATGAATCATCAGGAAAACCAAGCACAAACAAACCAAATGACTCTCAAAAACCAGGCTCATCTGATAATAATAAACCACAGGATCCTGACAATAAAGATGAATCTCAAAAGCCAAATGAAAACTTAACCATCATTGACACATCAAATTGGAAGTTTGAAAAGGTAGAAGCAGTATATGATGGTAAAGAGCATATTGCATTAGTTACAGGGCTTCCTGACTACGTAACACCAGTATATGTAGATAATAAGCGTACAAATGCTGGAAGTAATACAGCGTATGTAAGTTTCGAAGTACCTAAAGGATATGCTGTACCCAGTCCAATGGAAACACAAATAGTTATTTCAAAGGCAGTAATTGAAACTATTAAATTAGACAATATGTGGATGTTAACAGATCTTGTAAATGGTACAATTACTATAACGCCGCCAATTAGTGTACCTAAAGGTGTAATATGTACATATACTGTTAATGGTGAGGATGCAGGTAGTTCATATGTAATAAAAGATACTGGTATTTATTCTGTGGTAGCCAACTTTGATTTGACAAATGATATGAAAGAAAATTATACATTAACAAATACAGTTGCAAAGGCTGTATATCAGGTTACTCCGGAAATGTGGAGTAGTCCAATGTTTAATTTGTACTTGAATGAGCAGAGTAGTAAAGATGGCGAAAAAAAGGTAGAAATTTGGTTTGATGCTGCTTCATTTCATTCAAGTGCAGTTCAATGGTATATTAGATATGACTATAATGCTTTAGAATTATTGTCGAGTGAAAAAGGTTCATCAATAACAATGGGAAGACAATCAGCATATAAAGCAGATAGTAATGGATTTGGCTATGCTATGGGAAATTGCTATTCAGGAGCTACACTTCAAACATTAGTATTTAAGGTTCTGGATGAAAATGCAACAGATCTTGCAATAAATCTGACCAGTATTGATGCAACAAGTTCAGATGACCTTTTAAAATACTATACAAATGGTACAGGGATTGTTTTAAATCAAAAATCAAACCTAATCAATGTTACTCTTCCAAGTGCTACTACAAAAATACTTTCAAAACAGGTAGAATTAACAAAATCAGTAGATACGGAAATACAGGTATCTGAACTGCCAAGTGTGAGCGGAAATGAAATAGAAAAATCTGTTGGAGAGGAAGATTCAGAAGAATCTAAGGAAGTAGATTCAGAAGGCAAAAAAGGAGAAACAGATGAATCTGAAGAAGTAGACTCAGAAGGTCAAAAAGATGAAACAAGCAAATTTGAAGAAAGCGATTCAGAGGACCAAAAAGGCAAAACAGATAAATCTGAAGAAGTAGACTCAGAGGACAATAAAGGTAAAACAGACAAATTTGAAGGAGGTAATTCAGAGGCGAATAAAGACGAGACAGATAAATCTGAAAAAGGAGATACAGGCGAAACAGATAAAATCGAAAAGAAAGAAATATCAAGCGATACTAAAAATAAAGCAGATGAATCTAATAAGGAGAAACAGAATTTATTAAAATCTGCTAATAAAGGTAATACTGAAATCCAAACGGATAAAAAGATTTAAGCAAGTAACATAAAAATAATATGTGATAGTTTAAAAGGAGAGTTTTAAGATCTGATCTAGGAAACAAAATTTTCCCTTCTATGAAATTTAAGTTTTATACTTGATTTCATAAGAAGGGGTTTATTAATTAAGTAATATACTATGTACTCATAAGAAGATAACTAATATTTGAAGTGTACTTTTATGAGTAAATTATCTAATTAATGTAAACCATGTTTTATATATTTTGCTAGTCATAGATAGAAAGCTGTATTTAGCAATATCCTTATCAGCAACCAAATCTGCTTTTACAATTTCATTATTATTACTAGAAAAACTTACTTCACCAATTTTTTGTCCTTTAGTTATAGGTGCAGAAATATTATTATATATTTCTATATTTTGAGATATATCGTTATTTTTGCCTTTTTTCATAACAATACCAATATCATTTTGAAGTACAGCTGATACAGTAGGATCTAAACCTTTATTAACATTTGCACTTTCTAATACATCTCCAGCTTTACCTAAATCTACATATTGATAATTGCTAAAACCATAATCAAGAAGTTTTTTTGCTTCATTAAATCTATCATTACTGGTAGGACTTTTCATAACAACAGCAATTAATGAAATACCATTTCTTGTTGCACTAGCAGATAAATTAAATAAAGCAATACTTGTAGATCCAGTTTTTAAACCAGTACACCCATTATAATTTCTAACTAATTTATTAGTATTTACAAGCTCAGATTTTCCATCTCTTAAACTATCTATATATATAGTTGTATAATTAGTAATTGATTTATGTTTTGTCAGTAATTCTCTAGACATAATTGCAATATCATAGCTAGATGTTAAATGACCATCTTCGTCAATACCATGACAATTCATAAAAGTAGTATCGTTCATACCTAATTCTTTAGCTCTTTCATTCATTTTAGCTACAAATGCTTCCTCAGAACCTTCTAAAAACTCAGCCATAGCAACTGTACAATCATTAGCAGATACAACACAAATTGCTTTAAGCATTTCGTCAACTGTTAATTCTTCACGAGTATCTAACCATATTTGCGAACCACCCATATTACTTGCATTTTCACTACATGATACTTTATCTGTAAGCAAAATTCTTCCAGAATCTAAAGCTTCCATAATTAAAAGTATAGTCATTACTTTAGTTACAGAAGCAGGCCTCAATTTTTCATGCATATTGTACTCATATAAAACATTTCCGCTATTTTGTTCTATTAATATAGCACTACCACATGTTAATTTTAATGGATTATCTGAAATTGCACTATTTGTATTTAAAATATTGGATGAATTAGTAGTATTTGCACTATTTACATTAGAAATAACATTTTTACTTGTGTTAATTATTTCATTTGTAGTAGCAATATTAGATACATTATTTACAGAATTAGAAGAAGTAATTGTATTTATTTTATTATTCTGACTTGACCATACTGGAATTTCATATGTGACAGCCATAGCTCTTGAAGACATAAACATCATAATTGCTGTACAAATGATAAAATATTTTAAAAACTTTTTTTTCATAATCTATTCCTCCAATAAATAGTATGAAAATATAAATAATTTTATGAATTTATTTTCACTATCCTACAATTAACATTAGCATCATCTGAATTAGTATAAATTTTTATTGTAGAACCAGTATTATTCTTAAATTTGAAATCTAAGTTGCCACTATATGAAACAGAAGCATCTTTTCCTTCTTCAATATATGCAACTTTCTTTTTATGGGGATTTCTTTCAATAATTTCGAAGCCAGGAACAGATAGACAAGCATTATAAATAGTAGTACTTACTTGACAATTACCGCCTCCAAAACCTTTTTCAACTTTAGTTCCAACAATAACATCCGCTTCCATATAACCTTTTTCACTAGATGGCATACCAACAATACTATTAAAAGAAAAAACGTCTCCAGGTTTAACAGTAGTATCATTTATAGACAGGCAAGTTATATTTATATTATTAAGTCTTGCAGTATCTCCAGCTAAATCAGTAGAAAAATTAGCAATCTCTGTTTCGTATGCAGTAGCAATATTAGCATTATTAACAATATTACTAACAGTACCAGTAATGCTATTATTAGGAATAGCAAAATTATTAATGTCATTTAATATATTTTGTTCATATGATAGAGTATTTTTAGGCTCATTATCAATTGTTTTAGAATTATTATTTGTAATAAAAAATATACCAATTATTAATAATATACATATAATTATAGATATAGTTATAATTAGGCTTTTATTCATAATATTTAATCCTTTCAAAATAGATATTTCTTATGTATTATGCCACTATTGACAAATTTTATTTATTTATTTATAATAAACTATAGATAATGAGAAAAGAGGAAAAAAGATGGCAAGTAAAATATGGAAAAAAATACTTTTTTTTGTACTAATAATTATTTGTTTATTCAATATAACAAGCAAACTTGTAAAAAGAAATTCTTTTAAATCAGAACTTCAATCATCAGCACAATATATGCAAGATATGAAGGAAAATGAAATAAATCAGTAAATATATGCTTTTTAACAAAAAGCATATATTTGTATTATAGGAAACTTTATATAATGCATTAATAGGGAGAAACTAATGAATAAAAATAATATAAAAAAATATATACCACATATATTAATTTTTTTACTTATTCTAATTATTTGTATACCAATATTTACAATGAATTTATATCTAAACAATGAAGCCATACTTCACATGACTAGAATTTTTTCAATTGACGAAGTTATAAAAGATGGCACTTTTCCACCAATTATTGATTACAAATTTATGAATGGATTTGGATATGCATTAAATTTATTTTATGGACCAATTACTACATATATACCAATAATTTTGTTAAATATTTTTGGGACATCTGGAATGGCACTAAAAATTTTTACAGTATTAACAGTGATTTTTTCTGCAATTACTAATTATCATTTTGTATATACAGTAACTAAAAGAAAGTCAATAGCTACAATAGCCACATTAATATACATTAGTATGCCATATAAATTATCGGATATATATTCTAGAAATGCTGTAGGGGAATATACTGCATTTATTTTCATTCCAATTGTTTTTGAAAGCTTATATAATTTAATGAACAATAAAAAGAAAAGTTATATGCTTGCAGTAGGAATAATAGGTTTAGTATTATCACATACAATCACTACTATATATATTGCACTTTTTGCATTAATTTATGTATTATTTAATTTTGCCAAAACTAAAAACATAGAATTTTGGAAAAATGTTATAATAAATATATGTATATCTTTATTAATATGTAGTTTTTATGTATTACCATTGTTAGAACATTCATATTTTGGAAATTATACGTTGTTTTCTGATGAAGAAATGGGAACAAGTGGGCAATATGTATCTGCAACATCATTAGGATTAAAAGACCTTTTTGAAAGTGAAACAGGGGAAAGCAATATAAGATTTTCTATAGGTATAGTAGTAATAATATTATCTGTACTTACAATCTATTGCTTTAAAAAAGTAAAAGAAGAACATAAAGGTATATATAGAGATTTTATGCTCTTATCTTTAATAACATTAATGATGTGTACGAAGTTATTTCCTTGGTATATTATGCCAAAAATTCTTACAGTCATACAATTTGCATGGAGAAATATGGGATTTTTTGCTTTTTTCATATCTTTAGTCTGTGGTATTAACGCAGTTGTATTTGCAGAAAATGTATTAAAAAAAGATATATATAAAGAAACATTTTTATTTGGAGTAATATGTACAATATTTGTATTTACATTTTTAGGAGTATTAAGAGATTATCGATTCGATGATTTATCTAAAGAAAAAGAATTAGATAATATCATAAAAAGTTCAGCTAGATTACATGTATATAATATTAATAGAGAATATCTACCACTAAATGCAATTAACAATTTACAATATATAACTGATAGAGAAAACATAACTTATATATTAAGTGGAGATGCTAAAATTGTTTTAGAAGAAAAAAATAAGTTGGAAGATAATTTAATTTTAAAAGATGTAAAACAAGATACAGAACTAGAATTACCATATATATATTATTTAGGATATACAGTAAATATAAATGATGGAGAGAATATTAAAACAATAAAAACAACAGAATCAGAAAAAGGGTTTTTAAAAATTAATTTAGATGCAGCAGAAAATATAACAATAAATATAAAATATACTGGTACAGCATTAGAAAAGATAGGATATATAGTTACAATATTTGGAATAATAATTTATATATGTGTTTCAGTAAAACAAAGAAAAGAGTAACTATTAATACGGTTTTTCCTTAATGGAAAAACCGTATTATCAGCTGATATCCTACACAACTGCCAATGATAGCAGTAGTAAGCATTACTGCCTGAAAAAGAATGAACCTTTTTGCAGACATTTTCGCTGCTCTTACCTCTGCAGGAAAAGTAAATATACCAATGAGGTAAAATACCACAGCTCCTGCGAAAGAAGCGAAACAGAAATAGACTGCAAAGCCTTTTAAAAAAGTTATTAAGGCTGAACCTAAATCTGCGACTAAATAGTTAATGAGTGTCATAAGTATAACCCTCCATGTTTAAAGAAACAATAGATACCAAAGGATATCTAAATTAATAGTTACAATTATATATATTATATCATAAATGTTGAAATTAGTAAACATAAATAATTCATGTTTTTTTATGCAAATAAAATATTGATAACTAATTAATGTTAGTATATAATTATAGGATATAAAGAATAGGGAGAATAAAAATAAATTTAAATGATTAATAATATTATAAAAAACAAAAGATTTATATCTGGTATATTTATAATGCTAACAAGTATTATGATTTCTATACCCATGTTTATGCAAAATTTTAATATTCAATATGATGATGGAATACAACATATATGTAGAATAATAGGAACATCACAGTCTATAAATGAAGGGCAGTTATTTCCTGTAATCATGTCTAAATTGTGTAATAACTTTGGGTATTCATGGAATCTATTTTATAGTCCATTTACAGCATATAGCCCGCTTGTTTTTAAAATTTTTGGACTTTCATATACTATGTGTTTAAAAATATTTATGATTGTAGTAAGTATAGCTACAGGATATTCAATGTACTTTTTTATGAAAAAAATATTAAAAAATAAAATAGATGATTCAAAGCTAGAATTGATATCAATATTAGCATCAGTACTATATATATTAGCACCATATAGATTAAATGATATGTATATAAGATTAGCTATAGCAGAACTTACATCTTTTATATTTATTCCAATAGTATTTAACGGTTTATATACAATTGTAAATTTAAAAGAAAAATCTATATTGCTAATTTTAGGATCTGCATGCATGTTACTCACTCATAGTATGTTAACTATATATTTAGTAATGTTTTGTATTATATATCTAATTGTAAATATAAAATTATTAAATAAAAAAACAATACTGAAATTAATATGTAATATTATAATAATTTTGTTAATAACAAGCTTTTATTGGGTCCCTTTATTAGAAAGCAGATTAAGTGCAAATTATGAAGTATTTAATCAAGATCATATGATAAGATGGGATGTAATGAAAGATCTAAAACCTAGTATATTAGAACTATTTATTAAAATAGATGGCAGAATGTTTTATGGTTTAGGCATTATTACAATAATAGGTTCAGTATTAGGAATAGTCAAAATAAAAGAAATAAAAGAAAAGAAAAATTATATATTATTTTTAATATTAGGCTTAATATCAGCAATAATGTCAATTAATATATTTCCTTTTGAAAAATTACCACCATTTTTTACAATGATGCAATTTTCATTTAGAATGTTAGAATTTTCATCTTTCTTTTTAATAGTACCTGCATCTATTGCAACAGGAATTAATTTAGAAAAATTTAATATTTATACAGTTATAGTATTAATCAGTATTTCAACATTATTAATACTTCCAGGCTTAAAAGAACTGAATAAGGAGGAATATTATAAAGAAAGTGACCTTATAGAAGGAATAGCAGTTACAGAAAAAACTAAAAGAGTTCATGCAGGATGTGCTAGTTTTGAATATCTGCCAAGCAAGGCATTTAATAATAGAAAATATATAGAAGATAGGGAAGACAAAGTAATAGTTTTAAATGATAGAAATTGTAATATATTAGAGTACAATAAGAATGGAACAAATTGTAATTTTAAAGTAGAAAATTTTGAAAGTGATAATATACAAATAGAACTCCCATATATTTATTATATTGGATACAATGTAAAATATGAAGATGAAAGTGGCAATATAAATACTGCTAAGACATTTGAATCAGACAATGGATTTGTAGAGATAACTTTACCTAAAGGAAATACAAAAGTAACAGTAAATTATACAGGAACTTCATTAATGAAAATATCTTATACGATTTCAATTATTACATTATTAGGAATATTAATAATATATACTTATAATATAAAGAATTTTAAAATAGGTATAAAATATAGATTTTTTTAATTTAATATGATATACTTTGTAACATAATAATAAAATTAAATAGATTTCTAATTTTAGGAAGGATATAAAAGATGCCAAAAGGTACAGTAGCAATTATAGGAAAACCAAATGTAGGAAAGTCTACTTTTTTCAATTATTTAGTAGGTCAAAGATTATCAATAGTAGAAGATACACCAGGAGTTACTAGAGATAGAATATATGGAGAAACAAATTGGAGAGGTAAAGACTTTACAATAATAGATACAGGTGGTATTGAAGAAAAGAAAGATGATGAAATAAATTCTCAAATGAGATTTCAAGCAGAATTAGCAATAGATTTATCAGATGTAATAGTATTTATGACAGATATAACAACAGGAATTACACCAACAGATAAAGATATAGCCTTAATGTTAAAAAAGTCACAAAAACCAATAATATTAGTATGCAACAAAGTAGATGATTTTAAAAAAATGGAAAACGAAACATATGAATTCTATAACTTAGGAATAGGAACACCATATCCGATTTCATCATCACATGCAAAAGGTATAGGGGATGTATTAGATGCAATATACGATAATCTTCCAAAACAAGAAAATGAAGAAGAAATGCCAGAATATATAAAAGTAGCAATTATAGGAAAACCAAATGTAGGAAAATCATCATTAGTAAATAAAATTCTTAAAGAAAATAGAACAATAGTAAGCAATATAGCTGGTACTACTAGAGATTCAATAGACAGTAAATATGAAAATGAATATGGAAAATATATTTTTATAGATACAGCAGGATTAAGAAGACATAGTAAAATAGAAGAAAATATTGAGAAATATAGTGTACTAAGAACATATCTTGCAATAGAAAGAGCTGATGTATGTATTTTAATGATAGATGCAAATGATGGAGTAACAGATCAAGATGCTAAAATAGCAGGAAAAGCCCACGAAGCAGGTAAAGCAGTAATTATAGCTATAAATAAATGGGATGAATATAATAAAGAAAATGGTACATTAGAAAATTATACAAAAATAGTATACCAAAAGCTTAGTTATTTATCATATGCACCAATAATTTTCATTTCAGCAAAAACTGGTCAAAGAGTAGAAAAGTTATTTAATTTAATAAATGAAACAAGTAATAATAATGCAACAAGAATATCAACACCAGTATTAAATGAAATATTAGCAGAAGCAGTATCAATGGTACAACCACCAACTGATAAAGGAAAAAGATTAAAAGTACTATATATAACACAGGTAAGTACTAAACCACCAACATTTGCAATATTTGTTAATGATAAAAAACTATTTCATTTTTCATATGAAAGATATATAGTAAATAAATTAAGACAAGAATTTAACTTTAAAGGAACACCAATAAGAATATTAATAAGAGAAAGGAAGGATAAATAAAATGATTTGGGCATATATTATAACAGGAATTATAGCATATCTTTTGGGAAGTATTAGTTTTTCAGTTATTTTCACAAAAAAATTTGCAGGATTTGATGTAAGAAAAAAAGGAAGTGGAAATGCAGGAAGTACAAATGTACTAAGAACAGCAGGAAAGAAACCAGCAATTTTAACTTTACTTTGTGATATTGCCAAAGGAGTATTAGCAGTATTTATAGCATTTTTAGTAGGAAAAATATGTAAAGCAGATATTAATACAAGTGCCATATTAATACAAATTGCAGGTATATGTGTTGTAATAGGTCATACTTTTCCAATATTTTTTGGATTTAAAGGTGGAAAGGGCGTAGCAACAGCATTAGGTGTCTTATTAATTACAAATTGGCAAATTGGACTAATATGTTTAGTATTTGCATTAGTACTTATGGCATTATCTAGAATAGTAGCATTAGGTTCAATAGCAGCAGCAATTTTATTTCCAGTATTATGCTTTTTTATAAGTAATAATTATTTAATAGGAGATAATACAACTAAATTATCATATGTAGTATTTGGAATTATAATGGCCTCAATAGTTATATTAAATCATAGATCTAATATACAAAGAATGGCAACAGGTCAAGAAAATAAATTAATATTTAAAAAATAATGGAGGATTACAAATGAATATTGCAGTTATAGGAAGCGGAAGTTGGGGATTAGCATTATCAAATCACCTAACAGATTTAAAGAACAATGTAAATGTATGGTCATTTTCAGAAGAAGAGAAAAATTTAATAAATAAAGAACATAAGTGTATGTTTTTACCTGAAGTAAAACTAAATAAAGAAATAACTTGTTCTAATGATATAGAAGAAGTAGTAAGAGATGCAGACTACATATTTCATGTTACACCATCAAAATTTACAAGAGAAGTATTTAAATCATATAAACATTTAGTAAATGATAAACCAATTATCATTTGCTCAAAAGGTTTTGAAAATGATACTCTAAAAACTTTAGATGAAGTAATATTAGAAGAATTACCAACAGCTAAAGTTGCAGCATTATCTGGACCAAGTTATGCAATAGAAGTATTTAATAATATACCAACAGCAGTGATCCTTGCATCTAAAGATGATGAATTATTAGATAATGCATCAGATTTATTAATGAATGAATTCATGAGAATATATAAATTAAATGATATAATAGGAGTTGAAGTTGGTGGGGGACTAAAAAATATTATTGCATTTTGTGCAGGTATTTGTGCAGAATTAAATTTAGGAACCAATGCACAATCAGCACTTATTACAAGAGGATTAGCAGAAATATCTAGATTAGGCGTAAAAATGGGAGCAGATAAAGAAACATTTTATGGATTGTCTGGATTAGGAGACTTAATTCTTACATGTTCAAGTGATGAAAGTAGAAATAGAAGAGCAGGAAGATTAATAGGAAAAGGAATGAGCATTGATGAAATAAGAAAAGAAATTGGTATGACAATAGAAAGTGTAGATAATATAGAAATAGCAAAAAAATTATCTAAAACATATAATGTAGAAATGCCAATAGTAGATGCAATTTATGATGTTATATATAACAAATTAAAACCATCAGATGCAGTATACAATCTCATGACAAGAGCAAAAAAATTTGAAAATGAATAAAATAAGCATCTTACGTAAATAATATACGTGAGATGCTTATTTTTTATATACTTTATAACTTTATTTTTAATTATATAAAATATGTATAAAAACATGTTAAATAAATATAGAATTCTATTTTCTATATTTATAGTATTTGATAATGTATTGGAGGTATTTATGAAAAAACAAATTAGTAAATATATTTTAATATTACTAATTATAATTTGCATTATAATGCTTGGAATTTTAGTGTATATGAAATTCTTTTCATCATTAGAAAGTAAAGAATATGCCAAAATAAAAGAAAAAGCGGAAGGAGAAATTATATATTTAGATTCTAGCATTATAGAATTATTAAATAAATTAAATAATATCTCATATTCAAGATATGATGTAACAATTAAACAAATAAATGAAAATAAATCACAATCAAATTCAGAAAACAAGGAAGCTCAGTCAAAAGAAGAAAATGGAAATCAAGAAAGTGGATCAAATAGTCAAAATAATTCCGAAATTACAAATGAAAGTGAATCAAGAATTTCAAAATTATCTCAATCAGATTCTCTATTAAATTCAGATTACAATTCTATTCCATGGGAAGAAATTTCATTTGGTGTAGAAACAATATTTACAGCATGGCCCACAATTAATATTGATATGAAAACTTTAAATGTAAAAGATGATGATATTACAAATTTTACAATTACATTAGATGGAGCAGCTCAAGCAATAAAAGCAAAAGATAAAAATAATGCATTAATAAATTTATATAATTTATATGTTTTATTACCTAAATTTTTATCATATTTTGAAAACGATGAAGAAAAATTAAATTTATATTATACAAAAGCTTATGTCCTAAATGCATATGTATCAGCAGACAAAGAAAGCTGGTCAGAAATGGATGCGAATATAAATCAAGCAATAAAATCAATGAATACTGTTATAAATACAACAGATATTGATAAGAAAAATTTTGATAAATCATATACATTATTAAATGAATTAAAGCGAGGAATAAGTTTGCAAGATAAAGAAATTTTTTATTTAAAATATAAACTTGCAATGGAAGAACTAGAAATTTTATAACATAAAAGTATAATTATATAAATTTTGTTAATAATAATAGTAGATTAAATAAGAATGGAGGTTTTCTTATGGGAAAGAATAGCAAAAAAGACAAAAAAAGTTCTGCTTCATCAAATAATCAAAATGAACAAAATAACCAAAACAACTCAAAAAATAATTTTAGTCAAGCAGAAAATAATAATAAATAATTTTTTAATTATTGAATTACACTTGAAATCAAGTGTAATTTTTTTACATATAGAAGTTGACAACTGAAAAATGAATTGATAAAATTATATAAAATTATGTATAAGGAAAAATTAAATGAAAAACGCTAAAATGCTTGAGGCTGTATATATATATATATATATCGTAAGGTTTAATAAAATAAATTTACGTAAACATAGAAAACTATGTCTTTTTAGAGAAATCTAAAAGGCATAGTTTTTTGCGACCAATAGGAACAGTCATTATTGGTTGAGATCAAAAGGAGGAAAAATAATGAAAAAAAGCGAAAAGAAGGCAATAATAATTGCACTAATAGGAATAATCATTATAGGAGGAATTGCAATAATCAAAAATAGAAATGAGAACAAATTAGGGGAGGGAGAAAATAATCAAGAAAGCACAAATGAAGAAAAATATATAGAAGTATTAGAAGATGGAACAAAGTTAAATAAAAGTGAGAAACTAAGTAAAAATATAAAATTAGATGAATTAGAAATAGAGGAATTTCAATTAACACATAATAATGGGGTATCAGTACTATTAGCAACTGTAATAAATCAAGGAAACAAAGACATAGGACTTACACCAGTAGAAATTATTTTATATGATGACCAAAACAATGAAATAGAAAAAGTAGAAGGACTTATTTCACCAGTAAAAGTTGGAGAGAAAGTACAATTAAATATAGGGGTATCTAAAGATTGTGCAAATGCATATGACATTAGTATAAGAAAAAAATAGACAAAATAAAGAAATAAAATGGAGTTAAAAAATGAGAATAAAAAAAGTAAATAATAAAGATGGAATAACACTAATTGCATTAGTTGTAACAATAATAGTTTTATTAATACTAGCAACAGTAGGGATATCATTAATAGTAAGAAATAATGGATTATTTGAAAGAGCAGTAAAAGGGAAAGAAGTATATAAATCAGGAGAATATTACGATTTAATCGAAATGGCAAGAGGAGAGGTAATAATAGATGAAATAGGAGAAATAACATTAGATAAACTAATAAAACAAATCTATGAAGATAAAATAGTACCAGAAGGAAATATAAAAAAGTTAGATGAAGAAAGAGCAAGAATATTAACAAAAGAAGGATATGTGTTTATAATAACAGTAGATAGAACAGAATATATAGGGCAAAATGTAGGAGAAACGCCACCAGAATTAAAAGAAGGGGATATAAAAATAAATATAAAACCATCAGAATGGACAAAAGAAAATGTAAAAATAGAAATAGAAAATAATGTACAAGGAGATTTTGAACTAAAATATATAATACTACCAAATGAACTAACAGAAGAAGAAGAAAACAAACTAAAAGATGCAAGAAAATGGAATAGGTATAAAGGAACAATAGAAACAGATAAAAATATTACAATATATGCAGCATTGGTAAATAGTATGGGAGAAATGAGCAGTAGTGCTAGTAGAAAAATTACAATAATAGATAAATTAGAACCAGAAGAAATAGAACCAGAAATAGAAGTAACAACAAATAGTATAAAAATAAAAGTAGAAAATGCAAAAGATAGAGAGGCAACTAAAGAATATGGAGAAAGTGGATTGGCAGAAATATGGTTTAGTAAAGATAATGGATCAACATGGCAAATAGATGAAAAAGATAAAGGCAAAAAAGAATATACATATAATGGACTTACACAAAACACAGAATATCAAATTAAGGTAAAAATAATAGATAATGCAAAAAACGAAACTATAACAGAACAAAAAAATATAACAACAGGAAGAATACAAGAAGCAACAGGAAATATTACATTTGGAACCCCAATATGGAATGAAAGTACCCATAAAGCAAGTATTAGCTTAAGTACAGATGTAGGATATCAAATACAATACTATGTAGGAGAAACTAGTACAATAAGCAATAGTACGAAATGGCAAACAGGAACAAATGTAACAAACTTAAATCATGATTCAGTTGTAAACGCAAGATTATGGGATGGAAACAATGAAGGAAGTTATGTAAGTTACACTGTAAAAGATAGTACAAAACCAACAATAACAGTAAACATCACAGAAATCACAACCAATAGTATAACAGCAAGTGCAAATGCTCAAGATAAAGAATGGGGAATGCCAGATAGCGTAATTTACACATTTGATATAAAAGAAAAAGGAGCAGCAGATAGTACTTATACACAATCAAAAACAGGAAGTACAGCCACATTTACAGGATTAATTCAAGGAAAAGAATATACAGTAAGAGCACAAACATCAGATAAAGCAGGAAATTTAGGTTTAGGAACTAAAGATGCAGAAACAGAGAAAAAAATAGAATTATCAGGAAGTATTGTATTCGATGCACCAGTATGGAATAAAGATACACATAAAGCTAGCATAAAAATATCTACAGATTCATCATATAATATTCAATATTATATTGGAAATACCAACACAATTACACCACAAACTCAATGGGAAAATGGTACAGTTGCAGAAGGATTAGAAAACAATACTATAGTTTCAGCAAGACTATTTGATGGAACGAACTATTCAAATTACTCTTCATTTGTTGTTAAGGATTCTACTAACCCAACTTTAACATTGACAATATCTTCTACAGATTATACTCAATTGAAAATAAAAGCTACAGCAATAGACAATGAATCTGGAATAGTTGCAGGAAATTCTATAACTCTTAAAATTAAGTCACGGAAGTAGTATAATTGAAACTAAAAATATTTCATCAGGATCAACAGCAACTTTTTCAAACTTAAATCCAGCAGCTTCATATACAATTTACGGAACGGTACAAGATATAGCTGGAAATACTGGATCAAATAGTATAACAACAAAAACAGCTACTCCATTATCAACTTCACGAGCAATTACAGCTACTTGTTCATGGAATGCTACAACTCATAAAGCCACTGTTACTTTAACTGCTAAATCAGGTTATTTGATATGGTATAATACTAATTCAAGTTCAAATACAGGAGCAAAACAAGGTGTATCTAGTGCAACAATTTCAAACTTATATTTAGGAGATAAAGTTTATTATAAAAGTTATTATGGATCTTATTGGGGTAGTACAGAGTATATAGAAGTTAAAGATCTTACTCATCCATCTCCAGGATTTACAATGGATGGAATTTATCCAGGAAGTCATCAGATTAAATTTCATGGAACAGCAAAAGATTTTGAATCTGGACTAAAAACAAAACGGAACATGGACTCTAACTAATAAAACTACAGGAGTAAAAAAAACTGGAACCTTTACTATTAATTCTGATGGAACTTATAGTGGAGTTGCAACAGCACCTACATCTGGAACTTATTCATTTAGTGTATTAATTCAAGATAATGCTGGAAATGGATATTCAGTAGGTATGAAGGCAAATGGATATAATCTATAAAATATATAAAAAATAAAAAATGGAACCAATAAAATTTACTTATTGGTTCTATTTTTATACTCCTATTATATTAAATTGTAACATTAAAGTATGTTTTTTATATTTTTAGTAATTACTCAAATTTGCTCAATTATAGAAATTATGTTATAATTGAACTAGAAGACTTTGAAAAACAATTTTTACAATCTAAGGAGGCTTTATAATGTTAGAAAATTGTGTTTTAACACCAGAGGCATACAAAAAGATGTGGAGCATTCATGTAGACGATCCTTGCAAGCACTGTATGTTCAAATCATTTGGATGTCCAGATAAACAAGCAATTTCTGTTAATGGGCAGAAGTTTATTCCAATCGAGGATGATGAATCAAAATTACCTAAATGTGGAATATATTGCAAGAACTGCAAAGGCAATACTGCAAAGATTGAACATGAGATTCTCTGGAATTGCAACAAGTCATATGCTATAAAGTGCCCAGTTTGCAAGTCTGAATTCATACTTTACAAGTATAAGGTACAACATCAGTATACAGGCTATGTAAATATGGAGGGGAAGTTTGTGCAACCTATTTTATATGGAAAAAAGGAAATGAACGGATTTACTTCTTTGATGACAACAGCAGACAGGCAAACACATCTATATCAGATGTAATGAGAAAAGCTGGAATAATTTAAAACAAAACTTAGAGGGACTGCTAAATGTAGTAGTCCTTTTGAGTGTATATATAAATGCAATTATTTTTTAGATCATTTTTGACATAATTGACACAATGCCAAAATTAATGTAAAATAATATAAGAGTAAGCTGAGTAATCGCGCATTGTCAATGCTGAAAAGCGACTTGTGAGGAAAGTCCGGGCCCCATAGAGCAATGATGCTTGATAACGTCAAGTGAGGGTGACCTTAAGGAAAGTGCAACAGAAAATAACCGCCATTTATCTTTTAAATGGTAAGGGTGAAAAGGCGAGGTAAGAGCTCACCGTAGATGTGGTGACACATCTAGCCGTGTAAACCCCATCTGGAGCAACACCGAAATCTGGAGGCTAAGACTTGCTCGTCATCTCCTAAATTTGGTGGCTGGAGTCATATAGTGATATATGATCTAGATAAATGATTACTTTTAACAGAACCCGGCTTATAGGCTTACTCTGTATTTTTATAAAATTTATCAATATGCAATATATTTAATAAGTAATTTATAAATTATTTATTAAATATATTGTACTTTTTTTATATTTTATATATAATGCCTTTGGAGGTTATAATGGATTTTATAGAAAAAATAAAAAAACAAGCCAAAAAGAGTATAAAAACTATAGTTTTGCCAGAAACAGAAGATATAAGAATATTAAAAGCTACAGAAATTATACTAAAAGAAAAATTTTCTAATATCATATTATTAGGAAATGAAAAAGAAATTATAAATGTCTGCAAAGAAAATAAAATCAATATAGATAATGCAAAAATAATCAATCCTATAGAATCAGAAAAATTAGAATCATACATTGAAAAATTATGTGAAATTAGAGCAAATAAAGGTATGACAAAAGAAATGGCAACTAAATTATTAAAGGAAAATTCTAGATATTTTGCTACAATGATGGTAAAATTAGGAGATGCAGATGGCTTTGTTTCAGGAGCATCACATACAACATCAGATACATTAAAACCTGTACTTCAAATTATTAAAGGAAAACCAGGAGTTAAAACAGTATCATCATTTTTTATAATGTGCCTTAATTCAAATGAATTTGGAGAAGATGGAATTTTTATATATTCAGATAGTGGTATGAATCAAAATCCTACATCAGAAGAATTAGCAGATATAGCGATATCTTCTAGTGAGTCTTTTAAGGAATTAGTAAATCCTACAGGTGTTCCTAAAGTAGCGATGTTATCTTATTCTACTAAAGGTAGTGCAAATTCTGAATTAACTCAAAAAGTAGTAAAGGCAACAGAAATTGCTCATAAGCTTGCACCAGATTTATGTTTAGATGGAGAGTTACAGTTAGATGCAGCTATAATACCAGAAGTAGCCAAAATGAAAGCACCTGATAGTCCTTTAAAAGGTAATGCAAATATTTTAATATTTCCAGATTTAAATTCAGGAAATATAGGATATAAATTAACACAAAGATTAGCACATGCCAATGCTTATGGTCCTCTTTGTCAGGGCTTAGATAAGCCCGTAAATGATTTATCAAGAGGGTGCTCACCAGAAGATATAGCTGGTATTGTTGCAATTACTTGTGTTCAAGCACAAAAGATGTGAAATGTTGAAAAATAATTACAATTTTGAC
>CAMSMU010000011.1 GCA_947061115.1 uncultured Clostridium sp.
AATATAAGAAAAAAAGCAACAAAACCAAGAAAAGCAGGAGAAGAAGGAGGAATAATTGCTTCAGAACATCCAATTAATTCAAGCAAAGTAGCAGTAGTTTGTCCTAAATGCGGAAAAGCGGTAAGAATAGGTTATAAAGTAAGTGAAAACGGCAAAGTACGTGTATGCAAATCTTGCGGTGCAGAATTAAAATCAGGAAAATAATATAGAAAGGAGGTCTATTAAAGACTTATGGAGATATTAAGAGAACAATACGAAAAAGAAGTAGTACCAGCTTTAATGAAAAAGTTTGGCTATAAATCAATAATGGAAGTTCCAAAATTAAATAAGATCGTACTAAATATTGGTTTAGGAGATATAAAAGAAAATCCAAAATCATTAGAAGGTGCAGTAAAAGATATAACAACTATAACAGGTCAAAAACCAGTAGTAACAAAATCTAAAAAATCAATAGCAGCTTTTAAATTAAGAGCAGGAGTAAATATAGGTGTAAAAGTTACATTAAGAAAAGGAAAAATGTATGATTTTGCATATAAATTATTTAATGTAGCACTTCCTAGAGTTAGAGATTTTAGAGGTGTATCAAGTGATTCATTTGATGGTAGAGGAAATTATTCAATGGGAGTTAAAGAACAATTAATATTCCCTGAAATAGAATATGACAAAATAGATAAAGTAAGAGGAATGGATATTATATTTGTTACAACAGCTAAATCTGATGAAGAGGCAAAAGAGCTATTAACTCTTCTTGGAATGCCTTTCAAAAAATAGAAATAAATTAAGGAGGAAAGTGAGAGAAAATGGCTAAAAAATCATTAAAAGTAAAACAAGCTAGACCACAAAAATATAAAACAAGAGAATATAATAGATGCAAAATTTGTGGAAGACCACACAGTTATATAAGAAAATATGGAATATGCCGTATATGTTTTAGAGAATTAGCTCATAAGGGCGAAATTCCAGGTGTTAAAAAGGCATCATGGTAAAAATACATTATTTGTCAAATGAAAATCAGCATCTTGCGTTGTCAAGTTGCGTAAAAACTTTTTCAATATATAATAAATATAATTTCAAAAGTTTTTATTTACTATACTAATTTTGATTTGACATAGGATAGATAAATATAAGTAATAATATTAAAATTAATCAAAAACGAGTATTAGAAGGCAAACGAACAAAAATTTTTGAAACTATACAATGTTAGTATGTTGAAAAAATTTTTAAGAAGTTTAACGAACTAATACGAAGATTTTCATTAATTTGCATAGAAAGGAGATAAAAAATTGAATATTACAGATCCAATAGCAGATATGCTAACAAGAATTAGAAATGCTAATAGTGCTAAACACACAAGTGTTGATGTACCAGCATCAAATATGAAAAAGGCAATAGCACAAATTTTATTTGATGAAGGATATATATCATCTTTTGAAGAAATAAAAGACGACAAGCAAGGTATTATTAGAATAACTTTAAAATATGACGAAAATGGTCAAAGAGTTATATCTGGATTAAAAAGAATAAGTAAACCAGGTTTAAGAATATATGTTTCTAAAGACGAATTACCACAAGTACTAAATGGCTTAGGAATAGCTTTAATATCTACATCTAAAGGAATAAAAACAGATAAATATGCAAGAAAAGAAAATTTAGGTGGAGAAGTACTAGCTTATGTATGGTAACCTATTTAATCAAATTAAAATCAACATCTTGCTACATCAAGCTACATAAAAATTTTTTCAATATACAAATAAGTATAATTTCAAAAATTTTTATTTGATTTCCTTGCAATATATTAATTTTACTTTGATTAATAAATAAATATAAAATTAAAAGAAGGAGGAAAATCCAAATGTCAAGAATAGGAAAAAAGCCTATAGCAATACCTGACGGTGTTACAGTTACTTTAGAACGGAAATAAAATTACTGTAAAAGGACCAAAAGGAACATTAGAAAGAGAATTAAATGAAAATGTTACAGTAAAAATGGAAGAAAAAGAAATAAAAGTTGAAATACCATCAGAAGAATATGGAAACTTACATGGATTAACAAGAACATTAATCAGTAATATGATAGAAGGTGTAACTAATGAATTTACTAGAGAATTACAAGTAAATGGAGTTGGTTATAGAGCACAAAAACAAGGTACAAAATTAGTAATGAATTTAGGATATTCTCATCCAGTAGAGATGGAAGCACCAGAAGGAATTACATTTGACCTTCCAAATCCAAATACTATAATAGTAAGAGGTATAAACAAAGAAGTAGTCGGTCAAACAGCAGCAGTAATCAGAAGTAAAAGACCACCTGAAGTTTATAGAGGAAAAGGTATTAAATATGCTGAAGAACATATTAGACGTAAGGAAGGTAAGACAGGTAAAAAATAATTTTTGAGAAAGGAGAAATAAAATAAACATGGTTTCAAATACAGATAGAAAATTTGAAAGAAAAAGAAGACATATAAGAGTACGTAGAAAAGTTAATGGAACAGCAGAATGCCCAAGACTTTGTATGTATAGAAGTAATACTAATATATATGCTCAAATTATAGATGATGTAACAGCTACAACATTAGTTAGTGCATCAACATTAGATAAAGAAGTAAAAACAAAACATGCAAATAAAGAAGCAGCAAAAGAAGTTGGAGCTTTAATTGCAAAAAAAGCTAAAGCTAAAAAAATAAGTGATGTAGTATTCGACAGAAGTGGATATCAATATCATGGAATCGTAAAAGAATTAGCTGAATCTGCAAGAGAAGGCGGTTTAAATTTTTAAGAAAAGGAGGAAGATGAGAAGTGCAAGAAAATGAATCTGAATTAAAAGAGAAAGTTGTTGCTATAAGCAGAGTTGCTAAAGTTGTTAAAGGTGGTAGAACTTTCAGATTTAGTGCCGTAGTTGTTGTTGGAGATGGAAATGGTAAAGTAGGAGTAGGAAATGGTAAAGCTTCAGAAGTTCCAGATGCAATAAAAAAAGCTATTGAAGATGCTAAAAAGAATTTAGTTGAAGTTCCAATAGTAGGAACAACAGTACCACATGAATATATAGGAAAATTCGGTAGTGCAAGTGTAATGTTAAAACCAGCTAGTGAAGGTACAGGACTTATTACTGGAGGTAGTGTAAGACCAGTATTAGAACTTGCAGGTTATAGAGATGTAAGAACTAAAGTTTTAGGAACAAACAATCCAAGAAACGTTGTTTATGCAACACTTGAAGGATTAAAATCAATGCAAACAATTGAACAAATAGCTAAAAAAAGAGGAAAAAGTGTAGACGAAATAAAATAAAATAAATAAATTTTAAGGTTTAAGGAGGTGTAAACCAAATGAAATTAGACGAATTAAAACCAGCACAAGAAGGAAAAAGAAAAAATAGAGTTGGTCGTGGAATGGCTTCAGGAAATGGTAAAACATCAGGTAGAGGTCATAAAGGACAAAACGCTAGATCAGGTGGAGGCGTTAGACGTGGATTTGAAGGTGGTCAAACACCATTATATAGAAGACTACCAAAAAGAGGATTCACAAATAAATTCGCTAAAGACTATACAGAAGTAACATTAACAATGCTTAATAAATCAACAGTAGAAGATGTAACAGCAGAAACTTTAATAAAAGATAGAATTATAAGCAAAGAAAATGATGGTATAGTAATAATAGCAACAGGAAAATTAGATAAAAAATTAAATGTAAAAGCTGTAAGATTCACTAAGACTGCTAAGGAAAAAATAGAAGCTTTAGGCGGAAAGGCAGAGGTGATATAATTTGTTAAAAACTATAAAAAACGCATTAAAAACTCCAGAAATTAGAAAAAAATTATTATATACATTACTATTATTAGTTATATTTAGATTAGGATGCTATATAACTATTCCAGGAGTAGACGTAGTTTCATTAGAAGCTACAAAAGATGCTTATACAAATAGTGTAACAGGAATGATAAACATGATTTCTGGTGGAGCTTTTTCAAGATTATCAATTTTTGCAATGTCTATAACTCCATATATTACAGCATCTATAGTAATACAACTATTAGGAATGGTAGTACCAGCTTTAGAAAGATTAACTAAAGAAGGTGGAGAAGAAGGCAGAAAGAAAATAGATAGATATACAAAAATAATAACATTAGTATTATCATTAGTAGAAGGGTTAGGAATATATCTATCATATAGATCATCTGGAATATTTGTAGATACAAATGCTATAACAGGGGTAATTGCAGTAATATCACTTATGGCAGGAACATCATTACTTATGTGGTTAGGAGATAAAATTACATCAAGAGGTGTTGGAAATGGAATATCAATGATAATATTTGCAGGTATTGTTTCAAGTTTTCCATCAGCTATAGTGTCAATAGTAAGTAATATAATGGTAGAAGGACAATTCAGTACAGTTGGGCTAATTACAGCTCTAGGAATAGTAGTAGGAGTATTAGTACTTGTTACAGGTATAGTATTTGTACAACTTTCTGAAAGAAGAATACCAGTACAATATTCTAAAAAAGTAGTTGGAAGAAGAATGGTAGGAGCACAAAATACACATATACCAATTAAACCAGCAATGGCAAGTGTAATGCCAATAATATTTGCATCATCATTCATGACATTTCCTGCGATGATAATACAACTATTTGTAAGCGATATAGAAGCAAAAACAGGGTTTTGGAGAGTAATATATAACTTATCAATAGCAACATCATCATCAACTGTAGGATGGCAATATACAATTATTAATGCAGCAATATATTTATTATTAATAATTGGATTTACATACTTTTATACATATGCAACATTCAATCCAGCAGAAGTTGCAAACAACATAAAACAAAATGGAGGATTCATTCCAGGAATTAGAGCTGGAAAACCAACAGCTGACTATTTATCTTCAGTATTATCTAAAATATTATTATTTGGAGGATTATTTTTAGCATTAATTGCAATACTTCCAATGCTTGCTAGATTTACAGGATTAAATACAGCATTTGGAGGAACATCAATATTAATAGTAGTTGGTGTTGCAATAGAATTAGGACAACAATTAGAATCACAACTTGTAATGAGACATTACAAAGGATTCTTAGGATAAATAAAGGAAAACTATGTATTTTAAAAATATATAGTTTTTTTGTGAGGTATAATATTATTGTTAATCTTTTTATAGCAATCATTAAAAAGACCAAAATTTTAAAAGTAAACATAATATTTACATTATTGCAAACATATGTTATAATAGAAGTATAACAGTTGAAAAGGAGGTTTCAGAAATGAAACGGATGGAATTAAAACTTTATGGACAGGTGGAAATATCTCAGATACTCAATATAAAAGGCAAGATTTTTATTGCTACTGTATTGGATTCAAGAGATGGGAGGAAGCTGGAACTTACAAACTATGCATCAAAGCACATAAAAAAATTGACATCAAATGGCACAGTTGGAGAGAATGCGGCAAAGACATTAAGAAATGCGAAAACTGAGGAATGGCTGAACGAGCAATTTGAATGCAGTGAGCCATACATAGGCAGTGTACTTACAAAACTGTGTCAGGTGTTGTAAAGATTTTAAATTCCGAAAAACTAAGAGGGTGAGGCTACTAAAGCTCATCCTTTTAGATTTTATTAACAATTGTGAACAAGGGGATGGACTTTTTGTTCACCATTAAAAATATAATTTTACCAACTGAAAAATAGATATAATTTTGAAAATAAAATTGACAAATATATAAAAAAAAGCTAAAATATAATAGCAAAAATAAAAGAAGGGAATAATTTTTTATGTATATAATTATGTTAGGTGCTCCTGGTACAGGAAAAGGAACAATAGGAAAAGAAATATGCAAAAAATATAATTTAGAATATATTTCAACAGGAGATATGTTTAGAAATGAAATAAAAAATCAGACGGAATTAGGAAAAAAAGCACAAGAATACATGACTAATGGTGAATTAGTACCAGATGAAATTACTATAAATATGGTAAAAGGAAGATTAGATAAAAGTAAAAATATGTTATTAGATGGATTTCCTAGAACTATTGCTCAAGCAGAAGCACTAAAAATGCATTTAGCAAAAAAAGGGGAAAAGGTTACAGCTGTAATTGACTTAGAAGTTCCAGAAGAGGATCTTATTAAAAGAACATCAAGTAGAGTAATATGTTCTAATAAAGAATGTGGAGCATCATATAATACTGTATTCATGCCTCCAAAAGTAGAAGGAATATGTGACAAATGTGGATCAGCCCTTATAAAAAGAAAAGATGATGAACCAGAAACTATAAAAGCGAGATTAGAAGTATATTACAAAAATACAGAGCCCCTAATAGATTACTATATAAATGAGGGATTATTAGAAAAAATAGACATAGATATTTATTCAAAAACTACAAAAGAGAATACAACTAATAAAGCTATTGATATAATAGAAAATAGACGATAAGAACATGTATATTATAGGAATTTTAGCAGACTTTCCTATGATTAAAATATAATTCTATTCTTGAAAATAAGGATAGAATTATATTAATTAGAAATGTAAATAAAAAATAAGAAGGTATAAAAATGATTTCAATAAAATCTAAAAGTGAAATAGAAAAAATGAGAGAAGCATGTAGAATAGCAAATCTTGCTCAGAAAGCAGTAGAAAAGGCAATAAAACCAGGAATATCTACATTAGAATTAGATAAAATTGCAGAAGCTACAATGAGGCAAAATGGTGCAATTCCAGCAGAAAAAGGATACCCAAGTGGAATGAAAGGAGTACCAGACTTTCCAGGATCAATTTGTGCGTCAATTAATGATAATATTATTCATGGAATACCATCTTCAAAAGTTATACTAAAAGATGGAGATATAATAAGTATTGATCTAGTAGCATACAAAGATGGGTTTAATGGTGATTGTGCAAGAACATATTTTGTAGGTGAAGTATCTGAAAAAGCCAAAAGATTGGTAGAAGTAACAAAACAGGCTTTTTTTGAAGGAATTAAATATGCTAAAAAAGGTAATAGATTAGGTGACATTTCATACGCAATAGGTAACTTTGTTAAAGAAAATGGATTTGAAGTAATAAAAGAATTTGAAGGCCATGGTATAGGAAGACAAATGCATGAAGAACCAGGCATACCTAATTATGGAAAATCTGGAAGAGGAGTAAGGCTAGAACCTGGCATGACCCTAGCAATAGAACCAATGGTAGTAGAGGGAAATCCAGAGATTTGTCAAGGTGAAGATGGCTGGTCAATTTACACATGGGATGAGAGTTTATCAGCACATTATGAAAATACAATTTTAATTACAGAAAAAGAGCCAGAAATATTGACATTACTTTAGAATTATTATATAATATAATAGCTATTGTGAAAAAATGTCTTATGTTACTTAAGAAATCAAATTAGCAAAATTTACTATGTAAATGGAGGATGGAGTAATATATGTCAAAAGAGGATGTAATTGAAGTAGAAGGAGTGGTTTCAGAGTCACTACCAAATACATTATTCAAGGTTAAATTAGAAAATGGTCATGAAATTTTGGCACATATATCTGGTAAACTAAGAATGAACTATATAAAAATATTACCAGGAGATAAAGTTAAAGTTGAACTTTCACCATATGATTTAACAAAAGGAAGAATTACATGGAGAGCTAAATAATAGCAAAATAGAAGAAAAGTAGTTAGTAGCTTAGGTTTAAGTGTGAAGTGAGATGCTAAAGGCATTTGACTTCACATATAAGCTAAGCTATAGAATATAGGAGGTGCAAAAAATGAAAGTAAGACCATCTGTAAAGAAAATGTGCGACAAGTGCAAAGTAATCAAAAGAAAAGGTGTAATAAGAGTTATATGCGAAAATCCAAAGCATAAACAAAGACAAGGTTAATTTTTAATTAGATATCAACACAAATCTAGCAAGCGGCTGATTTAGATTTGTGTTTATATATATTTCTATTAATTAATAAAGATTAAATAATTTAAAAATAATAATGAAAACCTTTCTAAATTATTATTTTTTAATTATTTAATGCATTTCACCTTTATTAGTTAAATAGAAAACAATTACTATTTTATAAAGAAAGAGGTGCAAATATGGCTCGTATAGCAGGAGTAGATCTACCTAAGGAAAAAAGAGTAGAAATAGGACTAACTTACATTTATGGTATAGGTTTAAAAAGTTCTCAAAAAATTCTAAAAGATGCTGGAGTAAACCCAGATACTAGAGTTAAAGACTTAACAGCAGATCAAGAACAAGCAATAAGAAAAGCTATGGCTGATTATACTGTAGAAGGTGACCTAAGAAGAGAAGTAGCATTAAACATAAAACAATTAGTTGAAATGGGTTGCTATAGAGGAACAAGACATAAAAGAGGTTTACCAGTAAGAGGACAAAGAACAAAAACAAATGCTCGTACAAGAAAAGGACCAAGAAAATTGGTTAGCAAGAGTAAAAAATAAATAGAATTCAGGAAGGAGAAAAATAATGGCTACAAAGTCTGCAAAGAAAACTACAACTAGAAGAAGAGTTAGAAAAAACATTGAAAATGGTGCAGCACATATTCATTCTAGTTTTAATAATACAATAGTTACAGTATCAGATGTTCAAGGTAATGTTATATCATGGGCAAGTGCTGGAGGTTTAGGTTTTAAGGGTTCAAGAAAAAGTACACCATTTGCTGCAGGTGAAGTTGCTGAAACAGCAGCAAAAGCAGCTATGGAACATGGACTAAAAACAGTAGAAGTATTTGTAAAAGGCCCTGGAGCAGGACGTGAATCTGCAATAAGAGCATTACAAACAGCAGGATTAGAAATAACATCAATAAAAGATGTAACACCAATCCCACATAATGGTTGTAGACCACCAAAAAGAAGAAGAGTTTAATCTAAATTAAGAGGAGGAAATAAGATGTCAAGATATAAGGACGAACAGTGCCGCATCTGCCGTAGAGAAGGACAAAAGTTATTCCTAAAGGGCGAAAGATGTTATTCAGATAAATGCAGTATTAGTAGAAGAAACTATGCTCCAGGACAAAATGGACAAAAAAAATCTAAATTATCTGAATATGGTACTCAATTAAGAGAAAAACAAAAAACAAAGTCATTCTATGGTGTTGGAGAAAAACAATTTAGAAAATACTTTGAAATGGCTTCTAATACAAAAGGTAAAACTGGTGAAGTTTTACTACAACTACTAGAAAGTAGATTAGATAATGTTGTATATAGATTAGGATTTGCAAGTTCTAGAGCACAAGCAAGAATGCTTGTAACACATGCAGCATTTGATGTAAATGGAAAGAAAGTAAATATTCCATCATATATAATAAAAGCAGGAGATGTTATCTCTGTAAGAGAAATAAAGAAAGACAATGGAACTATAAAACATGCTGTAGAAGTAAACTCAGCAAGACCAGTTCCAACATGGCTTGAAAGAGATGAAGAAAAATTAAGTGGTAAAGTAGTTAGATTAGCTGATAGAGAAGATGTAGACCTACCAGTTGAAGAACATTTAATAGTAGAGCTTTACTCTAAATAATGATTGTAATATTTATTTTGTGAGAATAGTTCTCGTAAAATTTTAGGAGGTAAAAATGATAGAATTTGAAAAGCCAAATATTAAATGCTTAGATATTGACAACGAAAGAAATTATGCAAAATTCGTTTGTGAACCATTAGAGCGTGGTTATGGTATAACTATCGGAAATTCTTTAAGAAGGATACTACTTTCATCATTACCAGGATGTGCAATCAAAAGTGTAAAAATAGATGGTGCCCAACATGAATTTACTACAATACCAGATGTAGTAGAAGATGTTCCAGAAATTATTCTTAATTTAAAAATGGTAAGAATAAAAATGGACCAAAATGAGGAAAAAACATTAAGAATAGACTTTGAAGGAGAAGGAGAAGTCAAAGCTGGAGACATAGTTACAGATGGTACAGTAGAAGTTTTAAATCCAGATTTACATATAGCAACAGTTTCAAAAGGAGGAAAACTTCATATGGAAATGGTTGCAGATATGGGAAGAGGATATAATACAGCTGAAAAAAATAAGCTAGATAATCAACCAATTGGAGTAATATCAATAGATTCAATATATTCTCCAGTAAAAAAAGTAAACTATTCAGTAGAAAACACTAGAGTTGGACAAATGGTTGATTATGATAAATTAACAATAGAATTATGGACAGATGGAAGTTTAGAACCATATGAAGCATTAAGCTTAGCATCTAAAGTTATGACAGAACACTTAAAATTATTTGTTGATTTATCAGAAACAGCAAAAAATACTCAAATTATGGTTGAAAAAGAAGAAAGTAAAAAGGAAAAAATCCTTGAAATGCCAATAGAAGAACTTGAATTATCTGTAAGATCATTTAACTGCTTAAAAAGATCAGGTATATCAACAGTTGAGGATCTAACAAATAAAACAGAGACAGATATGATGAAAGTTAAAAATTTAGGTAAAAAATCATTAGATGAAGTAATTGAAAAATTACATGAATTAGACTTAGATTTAGCTATGGAAGAAGAATAATTCGAAAAGGAAGGTGAAAAGACATGGCAAATAGAAAATTAGGAAGAACTACAGATATAAGATTATCAATGCTTAGAAATTTATCAACAGACCTAATTTGGCATGAACAAATAGAAACTACAGAAGCAAGAGCAAAAGAAGTAAAGCCAATAGTAGATAGCTTAATAGCTTTAGCAGTAAAAGAAAAAGATAACTTTGAAGAAGTAGAAGTAAAAGTAGTAAAAGCTAAACTAGATAGTAAGGGAAATAAAGAAACAGAATTAGTAAAAAGTAAAAATGGCAAAGAATTCTTAAAAGTAGTAAAAGAAGAAAAAATGGTAAAAAGACAAAAAGATATGCCATCAAGATTAAATGCTAGAAGAAAAATGATGACAAAAATAAATAAAGTAAAAGACAATGAAGGTACTCCAATAGACTTAACAGATAAATTATTTAATGTTATAGCACCAAGATATACAGATAGAGTTGGTGGATATACAAAAATAATAAAAGTAGGTCAAAGAAGAGGGGACGCAGCAGAAACAGTTATATTAAAATTAGTTTAATAAAAGTTAAAAAGAAGTTTTGCAATATATGCAAAGCTTTTTATTTTGGATAGAAAAAATATTTAAAATAAATTTTAAAAATATATTGACAATACAAACAAATGTATGTATAATATTACAAACAAAAGTTTTAGAGGAGGTTGATTATGATTTCAACTTTGCATATAAAAAATATAGGTATAATAGACGATATAAGCATTGAATTAAGTGAAGGATTTAATGTACTTACAGGTGAAACTGGTGCAGGTAAAACACTTATAATAGATGCAATTAGTATAATATCAGGTGGAAGATTTTCAAAAGAGATGATAAGAAATGGAGAAGAATATTCTTTGGTAGAGCTTAATTTGTATTTACCAAATAACCCAATATCAATTGAAAATAATATAATAGTAAGCAGAGAAATACATTCAAATGGAAGAAATACTTGTAAAATAAATGGAAGATTAGTAACTTTAACAGAACTTAAAGAATTTATGAATAATATAATAGATATTCATGGGCAAAATGATAATCAAAAAATTTTAAATTCAAAATACCATATAAAATACTTAGATAATTTTATAGGAGAAAATATATTATTCATAAAAGACGAATATAGTAAATTATATGAAAAACGTTTAGAAATACAAAAAGAATTAAAAGAAAATTTAGGAGATGAAAAAGAAAAACAGAGGCAACTAGACTTGCTTCAATATGAATTTGAGGAGATCGATAGAGCAGGATTAAAAAAAGATGAAGAAGATGAATTAGAAGAAAAAAGAAAAATATTTATGAATTCCGAAAAAATAGCAAAATCATTGAACCAAGCTGACCTAGCATTAGGAGAAGGAGCAATAGACAAAATTAATGATGCAATAAAGGCAATTGAAAAAATTAATGATATAGATGAGAAGTACAATAATACACTAGCAGAACTTAAAAATATATATTATGATATACAAGAATTATCTAGAAATATATGTGAATTTAATACAGATGTATACTTTGATGAAAATGAAAGAGATGAAATTGAAGAAAGATTAGATCTAATATTTTCATTAAAAAGAAAATATGGAAATAGCATAACAGAAATACTAGAATACAAAGAGAATATAGAAAATGAGATAAATAGAATTAATAATTTAGATGAATATAATACAAAATTAAAAAAAGAATTAGAAAATATAGAAAAAGAAATGCTAAATCTATCAGAAAAAATGCACAATATAAGATTAAAATGTGGAAAACAATTAGATGAAAGCATAAATAAAGAATTAAGTGATTTAGAAATGCCAAATGCAAAATTCATAACTAATATACAAAAAACAAATTTTAATAAAAATGGTATAGATGAAGTAGAATACTTTATATTAACAAATATAGGAGAAGAAGAAAAATCACTTAATAAAATAGCATCAGGAGGAGAGATGTCTAGAATAATGCTTGCAATAAAAACTGTACTTGCAAATACAGACAATACACCAATACTGATATTTGATGAAATAGATACAGGAATTAGTGGAAAAGCAGCAAAATCTGTAGGTCAAAAATTAAAATTGATAGGAAAAAATCATCAGGTATTATGCATCACACACCAACCAAGTATAGCAGCAAAAGGAGATAAAAACTATTATATAAATAAATCATCAAAAAACGGAAGAACATTTACAAATGTAAAGAAACTAAATGAGGAAGAAACAATAAATGAAGTAGCAAGAATATTAAATGGAGAAATAACAGACATATCTAAACAACATGCCATAGAACTTAGAAAAACAGCATAAAAAAGCTAACAAATAATTATATTGACAATTTTGCTTATCTTATATAAAATATATACATAAAAATATAAATAAGAGGGTTATTTATGAATACAGAAGAAAGTAAAAATAATATAGAAAGCAAAGAAAGTAATACAATAAAAGAAAATAAAAAAGTAGCAAAAAGAAATTTCTTTGTAAGAAATGTGTTAAAGGAAGTTAAAGAACAAGAAACTAAGTTTGAAAGTAAACACGGACACAAAGTAAGTAGAGCATATCACAATATAATAAAGAAACGTGCTGCTAAAAAAGTAATGCGCAAATTAGCTCTATATGCATTAGTAGGTTCTTTAGCTATAGGAGGATATGCAGGAACTAAGTTATTAGATTCAGGCGATAATACAAGACAAGAAGAAAGTATTATAAAAGATGAGGGAAGTAAATTTAGAGAAGAACTATCAAATTTAAATAATTATGATAAAGATTTAAAAAGAAATGCAAAAGAAAAAGTAGAAAGCTTAGATAAAGATCAAACATTATATTATATAAAACAAATATATGCAGAAGATTATAATAAGAATAATGAAGAACAAATAGAAGTAGAAAATGTTAGATTTGAGAAAAACAGTACAGACAATAAAGAAATAGCACTATATAGAGATAAAGCCAAAAATGGAGATGAAATAATCAGAATAATAGTTAGCAGCAATAATGATAAAGCTAGACAAGATGGACTAATAGCAATAAATGGTGTGTGTTTATCAGCTATAACCAAAGATGGCGAAGGATACAAAAAAGAAAGAGCGATGTTCTATAATGGACAATATATACAAGTATATGATCAAAATGAAGAAGTAAGTGAATATCAAGACAATACTTTATCAGAGTTAGGAGATGTTGTACGAACAGGTATAGATAGATGGAGTACAATGGAGAATACTAATGTTGACTATTCAAATGAGATAACTTACAAAGAAAGATTTATAGACGCAATATATAAATACGATACAAGTAAACAATATGGTATAATAAATGAACAAGAAATACCAAATAAAGCAACTATTGAACAACCAGACAAATCTCATGGGGAAGAAAGATAATAGTTATAATTAAAAATTGAATTAATAAATAATAAAGAAAAAGGAAAATAAAAATAATGAAGGCTGAAACACTTGATACTGTATATATATATATATATATATATCGTAGGTTTTTATGAAATAAAAATAAATAAACATAGAAATAAAACTATGTATTTTAGAAGAATCTAAATACATAGTTTTTTGCGTGAAATAAATAAAATAATTAGTATTCAAAAAAGAGTGGAAATCAATATTGATTTAAGACAAAAAAGAAAGGATAAATAAAATGGTAAAAAAAGCAAAAGACATGAAAAAAACGTGTAGGGACGACCAGAGGTCGCCTGCGGGAATCACATTATTATCATTAGTCATAACCATAATAGTATTATTAATATTAGCAGGAATAGCGATAACAACATTATTAGAAGACAATGGAATAATAGGAAAAGCAAAGAATGCTACAGAAAAATATAAAAAAGCAGTAACAGAAGAACAAAAGCAATTAAATAATATATATACAACTTTATCTTCAAATGTAGAAAATGAAAATGAGGACATTAATTATTTAATAGATTATATAAATGGTTTAGAAACGAGAATAGAACAATTAGAAAAAGATGAAAATTTGCTAGAAAAAATATATCCGATAGGTAGTGTATATATATCTGAAAATGAGACAAATCCATCAGAATTTTTAGGAGGAGAATGGGAAACATATGCACAAGGAAGAACATTAATAGGATCAGGCACAGGAACAGATAGTAATGGAACATCTAATATATTTATTGCAAAATCAATAGGAGGAGAGTATACACATACATTATCAATAAATGAGATGCCAAAACATAGTCATTATGTAGCAGTTGGACTAGATCCTGGAGTAATAAGTGGTCATATCGAACATAGATATCATGCGGAATATTCAAATACATGGACACTTATGTCAAATGTTGGATATGGAGGAACAAATGTATCTGAGACTGGAGGATCTATAGCTCATAATAATATACAACCATATATAACAGTATACATGTGGAAAAGAATAAATTAATAGTAAATAATGCACAAGTTTTTTAACAAGAAACTATAATTATCTGAAGTATCTTACTTATATGGTTGAGCATCATTACCCATATTAGAACAATGATGACTTTTTTGAGCTTGAAAAGATTGTTCAAGCTCTTTTATGTTTGGTATCTTTGTTTCAACTGGTTTCCCATTTGAATTATATATAATCGTGATGTTATCATCATATATATACACTTTGTATATTAACACATTGATTATCATTTGTCTATACTTTAAATCGTTTTTGTTTCCATTTTGTAAACTCTTTAAAAAGTATTTTATTTCCTTTTCCGAAACTAAAAACATACTACTTTCTTCTTCTTCAATTTGGTTTTGTAATTCTATTTTTTGTTGTTCCATTTTTGACATTTCTTCAAAAATATACTTTCTCACATTATCATCATTACACATTTTTAAGCTATTCACTAGATTTGTCTTTTGACTTTCATTTTCTAAAATCTCTCTTTGTAGTTGTTTTATCCTCGAATGGTCCTGTGTCTTACACGCCGTTTTATATACGGCGTTTGCCATTTCATTTATGTTGTCATCTGTCAATTCTCCTCTTGCTAAATCTACAACTAAATCTTCAATATAGTCCTTTTTTATATTCTTTCTGTTGCATTTATGTTTTAAAGTATTTTTACAACTATAATAACAATATTGTGTATTATTTCCAGACCTTCCACTAACTCCAACCATCATTTCCTTGCAAGTTCCACAGAATAATTTTGTGGTCAATAGATACTCTGCATTTGCTCTTGTTCTTGCTGGTGCTTCTTTATTTTTTAGCAATTTTTCTCTTGCTTGATAAAATGTATCATCATCAATAATTCGTGGAATTGCATTTGGTGTTTCTTTTCCTTGATATTCATATATTCCTATATATTTTTTGTTTAAAATTATTGTTCTAATACTATTTTTGTTAAACTCTTTACCATAAGAAGTTTTTATATTCCTTTTATTCAAATATCGTATTATATCTGCCATTGTGTAATTGTTGATATACATTTCAAATATCTTTTGTATTATTGGTGCTTTTTCTTCATCAATATCAAATTGTTTCTTTTCGATTAACTTTCCTTTTGGACCAAGAGGAACATATATTGATTTTACTTTCAAGCCTAATGGAATAGTCCCACCATTATAGTAACAACTTTCTGCATTTGTTTCCATACCCCTCTTTACTTTCTGTCCTAATTCCACAGAATAATATTCGGCCATACCCTCAAGCACACTTTCCATTAAAATTCCACTTGCGTCATCCGAAATATTTTCTCTTGCTGATAATACTCTTACACCATTCTTTTTAAGTTTTCTTTTGTACACAACACTATCATATTTATCTCTTGCGAATCTGTCTAACTGGTAAACTAAAACACCTTGAAATTTTTTCTGTTCGCTATCTTTTATCATTCTTTGGAAATTTGCTCTATCATCTTTTGTTCCACTTTTTGCTTCATCTGTGTATATGTCTATAATATTCAAGTTGTTTCGTTCTGCATATTCTCTACAAACTTTAATCTGTCCTATTGTACTATGTTCGTTTTGTTTTCTACCTGGACTAAATCTTGTATAAATTACTACATCCATTTTTTACTTCCTTTCTAGTTTTTGTACAAAATATATAAAATCCTTTGTTAATTTATATTCATAAAAATCTAATTTTTCCTTTTTATCTTTTGTTTTCTCTTGTTTTAATTCTTCGTAATTTTCTTTATATGTTTTCATATCTTGTAATAATGCAAGTAGATTTTCGCTATCTTCAAGAATTAAATTCAAAATACCAATTTGTGAATTATAAAAATCGCTTATTTCTTTTTCTTCTGTTATGTTTATATCTTCATCAAAAGAATTATGTTGTAATTTGTATAATGTTTCAATAGCCTTTTGTGATAGTCCTATCTTTTTGTTTATATCTTCAAATGTGTATGTTGGTGTATCGCTTTTTCCTAAAAGATAATTTGCACTTACATTGAAATAATTTGCTAAATTCTCTAATATATACCCCTTAGGTACATTAGTACCATTTTTATATTGTGTTATTGAAGCTGGAGAAATACCGGTTTTTTCTGTGATTTCTTTTTGTTGGTGTCCCTCTTCAATAAATTTTGTTAATAATTCACAAAATCTTTTTTGGAAAATTTCCTTATTTACTTCATAAGATTTGTTTGGAATATCCATTTTAAATTTTGGGATATATTTGTCGGTTATTTCTGTATTTTTTTCCTTTTTATTACTTGCTTTTTTCATTGTTTTACATCTCCTTTTAATTTATTTTTATAAATTTTTTCAAAATAATTTACAAAAACATATTGACTTTTTATATTTTTGGATGTATTATGTTTTGGCAATCTAAATTGCTTTAGTTTTAATTTATTTTCATAAATTGATTATAACACCTTTATAACTCTATGTCAATATAAAATAAATTAAAAATAAATTAAATCAATAAAAATAGTTACATTTCAAAGAAAGGGGGATTTTAGTTATGCGATTATCAAAATCGCAGATTAAACAAATGAGTTCTTTTATATCACTCAACTTACAAGACATAAGGGATTTTATAGACAAAAATAGAGATGATTACGAAAAATGGTTAAAAGAAGAAGAATACAAAGAGATGAAAATTGTACAAATACACAAAAGTTATGTAACTATATTAAGAAATATACGAAAGATAGATAATTTTGAAACTTTAATTTTAACTTAGAAAGGGGATTTTAAAATGTTATATGATATTTTTGATAAATCAATGATGTTAGATTTTATTGGAAAGGCACTAAAAATGGTTGGAAATGAAAAATTTGTTGATGTTTCTAATTCTATTTCATATCCTTGTGGAAGTAATAGAGAACATTGTTTGACTGAATTGTCAGCAATATTATTTATATTTCTTTCTGAGCGATTACCTCTTTGTATTAAGGAGATGAAATCTGTTGGTGATGACTACCGAAATGAAGATAATAAATGCTTGGAAGAACTAAAAAGTCTCATAAATGAGTGCGAAGAAAGTAAAAAAAATGGTGGTTGGAGTTTAAGAAACTTTTTAGATATCTAATAAAAGGGAGGAACAAAACAATGACAATTCAAGACTTAAAAAATAATAAACAATGGGTTAATTGGAATTATAAGGGAACTACAAAAGTTCCCCTATCTTCCAAAAACCAAAGGACAGGAACTAACAAACAATATCAAAATACTTGGGCTACTTTTGAACAAGTAAAAGCAAACACAAAGGCTAACGGAATCGGTCTTATTTTAGCAAATGGTGTTTGTGGAATTGATATTGACAAAAGAGACTTGAACGATAGCACTACACAAGATATATTCGAGTTAATGGATACATACACTGAATATAGCCCAAGTGGAAATGGCTTTCATATTCTTTTTACTGTGGATATGAATAAAATTCCCAATGACTTACACTCTCAATATTATCAAAAAAATCCACACAATAAAATTGAGTGTTATATTAGTGGCTTAACAAATAGATTTTTTACTTTTACAGAAAATGTAATAATTGACAAACCTATAAACGAAAGAACAGAACAATTATTGATTTTTCTTGATAAGTATATGCAACGACCAAAAACAAACATTGAAAACGGATCTGATGAAAGTTTAGAAAGTTCTTGTCAATATATCATTGATATTATTAGTAAAAGTGAAAATGCTGAAAAGTTTAAAAAACTTTATTTTCAAGGAGATATTTCACAATATAACAATGATGAAAGTTCTGCCGATATGGCTTTATGTTGTATTCTAGCCTTTTATTGTGGTGAAGATTTTGAACTTATTGACACTCTATTCACTAAAAGCAAATTATATAGGCAAAAATGGGATAGAACAGATTACAAATCAAAAACTATTATAAAAGCTATTGAATTTTGTAATAATAACTTTTATAAAAATTGTGTAAATTTTAGATTACTTGAAAAACTGAAAAAATTAACACCAGAAAAGAGATATACTCAAAACGATATTGGGATGAGTGAACTTTTTACAGATATGTTCAAATCACAATTAAGATACAATGTTACAGCAAAACAATGGTATTTTTTCAATGGTAAAGTATGGGTTGAAGATACTGGAGAAATGATAACATTACAGAAGATGAAAGAACTATCAAAAACTTTAAGTGTGTATAGTTCATCAATTACAGATGAGGATAAAAAAGATAAATTTTCAAATTATGTTAAAAAACTTGGAAACTTAAAAGCAAGAGAAACAGTTATAAAGGATAGTAGAGATAAAATGTTTATCAAACAAGCTGATTTTGATAAAAACTCAAATTTATTCAATTGCCTAAATGGAACATTGAACTTAAAGACTCTTGAATTTACAGAACATAACCCCAAAGACTTATTATCAAAAATAAGCAATGTGGAATATGAGCCAAAAGCCCAATGCCCTACTTTTAAAAAATTCATAAATCAAATAATGCAAAACAACAAAAACAAAATAGAATATTTACAAAAAGCCTTTGGGTATGCTTTAACCACAGATACATCGCAAGAAACTTGTTTTATACTTTATGGACCAACAACCCGAAATGGAAAAGGTACATTGACAAACACAATAGTAAATATGTTAGGAGATTATGCAAAAACTGCATTACCTGAAACATTAGCATTAAAAAAATACAAAGATTCCTCAAAGGCAAGTGGAGATATTGCAAGGCTTAATGGTTGTAGATTTTTGAATATCAATGAGCCTTCACAACAAATGAATATTGATAGTGCCTTACTTAAAACATTGACTGGTGGGGATAAAATGGTAGCTAGATTTTTACATCAAAGAGAATTTGAGTTTTACCCTATATTTAAGGCCTTTATAAATTGTAATTATTTGCCTATTATTGATGATGATACTGTTTTCAATAGTAATCGTGTTAATGTAATAACCTTTAACAAGCATTTTTCACCAAAAGAACAGAAAAAAGAACTAAAACAAATTTTGCAAAATCAAGATGAAGTATCTGGAATTTTTAATTGGTGTTTAGAAGGACTTAATAAATACCGAAATGAAGGACTAATTCCACCAAAAGAAATAGAACAAGCAACTTTAAAATATGAAAAGGTCAATGATAAGTTCAATCTCTTTTTTGTTCAAGAGCTGATTCCTAGTAATTTCAATGTTACTTTGTCTTGTGTATATGATAGATATACACAATGGTGTAACAAAAATAATTTATCAGCATTGCCAAAATCTAAAATCAAGGAAAAATTACAAAGGATGAATATTTTTAAAGATAAAGGGCGAGTAGATAAAAAAACAACAAGTAATGTCATTATTGGATATGTGCTAAAACCTAAAAAAACAAAATAGGTACAAAATGTACAATTTTTATATAAGACATTATAACTTAATGTATAATAATAATATATAAATAGTTTGTACATTTTGTACATTTATAAAAACGAATTTTAAGAAAATAAAAAATTTTCATTTTTGCTTTTACTTTCTTACTGTGTTCGCTTTCTTTCTTGAGTTTAAATTTATGAAAGTATTACAAAGTAAACAAAAAGTTAACTTTAAAAAGTCAAATTTTGTGGTAAAATTATCGGTAAAATACTGTAACAGAGTAAAAAAGTATTTTACTATTTTACTCTTATTCTATTTACTATCATCTATCTTGATATTTTTTATATCTTGTAAATCCATATTTTCAATAGAATACTTAATCATTGCATTTATTATATAATTATATGATTTTTTACTTTTCTTTGATAGCTTTTCAATTATATTAAAATCGTTTTCATCTACTCTTATTGAAAATTGAACTTTATCTGCTCCACTTGGAATTTTAAAAGCCATATTATGCACCACCTTTGAACTATTTTTAGTTTATATTAGCATTTTACAATTTTAGTGAAAATATGTATAGTTTGAAAAAGAACTATTTATGAACTAAAAATAGTTGACTTTATTTTTAAACTTTGATAATATGGTCTAGTCAAAAACATTAAAAGATAGCAATTTTACTTACTACCTTTTCGAGTATCATCTAAATTGTTCAAAGCATACTCACAAGCTTGAATAACAAATCTTGAAAAAGTTACATTTTGCCCTTGTATCGCTTTTTCAATATTTTCAATTAAAGGAATTGGAAATCGTATTGTTTTATTTTCAGTTTCTTTCCTATTAGGTTTTATTTGAAAAGCCATTTTGCATTACCTCCTATACATAGGTATTGTATTGCAAAAATTAAAATAAAAAAGCATTGCAAAATGTATTGCTTATTTTAAATGTTTTTGATAAAATAAAAATGTAATATCACAAGAGGTGCAAGAAATGGAAAGAATAAATAAAGACTTCAATATCCCCTACTACATATTTGAAGAAATCGTAGAATACATAGAACTAACAAATCAAGGATATTGCAAATCAATGAAATGGGAAAATATAAAAGCACTTTTACGATTAGCAAAAGTCAATAACAGATTATCAAATGAGCAAGTCGATTTTATTATAGAGAAATACAACAGAGAATAAAATATTTTGTGATATATTTTAGAAATTTTACAAGAGATAAGGGGGTGAATTTTAATGAGAAATCAAAAAGGAATTAGCTTAATAGCAATAATTATTATTGTAGCAATAGTTATTATAGGAATTATAATTATTTCCAATAGTAGTAAACCTACTTCTAAAAGCAAACCCGGATATGAGTTAAATATTCTAAATCAAGAAGCAGTTGCACTTTCCGAACTTAGATTAGCAATCGCAAAAAGTGGTCTTGATGGTTCTGGCGTTATTACTACTGATGAATTTAACACGCTTGGCAAATTAGTTAAAAATGCAAATGCTAACAACGAATGGTTTAGTAATTATAAGGGAATTCTTTATGGACAAACATTTGACACATCTGATAAATACATAACTACTATAAGTGATGGCACTTATGTTGCTACTTTTACCACAGTTCAAGAACAAGATGGTCCATCAATGGGCGATATAAAAACTTATTTAGTTGACTATACTTTTGAACAAAAAGCATTTAAAGGTTATAAATTTTATGTGGATGATAATTTGAAAAAAGATAGTTCTTATTATAAGAAATAATGGAGGAATAAAAATGTATTGTCAAAATTGTGGTAAACAAATTAGTAGTATTTCGGATGAGTGTCCTTATTGTAAAACAAAGGTAAACGGAAACAATAATCAAAATGACTACCAACAAATCAATAATAATGGACTAAATAAAAACTTATATAATGGGATGAATGGAAAACCCGTTCCAGTTTGGAAATTTATTTTAGGAGTTATTCTTGTGGGTGGTGGAATATTTGTAGCAATTAGTGCTGCCCTATCCTAACATTACATACAAGTTATACAAAAGACAAGAATTTTTATGAATATCTTGTCTTTCTTTTTTATCTAGTATAAAGAAAACTTGCAAAGAAATTTCAATATTAAGTATATAATATAGCATAAAATAAAAATTTTTTTTATAAGAAACGGCGTACTTTACATTGAGTTGTAAAACAAAATTAAAATTGTACCATTTTATATTTACTTCTGTTTTAATGGATTTTATAATCATAATATAAAAATCCATTAAAGAAAGGAAAATGTAAAATGAAACAAAGAGACTTATTTACAGAAGAAGAAAAAGAACTATTTTATAAAGTTACTGGTACAAGATTAAAACAACATTTGGTTAGTGAGGACAGATTCCAAGAAATCAATGCAAATTTTAATACTAATACATTTGATGATAATTATGTCACACTATAAAGCTAATCATTTTTATTGTGGTTATATATGAAAAAGGCGAAAAGTATTGAAAATTCGCCTTTTTTTCACATTTTCTATGGACGCTTTCGACTTTACTCTTTATAATTATAAATATAAAATAAAGAAAGGATGAAAAGCTATGAAACAAACAAATCAAGCACTTACAAAAGAGATTGAAAAAGTAGATGTTACAAAAGAGATGAAAGAAAAATGTTTTAGAAAAACAAAAGGATATGAAAACACATTAGGAAAAGTTGAAAAACAAGGAAATCTGTACTTTATAACATTTGCAGAGGGTTACACAGCTTTTTGTGAAAAAGAAAGGAAAGCAAGAAAAGTTACAGAAGTTATTTGGTATTCTAAAATAGCAAAAGAAGAAAAGGACCAAAACAAAAAACTAGAAGATTATATCAAAGAGTTTAAGGAAAACAAAATCATATTTGATGGCAAAACAATTCCTGAATTTATTGATACTGAAAAAAGTTTGAAAACAAGACAAAGAGAAGAAACAAAAAAGAGTTTGAAATAATCAAATTGTGATGAGTTTATAGGTACATACTGAAAAATCATATTTATTTTATATTTATTGATAAAATCTAGGAACTAGGTTTGAAACTGGGAGACTTAAAAATCAAAAATGATAAATTATATATCTTGATATATAAAGTCTCCCAAAATCAAAACTGGTTCCAATTCTTATTTTTAATTAAAATACCTTATATTATATATATGTAATATATATAATATAAGGCTTATTTCATCATTTTTCTATGATAATTGATAGTTAATAGCAAATCCCCCTATAAAGTAAATGATTTTGTTCTTATAAGGGAAATATGGTTGGGGTAGTAGGATTCGAACCTACGCATCGATGGGTCAGAGCCATCTGCCTTACCGCTTGGCTATACCCCAATATTATTTACAAATTACATTATATCAGAAAAATTATTATTTATAAATACTTTTGTAAAAAATAAACCAAATAATAAACCTTAAATTTACATTATATGTATTATATGCTAAAATGTAAGTGCAAGAAAACTATAAATAGAGGATAGTGTAATGGATAAACAAATAGAATTATCAAAACAACAAAAAAGTGAAGATAAATTTTTAATAGCAAATGTGTTGGATAAAATAAAACTTTCAAATAATAAAAACAAAATAGAAACAACTAATTTTTTTGACCTGAGAGAGCAAGCAATAATTGAAGAAGTATTAGGAAAAAGAAAACAAAAAAACTACAAATTATATGGTGGATATAATAGCGCAGAAAGGCGAATTCTAATAGCATTTTCAGACAACATTAATATTGATTATAATGATTTTTTATCAATTATAAGAATTAATTTGCCTAATAATTTAAAAGGGGGATATGAACATAAAAACTATTTAGGTGGACTTATGAAATTGGGCATAAAAAGAGAAAAAGTAGGAGATATAATTGTAAGAAATGATGGTGCAGATATAATTATAAAAAGGGATATTGCAAAATATATAATGGAAAATATAGTTTGTTTAACTAGATTTGAAAAGTCAAAAATAGAACAAAAAAATATTGAAGATATAATATATGTAGAACCTAAAAAAGAAATTATAAAAATCAATGTCCCATCAATGAGATTAGATTGTATTGTAGGGGAACTTGTAAAATGTTCAAGAGGAGATAGTATAAAATATTTAAATGAAGAGAGAGTATTTGTTAATTTTAAAGAAGAATTAAGGCCATCTAAAAATGTAGAAGAAGGAGATTATATAACAATAAGAGGAAAAGGAAGATTTAAAATAGACAAGATTTTAGGCACAACTAAAAGTGGCAGATTATCTATACAAATAGAAAAATAATGTATATAAATTCTATATTTGGAAATAATTTCATAAAAGAGATAATGAAAGGAAATTTTATGAAGAGAGAATTTATAAAGAATATAGAATCAATGCAAATATTAGATTCAAGGGGAAATCCCACAGTTCAAGTTAAAGTAATACTTGAAAATGGAATAGAAGGAATAGCAATGGTTCCATCTGGAGCTTCTACAGGAAGTTTTGAGGCAGTTGAATTAAGAGATGGGAATATGCAAATATATAATGGACTTAGTGTAAATAAAGCAGTAGAAAATATAAATAAAAAAATTTCTAAAATACTAATAGGGTCAAATGTATATAATCAAGAAGAATTAGATGACAAAATGATAAAATTAGATGGAACACCTAACAAATCTAAAATAGGAGCAAATGCTATATTAGGGACATCATTAGCAATATCAAGAGCTGCTGCAAATTCATTAGATATACCACTATATAAATATATAGGAGGTATAAATGCAAATACAATACCATTACCTATGATGAATATTTTAAATGGAGGTAGACATGCAAATAATAGCTTAAATATACAAGAGTTTATGATTGTTCCAGTTGGAGCAAAAAACTTTAAAGAAACTATGCAAATGAGTGTAGAAGTATATAAAGTTCTAAAAGAAATACTAAAGAAAAAAGATTTAGCAACATCAGTTGGCGATGAAGGTGGATTTGCTCCTAATTTAAAAAATGATGAAGAAGCTATTGAACTTTTAATTGAAGCAATAAAAAAGGCTGGTTTTAAAGAAAAAAGAGATTTTCAAATAGCTTTAGATGTAGCAAGTACTGAAATGAGAGAAGCGGCACAAAAAATAGGAAAAGAAGGATACTACTTTTGGAAAACAGATGAATATAAAACAAAAAGTGATATGATAGAATATATAGCAAATTTGGCAAGTAAATATCCAATAATGTCAATAGAAGATGGACTGGCAGAAGAAGATTGGCAAGCATGGAAAGAGCTTACTAAAAAGATAGGAGATAAAGTACAATTAGTTGGAGATGACTTGTTTGTTACTAATATAGAGAGATTAGAAAGAGGCATAAAAGAAAATATTGCGAATGCAATATTAATTAAACCAAATCAAATAGGAACTTTAACAGAAACATTAAATACAATAAAATTAGCAAAGAAAAATGGATATAATACAATTATATCTCATAGATCAGGAGAAACAGAAGATACATTTATATCAGATTTGGCAGTAGGAGTAAATAGTGGTCAAATAAAAACAGGTGCACCAGCAAGAACAGATAGAGTGTGTAAATATAATAGATTACTTAATATAGAAAGTGAGATTTAAGGAATATTCCTAAATCTCACTTTTAAAGTTATATTTCTAGATTATACATAAATTATTGAGAGTTATTAACTAAACTTTCTATTTCTTTTAAAGTCAAGTTAGTGGCTTTAGAGATATCTGTAGGTTTCATACCAAGAGAAATCAAGTTTTTAGCAATTTTTATTTTTTCATCTTGTCTGCCTTGCAATTCCCCCTTTTCTATACCTTTCTTGATTCCTTGCTTTTCTCCATACTCAATTAAAGAGGCTTTACCCCATTGTTCTTCTAACTCCCATCTTTCAAGTATTTCTGCTCTTTTTCTTACATCTTCATCTTCACTTATATTTTCCAACTTTTTAGTGGTTTCTTTTATCTCATTATTATCTGACATAATAGATTTAACCTCCTTATTATTAGGATCTAATATGAATAATATCCATTGTGCAAGTATATTATTTTTATTCTTCTCATATTCATATTTAGCCTTTGTCATCTGTATTATATGCAATTCTTGAATATTTGTCAACACTTTTTCGTCACACATCCATTTCCAAGCACTGTGCATTTCATCTATATCTTTTAATTCATCTAGTTCAAAATCTAATAATGCTATAGTAATAGTTTTCCTTATTTTTTTGTAATCATCTCCACGATTTAACTGTTTAGATAAGTTTTCACACATTGAATATAACAATCTGTCTATAGTATTCTTTTTATCTACTAGTTGAAGTTCAATATGTACTAGCTCATTTTCTGATGTTTCAGCAAGTAAATCTAATCTTCCGATTTTTTCTTCTGGAAATTCTCTAATATTAGAAAATTCTGTATTAACTTTAATAACTTCTACATTTTTGTCTAATATAGCAGAAATAAGATAACCAGTTTCTTTTTTATTTTTATCAGAAAAAAGAGATTGAAAAACAACATCGTATTTTGGTTTAAGTAAAATATTTGAATTTTTAATAAGAATCAACTCCTTTGAAATAAAGTACTTAGCACTAAAATACAATAATATAAACACCAAAAGAAATTAATTAAAAAACTATATTCTAATTCCAAAAAAACATATAAAATCCAATTAACGAACAATATAATCTAATTATAAAGAAGGTAAATAACACAAAAATTGATTATTTTAAAATAATATTATAAAATTAATTTTTATAAGCGATACTGAGAATATAAGATAAAAAAATTATAGAATTGTATTTTAGTGAACTAAGATAATGATAGTATATAACAAAATATGGAAAAAGTAAAGAAAAATCGTTCGTCAAAAACTTACACATTGCGACAATAACAAAATTGTATATAGAAAAAATATATTATATATGATAAAATAAATAAAAATAATAAAGAGGAAAAAACAAATGAAAAACGCTGAAGTGCTTGATACTGTATATATATATATATATATATCGTAAGGTCTAGTAAGATAAAATTATGTAAACATAGAAAACTATGTCTTTTTAGAAGAATCTAAAAGGCATAGTTTTTTGTGTATAAAAATAATTAATTGTAAAGAAGGGGGAAAAATGAAACAATTAGAAAAAATAAAAGGTATAACATTAATAGCATTGGTAGTAACAATAATAGTATTGCTAATATTAGCAGGAATAGCAATAAATTTAACCATAGGAAATAATGGATTATTTGAAAGAGCCAAAACATCAGTAAAAAAATATAATGAAGCAGAAATAAAAGAAGAACTAGAAACTGCAATAGCTAGTGCATTTTTAGATACACAAGGAAAAGGACTAACATTAGATGATATAAAAAATATTGTAGAGGATATGGGAGGGATAATATTTGACGAAGATGATGAAAAAATTGGAGGAGAATACAAAGACCATAATATTACAGTAGATAAAGATGGAAATGTAACAGTTGGAGAAGAACAGTTAACAGGAGCGAAACCAACAGTAGAAATAAAAATACTAACACAAGGAACAGGATTAGAATTAGTAGAACTACAAGTAATAGCAAAAACAGAAGAAGGAGAAATTGAGTCAATAGAACCAATAAATGGAGCAGTATTAAAAACAGAAAATAGTGCTTCAGATAAAATATATGAAGTAACAAGTAATGGAGTATATAAATTTAAAATAACAGGAACAAATGGAAGAAAAATAATAGCAAATAAACTAGTAGATACAATGCTAATGGAAATGGAAGCAGAGTCAATACTAGAAGGAATATCTAGAGTAGAAACAAATGGACTAGTAAAGATGAAAGTAAAAGGAAAAACAGCTAGTGATGCAGCAGAAGAAGAGATAACATATAGATTAGATGTTATACGAAAAGAAGGAAATGTAGAACTAAAAGCAGACGAAGATGATGAAGTAGTAGAAGATTTAAAACTAGAAGGAATAACAATAGACAAAACAAATAAAATATATTCATTTGGAAAATCGCAAGATATAGGAACAGCAAGTACATATGCTCCAAACACAGTAGTATTAAAAGTAGAAGGAGACCTAACAATAGATGAAGGAGTAACATTAACAGCATTAGGAAGCGCATATGGAGGACCAAAAGGATTAGTTATATATTGTACAGGAACATTAACAAATAATGGAACAATAACAATGACAGCAAGAGGAGCAAAAGCAGTAGGAGAAAATGTATATCTATTAAAGAACAAAAACACAGAAGAAACATTTGAATATATACCAGCTTATGGAGGAGCTGGCGCTGGCGCTGTAGGAGGCAAGAAACTTAATGGAAAAACTGGTGGAAGTGCACCTTATCGCGGTACTGGAGGAGGTGGCTCTGGAGGAGTAGGAAACAATGGTGGGTCTTCAGGTGCTGGTGCTTCAGGAACTTCATACAGTGGTGGAACTGGAGGAGGTGGTGCTGGCTACGGAGGATCAGCTGGTGGAAAGGCTGGTAGTGCAAATGGTGGCTCTGGTGGTTGGGGTGCATGGAACTGTAATGGTGGTACAGGCAATCCACGGAGGTACCAATGGTGGCGGTGGATATAATGGAACAAATGGCACAGGTGGTATGATGACTTTATATGCTAAATCATTTATAATTCGGAGAAAAGAGTTCAATCCAGGCCAACGGAGTTAGTGGAAGAAATGGCTCTCAAGGTGGTGGCGGTTCATCTGGTGGTGGATCTATAAATATATTTTATTTAGACAGTATCACAAACCTAAATTTGACAAAAATAATTGCTAATGGGGGATCTGGTTCAAGCTATACAAGAGGAGGAAATGGTGGTGCAGGTTCTAGAACAATAGGCAAAATAGAAAATGGAATATTTACAAAAGATGAATAGATATATAATAAAAAATAACTCCAAAATTCACTAAATCACTTGACAAATTTGCAAAAATAGTGTAAAGTATATATGCTTTACACTATTTTTAAATAAAAGCAATAATCCTTTGAGATAAAGAGGTAAGTATGGATAAACATGTAGAAGTAAGCGTATTACTTCAAATATATGGTAAGTTATTAACAGAAAAACAATACAAGGTTATAAACGATTATTATAATAATGACTTATCATTATCAGAAATAGCAGAAAATCTTAAAATCTCAAGACAAGGTGTAAGAGACATTATATTGAAAGGAGAAGACAAACTTTTTGAATACGAAGAAAAGTTAGCAATTATGAAAAAAGGACAATTACAAGAAAAGCAAATACAAATAATATTAACACAACTAGATGAAATTAAAGAAGGTTCATCAGATAAAAAAGTTGAAAAAATATTAAATGAAATACAAAAAGAACTTAAAGTTTTAGCGTAAAAGAGGAGGAAAGGCCAATGGCTTTTGAAGGATTATCTGAAAAACTTCAAGCTTTTACTAGGAAATTAAAAGGAAAAGCTAGAATAACAGAATCAGAATTAAATGAAATGTTAAGGGAAGTAAAGCTTGCTCTATTAGAAGCAGACGTAAACTATAAAGTAGTAAAAGACTTTATAAATTCAATTCATGATAAAGCATTAGGTCAAGATGTACTCAAATCTTTAACGCCAGGACAACAAGTAGTAAAAATAGTAAAAGATGAATTAATTGAATTATTAGGTGGAACAGACAGTAAAATAGCATTTACACCAAATCCACCAACTGTAATTATGTTAGTAGGACTTCAAGGTTCTGGTAAAACTACAACAGCAGGTAAAATAGCAAATTTAATCAGAAAACAAGGTAAAAGACCATTACTTGTAGCATGTGATGTATATAGACCAGCAGCTATTAAACAACTTCAAGTTGTAGGAGCACAGCTTAATATACCAGTATATGCAAACGAAAATGAAAAAAATGTTGTTAAAATTGCAAAACAGGCTAAGGAAATAGCAATTACTAAATTAAATGATGTAGTTATACTAGATACAGCTGGTAGATTACAAATAGATGAAGAATTAATGCAAGAACTTAAGGATATTAAATCAAATGTAAAACCACATGAAATATTACTTATAGTAGATTCTATGATAGGTCAAGAAGCAGTTAATATTGCAAGCAAATTTAATGAAGACTTAGGAATAGATGGCGTAGTACTAACCAAATTAGATGGCGATACACGTGGTGGTGCAGCAATATCTATAAAAAAAGTTACAGGAAAACCAATAAAGTTTGCAGGTATGGGTGAAAAACTTAATGAAATAGAAGAATTTCATCCAGATAGAATGGCATCAAGAATATTAGGCATGGGAGATGTTCTTTCAATAATAGAACAGGCAGAAGCTACATTTGACGCAGAAGAAGCAGAAAAATTAGAAAAAAAGCTTAGAAAGAATAAAGATTTAGATTTAAATGATTACTTAGTACAACTAAAACAAGTAAGGAAAATGGGATCTTTTTCATCAATATTAAAAATGATACCAGGAATGAACAAATACAGTGCTAGTATTGATGACAAAGAATTTACTAGAATAGAAGCAATTATAAGTTCTATGACAAATGAGGAAAGAGAAAATCCTAAACTTTTAAATGCGTCAAGGAGAATTAGAATTGCAAATGGAAGCGGAACACAAGTGCAAGATATTAATAAATTTATGAAATCATTTGAAGTAACACAAAACATGATGAAAAAAATGAAAAATGGTAACTTAGATCCTAGAATGAAAAAAATGATGAAAAGTATGAATATAGATAAAATGTCAGAAGAAGATCTAAAAGCATTAGAAGATAAATTAGGTAAATAATTTAGATATTAGATTTTAAATTTAATAAATATAATATTTTTTAGGAGGTGAAATTATGGTAAAAATAAGATTACAAAGAGTAGGAGCTAAAAAAGCACCTTTTTATCACATTGTAGTTGCAGATTCAAGAACATCAAGAGATGGAAAAATAATTGAAAAAATAGGAACATATGATCCTATGACAAATCCATCAACAATAGTCTTAGACAAAGAAAAAACAGAACAATGGATAAAAAATGGTGCAAAGCCAACAGATACAGTAAAAGCTTTAATATCTAAAGCAAAATAAGGAGAAACCGAATGGAAGAAGTATTAAGAATAATGATAGAAAACTTAGTAGATGAAAAAAAATCAGTTTTTATCAAAACAAGAGAAGAAGATGGAAAAGAGATATATACAATAAGAGTAGCAGAAGAGGAAATGGGAAAAATAATAGGTAGACAAGGAAAAATAGCAAAAGCTATAAAAGTTATAGCAAAAGCATTAGCAGCAAAAGAGGGCAAAAGAATAGAAATAGAATTTCCATAAATCGGAGGAAAAATGCACAGTAGGTTTGAAATTGGAAAAATTGTAAATACATTTGGAATTAAAGGCGAAGTGAAAATATTGCCTTATACGGAAAACTTAGAACAATTTAAGAAGATTAAAAAAATATATATATCAAATAAAGAAGTTAAAGTACAAAGTGTAAAATACCACAAAAATACTGTAATACTTAAGCTAGAAGGAGTAGATGATATGACATCTGCAGAAAACTTGAGAGGAAGTATCATAGAAATTGAAAGAAGTAAAGAAAAATTACCAAAAGATACATACTATATTGCAGATTTAGTAGGGTTAGAAGTATACACAGATGAAGGCAATTTATTAGGTAAATTAGAAGATATATATAATACTGGTGCAAATGATATTTATACTGTAAAAACTGAAGATGGAAAACAAATATTATTACCCTCAATTAGTGAAGTAATAAAAGAAATTGATATAGAAAACAAAAAAATAATAGTTCACATACTGAAAGGACTAATATAATGAAATTTACAATTATGACTCTTTTTCCAGAGATGTTTGAACCAATAAAACATAGCATCATAGAAAGAGCTAGTCAAAACAAATTAATAGATATAAATTTTGTAAATATTAGAGATTTTTCAAAAGACAAGCATAAACATGTAGACGATACTCCATATGGTGGAGGTGCTGGTATGGTTATAAAGCCAGATGTAGTATATGATGCATATAAATCTATTGATAGTAAAAATGCAAAAGTAATACATCTATCACCAAAAGGAAAAGTTCTTAATCAAGAAAAGGTAAAAGAACTTTCAAGAGAGGAACATCTAATTTTGTTATGTGGACATTATGAAGGAATAGACCAAAGAGTATTAGATGAAATTGTATCAGAAGAAATTTCAATAGGAGATTATGTGCTAACAGGAGGCGAGTTACCAGCAATGGTACTTGTTGACAGTGTTAGTAGATATGTAGAAGGAGTTTTAAGTAAAGACTCAATACTAGAAGAATCTTTTAGTAATAATCTGTTAGAATATCCTCAGTATACAAGACCAGAAATATTCAAAGGAAAGAAAGTTCCAGAAGTATTAATTTCAGGAAATCATCAAAAAATTAATGAATGGAGAAAAGAACAATCATTAATTACAACATATTTAAAAAGACCAGATATATTAAAAAAGGATCAGAAAAGTCTGGCACAAAATTTATTAAATAAAGAGAGGAGTTAAATCATGGATATTATAAAATCAATAGAACATGAACAATTAAAAAGCAAAGTTCCAGATATTCGTGTTGGTAATACTGTAAGAGTACACCAAAGAATAAAAGAAGGAAATAGACAAAGAATTCAAGTATTTGAAGGAATTGTAATTAAAAAACAAAATGGTGGATTAAATGAAACATTCACAGTAAGAAGAGTAGCTTATGGAGTAGGAGTAGAAAAAACATTTTTATTAAATTCTCCATTAGTAGAAAAAGTTGAAACAGTCAGAGTAGGTAAAGCTAGAAGAGCTAAACTATACTATTTAAGAGATAGAATAGGAAAAGCTGCTAAGACAAAAGAAGATATAGGAGCAAGAATAGAAAATAAAGAAATAATTGTTAAAGAAGAAATGCCAGCAGAAAATGAAGTAAAAGAAGAAGTTAATGAAGTAGTAGAAAATGCTACTGTATCTACAAATGATACTGTAAAAGAAGAAGTAGTAGAAGAAAATGTAAATTCTGAAACAGAGAAAGTAGAAGAACCAGCACCTTCTGAAGAAAAAGCAGAAGAAAAGCCAGTTGAAGAAGAAAATAAATAATATCATTTATAAGTAGATAACCTTATTTTGCTATGCAAAATAAGAAAGGAAGGAATAATATGAGCTTAAAGCAAGAAAAAACAGAAAACAAAAATGAATTAAAACTAACTTTTACAGTTCCAGCTGCAAAATTTGAAGAAGCAATAATGGAAGTATTTAAAAAAAGTGCAAAATACTTTAATATACCTGGATTTAGAAAAGGTAAAGCACCATATAAAATAGTTGAAAGGCATTATGGAGATAGTATATTTTATGAAGATGCTTTTAACGATTTAGCACCATCAGTATATGATGAAGAAATAAAAGAAAATAAAATTGAAGTTGCAAGTAGACCAAAAATAGATGTTGTACAAATGGAAAAAGGTAAAGACCTAATATTTATAGCAATAGTTGCAACTAAACCAGAAGTAAAACTTGGTAAATATAAAGAAGTATCTATAAAGAAAATAGAATACAAAGTAACAGATGATGATGTTAATCATGAAATAGAACATATGGCAGAACATAACTCAAGAGTTGTAACAGTAGAAGATAGAGCATCTAAAGATCAAGATATAGTTACAATCGACTTTGAAGGATTTGTAGATGGAAAAGCATTTGAAGGCGGAAAAGCAGAAAATCATGAGCTTACAATAGGAAGTAATTCTTTTATACCAGGATTTGAACCACAATTAATTGGTATGAAAATTGGAGAAGAAAAAGATATACAAGTTAAATTTCCAGACGAATATTTTTCAAAAGATTTAGCTGGAAAAGATGCAACATTCCATATTAAATTAAATGGAATAAAAGAAAAGCAATTACCAAAAATAGATGATGAATTTGCTAAAGACGTTAGTGAATTTGATACTCTAGAAGAATTAAAAAAGAGTATAAAAGAAAAGAAAGAAAAAGAAAATAGCGATAGAGCAAAACATGAAACAGAAGATGCAGTAATAGAAGCTGTATGTGAAAATACAAAAATCGACATACCAGAAGGTATGATTGACTTAGAGATAGACAACATGATACAAAATATGAGTCAAAGATTACAATATCAAGGATTAGATTTAAATAAATATTTGTCTATGATAGGTAAAACAGAAGCAGATTTAAGAAAAGAGTATAAAGAACAAGCAGAGAAGAATGTAAAATCTAGATTAGTTCTTGATCAAATAATTAAAGATGAAAAAATAAAAGAAGACAAAAAATACATAAAAGAGAAATTAGAAGAAATGGCAAAACAATACAATAAAAAGCCAGAAGAATTAGAAGAAAATGAAGAGATAAAATCTTACTTAGAAGATTTATCAAAAACAGAACAAGCAATAAAACTTATAGTTGATAATGCTAAAATTTCTAAAAAATAATAATGAAACTGTTCGGAATTTAATATCTGAACAGTTTTATTATTAAATAATCAATAACTTTTTAATATAGTAATTTTATCGTTCAACTTCGGACGCTTTGCTGTTTAAATTTTGATTAGAAATCAAAATTTAAACACCTTGTTTCACTTTAAAATTCTATATTAAAAAGTTTATAAAAATGAATTTCATAAATAATAAAAAAATACTTGATAAAAGGAATTTTTTAGTATATGATATATCAAAGTGTAAATAATAACACATAAGAATAATTGAAAGGAGAAAAATGATGGACGAAAATAATAATGAAGAATTAGAGGATAACATCGTAACATTAAAAGATGAGGATGGAAATGATGTAAACTTTGAATTTTTAGATTTAATTGATTATGAAGGAGAAGAATACGTAGTATTATTACCAGCTGAAGATGTAGAAAATGAAGAACCAGATGAGGTTGTTATATTAAAAACAGAAAAAACAGAGGAAAATTCAGACAGCGATGAAGAAACATATGTAAGTGTAGAAGATGAAGATGTATTAAATGCAGTATTTGATATATTCAAAGATAAATTTAAGGATGAATTTAACTTCGTTGATTAATAATTAAAACAGAGTAAACAAAGCCTTTTGGATATATTACCAATTGGCTTTAAATTTTAATAAAGGAGATAACATGAGAACTTTTGCAAATTGGATGATAGCAATGCTTATGATATTGTATTGGGGATTTAGAATAGTAGTTGCATATATGGCAGCATCATACTCAGAATTTTTAATAGTACCAATTAATTTAACAGTTGAAGTAGTATTACTGTTTATTACAGTAATTTGTATTGTATTAGTATTTAAAAGAAATATATTAGGTGGAATTATTTATTTTATATCTTATTTTGGATATTTTGGAATTAACTTATTTAAATCTATAATACCAGTATTTGCTGGAGAGAGTGCACAAGTAAGTAACTATATGACAGCTTTTACATCTTTATTAGCAATTATCCTTGCATTTGCAGTATTATTAGATTTAGTAGTAGATAAAGGAAGAAAGCCAAAGGATAAGAAAACAGATTGGTTTTATACTAATGAAGAATTTGACAGAAAGCTTGATGAAAGAGCTGATACAAACAATTATAAAACATTGTAATATAAGTATTATCTTAATTTATTTTTAGAATTTTATTTTCTATTTTTGTATATATTTTAAAAATAATATTTAAACATATCTCAGCAAATTTATGTATTATAGGTTGCAAAACTTTATTATATACAATAGCAATAAAAGTTGAAAATATAAATAAAACAGAAGAAAAAGCTACAATAAATAAAACTATATTTATTTTTCCAGTCTTAATCCAAAGATTATACATTAATATGTGCCTAATATATACTTTAAAAACAAAATTTTCATGGATTATATAAACTAATAAAGATAGGCTCGAAAAATAATTTATAGCTTTATTTTTTGTTTTTAAATTTCTGAATTTATTAAATAAAGTAAAAGCAATTATAATAACAAAAGGATTATTTAATGTAGTCCAATAATGAATTCTATTAGCAAAAAATCTAAAATGCATTCCTAAGCCATTTATTAATAATTGAAATACAATTAAATAAGCTATACCAATAAATAAAAATAAATTATTATTCTTTTTAGAATTTATAGATTTTGACATATAAATTTTCAAGTATGCAGTAAAAAAGTATATCCCAATTGAAAATATAAATTGACTAGCAAATAATAAACCTTGATTAATAAATACTACAATATTATATAACACAAAAAATATAATATTATATGCTAAAAGCTGTCTTTGACTTAATTTCTCAATAATTATATTAAATAGTGGATGTAATAAATATAAAAGAAGGTATGCGGTAATAAACCAATTATTTAAAAATATTGTAGGAAAGATTGACCTTATGATGTGTGAAATAGAAACAGGCACTCCTATATTTACAAAAATAGATAATAGAATAATAGATAATATAAAAACATCTAAAATTATATTAATAACTTTTTTTGATTTAATATGATTACTATTTAATAAGAACCATGAAGATGCTATAAGAAAAATATTATTTCCAATATGACCAATATAAAAAATAAGCTGAAGTATAAAAAGTGTTGGATTATTAGTTGGATTTAAAGTATTGATACCTTGTGAAATAAAAGGACCACATTCCAAAGACATAATGCAATGAAACATTACTATTCCAAACATTGAAAAAAGCTTTACTAATTCTATTCCAGATTCACGTTCCTTATTTAACATTGATTTTGACATTATTTTACTCCATTTTCATTATATTAAACTATGTTACAAGCTTTGTCAAATTATAAAAAAAGACAGATATAGTTGTAAAATAAGGTAAAAATGTAGTATAATTGATGCATAATAATATTAAATAGATTTAATAAAAAGCTGAATTTATAGGATAAAATTAGGTGAAAAAATGAAAGAAAATGTGAAAGTAATTTTGGATGACTATTTAAAAATATTTCCGAAAGAAAAAGTAAGATTAAGTATGCTAGAAAAGTATATTGAAAAATATAAAATTGAAGAAATAATAGATTGGAACAATAAAGATGGACATTTAACAGTAGGAGCATTCGTGTACTGCAAAAAAGAAGATAAATTTTTAGTTTTATATCATAAAGATTTAAAAATGTATTTATGTCCAGGAGGGCATGTAGATAAAGAAGATGCTACTTTATATGATGCATCAAAAAGAGAATTAAAAGAAGAAACAGGACTAGAAAATTTAAAAGTTTTACTTATTAATAATAAAATTATGCCATTTGATATTGATATACATTTAATTCCATTTAATAAAAGAATTAATATGCCTGAACATTATCATTTTGATTTTAGATACTTATTTTTTGTTAATGATATAACTGATATTATTATAGATGAAAAAGAGTCTAAAGGTTATAAATGGGTAACATCAGACCAATTAGTTGAGAATTATGGTAATATAGTAGAAAAAAATAAAAGACTACATTATGTAGTCAGTTAAAGGTAAAGTAAAACAAATTACAAATAAAGAAGGTGAAATAGATGAGTAGAAATCAAAAAGGAAATCAAGAAGAATTTTCTAAAATTTCCATAAATTGGTACCCACGGACATATGAAGAAAACAAAAGAGCAAATAATAGAAGATTTAAAATTAATAGACATTGTAGTAATAGTGTTAGATGCAAGAGCACCAAAAGCTAGTGTTAATCCAGATATAGAAGAGTATATAAAAAATAAATCAAAAATAATAGTATTAAATAAAGCAGATTTAGCAAATAGCGAAGTAACTAAAAAATGGATAGAAACATATAAAAAAGAAGGAATAACAGCA
>CAMSMU010000012.1 GCA_947061115.1 uncultured Clostridium sp.
CATTACTTGATGCTTATGTTAATGAGGCAGATACAATTAACAAAATAAAAGCCAATGATGTTCTTATTGAGGATTTATTAAAACAACTAAAAGATAAAAATTATAAAAATAAAAATGAAAATGCTTATAACAGTATGTTAGATGCATATGATTCTTATAAAGAATATTATGAATTTGTTATTAATGTAAGTGGTTCTTTTAATAGTTATAGTGCTAAAAAAGAAGAACTAAAAAAAGAAGTAAAATCTTATTTAAATAAATTTAATCGTAATTTATAATACTTTTAGTAAAATTTAAGGGATTCCTAAAATTTATAATGGGAGTCCCTAATTTTTTTGTCGAAATATATAGATTTTTGATGAACGATTTTTCTTTACTTTTTCCATATTTTGTTATATACTATTATCGTCTTAGTTCACTAAAATACAATTCTATAATTTTAATTATATTTTTAATTTTTTATAATAATTTAATCTTTTATAATTTCAAATTTGATTAAAAATTTATCCTTTAAAGTTTAATTAAAACTTTTTTCTTATATTTTGTTTAATATAATAAGATCATCTTTCTATAATTAATTTATATTTTGCCCTTATTTAAAATTGTATTTTAGTGCTAAGAATTTTTATATTTAAATTAACATTGGAGAGAATACGAATGTAACGAAAAACTGTTGAAAAATTTAGAAGAATTATATAATACAAATGACAAAGGCAAAATATGAATATGAGAAAAATGAAAACAATATGCTTGTTCAGTGGATATTATTCATATTGGATCCTAATAATAAGGAGGTAAATCTATTATGTCAGATAATAATGAGATAAAATAAACCACTAAAAAATTATAAAATATAAGTGAAGATGTAAGAAAAAGGGCAGAAATACTTGAGAGATGGGAACTAGAAGAACAATGAGATAAAACTTCATTAATTAACTATGGAGAAGAACAAGGTATTAAGAAAGGAATAATAGAAGTTGCCAAAAACTTAATTTCTATTGGTATGAACCCTGAGGATATTTCTAAAGTTACAAATTTAAGTATAGAAGAAATAAACGATTTAATAAATAATTCTAAATAATTTTATAATAAAGCGGACCTATTTTTATGTCATATTACTCGACTTAACTTTAGGCCCGCTTTTTTCTAATTATTTCTTTTCATCTGCAACTATTTTCTCTTTATTATCATTTTCAATTTTTATACTATCTGTTATCATAATAAATTTAACATTACCATTATTTCCATCTTCTAACATTGTAAAATTATTATATTGCTTAGATAATTCTTTTAATTTTTCTATTCTATCAGTTATATCTTTTAAATCTCCATTTATATAATTACAAATATTTTCAATTCCTTCTGACTTAAATTTGTTCATTCCATCTGCAAGTTCAATAGATCCATTAGCTAATTGATTTGATCCATCTTCTAATTGAGATAATGCTGATTTAAGTATTTCTACTTTATTATCGACTTCACCTAATGCCTCACTAATTGATGATTCATATTTACTCAACTTTTTATCTATCTCATTACCTACAAATTCCCCATTTAGTTGCTTTTTTATTAAATTATTTGCAACTTCATTTGCAATTGTAGATGTATATGTTGACGCTAAATCTTGAGCAGTTTTATTTGCAACAGAATCTACAACATTATTTAATTCTAATTTTGCTTTATTTCCATATGATTTAAGAACTTCATCATTACTTAATTTTTGTTTCAAAGCTTCTACAATACTTTTTTGCATATTTTTTTCATATTCTTTTAACAATTCCATATTACCTTGTGTAAATTTATTTGCTATATTTTGTGATACTGATGTAATATATTTATTTAATTCAATTTTTATTTTCTCTTCAATTTGTGTTGCATTTCCAACTGAAATGTTATCTATTTTTTTATTAATTTCTGTTTCTACATTCGTTAATGTTGAATTTGAAACTACTCCTATAATTTGAAGTGCTTCTAGATCTGTAATACTATTATTTATTACTTTAATATTTGCTATTTCTTTAGCATATTTTTTTCTAAGACCTTCTATCTGTTGAGGTGTTAATTTAGATACATCTATCTTTTTTGAATCTATTGCATTATTTATAACATTTTTTATCTCTTTTTTTATTGATATTTCTAATTCATTTAAATAACTATTAATTTGTATATCATTTTTTGCACTTTCATATACTTCCTTAATGTCCTTTGCAATAGCATCTCTAAGTTGTTTTTCTTGTTCTTGTGTCAATATATTTCCATTATTTTTTTGAATCTCATTTAGCTTTTCATTTATAGCTAAATTTGTATATTTTATTGATGTATCAACTACTGAACTTTCAAGTTCTTCCTTATGATTCTCTATAGCATTTTTCGCTTCTATTTTTGCTTGTTTTTCAATATCTGGAAGCATTTTATCTATTTCTTGATTTAATATATTTATAATCTGTTTTTTTATTTCGTTTTTATCTACATTGTTTCTTGTATTTTCATATTGATTCATTACTGAATTTAGTTCATATGATAATTGTTTTATTCCAGTATTTAATTGTAATGATCCGTCCTTTAATGAATTACTTCCATCAGCTAATTGATTACTTGCACTTTGAAGTTCATTTACTTTGTTATAAATTTGATCTAAATTATCTACTAATTCTAAATCACTCTCCTCTAGTAATTTTGAAGTTGCATATGTTATTATATTTCCTAATTCAAAACTTGAACTTTCCATTGTTATCTCTACTGTATTTGGTATCTCTAATTTATCTTTTGAAATGTCTAAGCTTTCTTGCATACCTGGTACAGAAATACCTATCAAAGTCGTTTTATCTCCATTATCAATTGCTTTACCATTTCTTATTTCTATATTTTTGTTATTATTGTTATCAACAATTGCTCCACAAACTACTACAAATGGTGTATACATTGTAACATTTCTTCCATTAATTGATACTATATGGCTATCTTTGTTTATATATTCTATAACAATTTTAATTTTACCACTTTTTCCTGCAATTTCTTCTTTACTTATTTCTTCTCCATTTAATTCATATTTAATTTTACATTCTATTGGTAATTCTTTGTTTGTACTTCCTTGATAATACACATCTTCTCCATTTGAATTCCATACTAATTTATTTTCATCTATATTCGGATTCTCATCACTTCCAACATTTTTTATGTTTAATAAATCTGTTAAATCATTTATTATACTTAATTTTTCATCATTTTTTATATGATTATTAACTATTGTACTATATGAATTTCCATCAGAATCTAATTTTGTGTATACAGTTTCATCTTTAGTATATGCAAATACTGGTGAAGCATAAGCTATTATTGTTCCTAATAATATACTTGCTGTTATTTTTGATATAATTTTTTTATTCATATTAAACTTTCCTCTCTTTCATTTTATATGTTGTTTTACATATTACTTTATCGAAAATCATTAAGAATGCTGGTAATATAGATATTACACTTATCATACTTATTATTGCACCTCTTGACATTAATGTACATAAAGATCCTATCATTTCTATTTTAGAATATACGCCTACACCAAATGTTGCTCCAAAGAAGCATAAACCACTTACTAAAATAGATTCTATAGATGTTCCTAAGGCTTCGCTTACTGCTTCTTTTTTCTCATTTCCTTCTTTTCTTTTATTTATATATTTAGTAGTTATTAATATTGCATAATCTATTGTAGCTCCTAATTGTATTGTCCCTATTACTATTGATGCAATAAAAGGCAAAGTTGTATTTGTATAATATGGTATTCCCATATTAATAAATATTGCAAATTCTATAACAATCATTAAAATTACTGGTAAAGACGCTGACTTTAGTACAAATATCATTAATATAAATATAACTGCATTTGAAACTATAGTTACACTGTTGAAATCATGGTCGCTTATTTCTACTAAGTCTTTCATTAATGGACCTTCTCCTGCAAGTATTGCATTTTCATCATATCTTTTAATAATATTATTTATTTTAGTTACTTGCTCATTAAGTTCATCTGTTGCCATTTCATATTTTGAATTTATAATTATCATTTGGTATTCTTCATTTTGGAATATGTTGACTAAATCTTCTGGTAAGGCCTCTTTAGGAATTCCTTTACTCCCCAATTTTGAATATCCTATAGTCCATTCTATACCATTTAAATTTTCTATTTCATCGATCATATTATTTACTTTATAATCTGGCAAATCTTTGTCTACTAATAATAATTCCATTGATACCATGTTAAACTTTTCCTGTAATTCATTATTCGCTGATATGCTATCTAATGTTGCTGGCAAAGATTTATCTAAATTATAATATACTTTCGTATTTCTATACCCCCAAAATGCTATTGGGAGAATTATTAAAAATGATATTGCTATTGCTTTATAATACTTAATTATAAAATCCTTTATTTTTATAAATTTAGGTAATATTTGTCTGTGCTTTGTCTTTTCTATTAAATTATTTAACTCTAATATCATTGCTGGCAATATTGTTACTACACATATAACCCCTAATAATACCCCTTTTGCCATTACTAAACCTATATCTTTTCCTAAAGTAAGATTCATACTACATAGTGCTAAAAAGCCTGCTATTGTTGTAAGTGAACTTCCTACTACTGATAATAATGTTTTATTAATTGCATTTGCCATTGCATCTTCTATATTTTTATGCTTTTCTTTTTCTTGCATATAACTATGATATAAAAATATTGCAAAATCCATTGTTACACCTAATTGAAGAACAGCACTTATTGCTTTTGTTATATATGAAGTTTCTCCTAATAATATATTACTTCCCATATTATATAGGATAGCTATGCCTATATTTACTAACAACAATACTGGTGCTAAATATGAATCTAGAGCTATTTCTAATATGATCAAACAAAGTATTACTGCTATTATTACATATATTGCTATTTCTGAATTTGATAAATTTCTTGTATCTATTAAAGTAGCCGTCATCCCACTTATTTTACAGTGTTCATCTGTTATATTTCTTATTTCTTCAACAGTTTTCATTGTTGTATCTGATGAAATAGCCTCTTTAAATGTAACTAGCATTATAGTTTCTTTGTCTTTATATATTTTTTCTTTTATATCTTCTGGTATCATTTCTACTGGAATTCCTGTTCCTATTATATCTGCTATACTTACTACTTTTTCAACATTGTTTAACTCTTTTATTTTATCTTCTAATTTGAGTATATCTTTTGTTTTCATATCATCTAATATAACAATTGAAAATGCACCCATATTAAACTTTTCTGATAAAATATTTTCACCTTGTACAGTTTCTACATTATCTGGAAGATATACTAATATGTCATAATTTATTTTAGTCATTTTCATTCCTATAATAGATGGTATTAATAATAGTAAAGCTATAATTAAGATAAGTTTTCTGTGTTTGCAAATAGCTTTTCCAAACTTCTGCATATTTCTCTCCTTTCTTCTATGACTATTAGTCATTTTTGCATATTATACTATATTACTGACTATTAGTCAATATTTTTCTTATATTTTATTAAATACTTTTAAATTAAGTGATATTAGTATAGTAATTTTTTTAATACTTTTATATTAATTTCAACAAATCCAAAAAAATAATTGACCAATGTTCAAAAATATGTCATAATCTATTATATAGGGGAGGATAATTTATTATGAAAGAAAATAATGAAAATGATAAAGAAAATAGACTTCTAACATCTGCTTTTAAATTATTTAATGAAAAAGGTATTAAATCTACATCTATACAAGATATTGTTGATAATGCAAATGTTGCTAAAGGAACTTTTTATTTGTATTTTAAAGATAAATATGAAATTAGAGATATTTTAATTGCTAAAAAATCTAAAAAATTATTTAATGATGCTTTAGAAGAGTTAAGAAAAAATTATATACAAAATTTATCTGATCAAGTAATTTTCATAATAAATTATGTTATTGATGAACTTACAAAAGCCCCAACATTACTAAAATTTATATCTAAAAATCTTTCTTGGGGAATATATAACCAAACTGTATTAAAAATATATGAGGATAGCGAGGATGCAGAAGATAGTGTACTTAATTTATTTTTAAAGGGAGTTAAAGAAAGTAACTTAAAACTAAAAAATCCAGAAGTAACTTTATTCATGATTATTGAATTAGTAAGTTCTACTTGCTTTAATTCAATAATATATAATGAACCACTTCCAATAGATGAATATAAGCCATATTTATATGATGCTATTCGTGAATTAATTAATAATAAATAATTTTAAAAAACTATTGATTTTTTTAATCTATTATATTATTATGTTACAAGAGGTGTAAAAAAGTGACAAATTATTCTATTAAAAAAGATAAATTAAAATTAATTGATTCCTCAAAATTTATATTTATTGTTTTCTAAACACTATTTATTAGTGTTTTTTTGTTGCTAATTTTTGCACAAAAAAATAAAAGGAGGTATTCTCATGGAAGAGAATGAAAAAATGCTTGTTGATGTAAACGAAAAACCTGCTATTGCAAAATGGATTATACTTGCTATTCAACATGTTTTTGCTATGTTTGGTGCTACAATATTAGTTCCAATTTTAGTAAATTCAACAGCAGGCGAAACAGTTTTAACAATACCTGTTGCACTTGTTACATCTGGTATTGGTACACTTATTTACATATTATGTACAAAAGGAAAATCACCAGTTTATTTAGGTAGCTCATTTGCTTTTATAGCACCACTTGCAGCAGCTTATTTAAAAGGTGGCATAGCTGGAGCTATGACTGGTGTAATGGTAGTAGGTTTAATCTATGTTATAGTCGCTACAATAGTTCATTTTGCAGGTAAAAACTGGCTTAATAAATTATTGCCACCTGTAATTATTGGCCCTATGATTATGGTTATAGGTTTAGGATTAGCACCAAGTGCTATTTCACAAATTGGTCTTACTTCTGGAATGGAATTTGATTGGAAAATAGTATTAGTTGCTTTTGTATCTTTTATTGTGACAGCAGTTGTAATGACAAAAGCAAAAGGATTTTTAAAAGTAATTCCTTTCTTAGTTGGTATAGTAGTAGGTTACGTTTTATCTGTTATATTAGGGATTATAGACTTTACAGCAGTTCAAGAAGCTAAATTCTTTAGTGTTCCTCAGTTTATAATACCTTTTGTAAATTACATGCCTGATTTTAGTGCTTTAATTACTATCGCTCCTATTGCTTTTGTTACATTATGTGAGCATATAGGAGATCATACTTCATTAAGCAACATTATTCATAAAGATCTATTAAAAGAACCTGGTTTAGATAAGACATTATTAGGAGATGGTATTGCTACTTTTGTAGCAGGTATATTAGGAGGACCAGCAAATACTACTTATGGAGAAAATACTTCTGTTGTAGGTATAACTAAAGTAGCATCTGTATGGGTTATTGGTTTAGCAGCAATTATTGCAATAGTAGTAGGCTTTTTAGGTAAATTTACAGCTTTAGTTTCTACTTTACCAAGTGCAGTTTTAGGTGGAGTATCACTATTATTATATGGATTCATTGCTGTAAATGGTTTAAAAGTACTTATAAAAAATCAAGTCAATTTTGAAGATCCTAAAAATGTTGTAGTTGCTTCTACAATGCTTGTATTAGGATTAGGTGGAGCCGCAATATCTATAATTAGTGGAGATTTATCTGTTACAATTTCTGGTATGAGTTTAGCAGCTATAATTGGTATAGTTCTTAACTTAGTTTTATCTATTAATATTGGAAAAGATAAGCAAAGTACTAAAAAAGAAGAAAAAGTAGCAAAACCTAAGAAGGAAAAATCTAAAAAGGATAAAGTTACTAAATAAGGAGATTATATATGAAAACAATTGAATTAAAACACCCTTTAATTGAACATAAACTTGCAATTTTAAGAAATGAAAAAACGGGTACAAAAGAATTTAGAGAAATTATAGGCGAAATATCTATGATTTTATGTTATGAAGCAATGAAAGATGCTACTCTTGAAAAAGTAGAAATTACTACACCAATACAAAAAATGACTGCAGGAGTATTAAATGAAGATAAATATGCTTTTGTTCCAATTTTAAGAGCTGGCACAGGTATGCTTGATGGAGTAATTAAACTTATACCAAATGCAAAAATTGGCCATATTGGTATGTATAGAGATGAAAAAACATTCAAGCCAATTAATTACTTTTTTAAAGTTCCAAAAGATATTCAAAATAGAGAAGTAATCATATTAGATCCAATGCTTGCAACTGGTGGATCTGCTATTGACGCAATAGAACTACTAAAAGAAAAAGGTGTTAAAAAAATGAAATTTCTATCTATAATTGGTGCACCTGAAGGATTAAAAAAAGTAGAAGAAACACATCCTGATGTTCAAGTATATTGTGCTCACATTGATGAATGTTTAAATGAAAATGCTTATATAGTACCAGGGTTAGGTGATGCTGGAGATAGAATATTTGGAACAAAATAATAATTAGAACAAAACGGACCTCTTCTTATGTCAGACGATTAAAATTATTTTTAGGTCCGCATAATTTGTTCGTATCGCCAAAATTGCATAGCAATTTTGTGTGACTTGTATTTTTATATTATAGGAAGTTCGAAGAACTTTCCTATAATATAAAATAGTGCTTCTTAAATGAAGCATTATTTTTTTGTTTTATGAATACATATACAAATTTTTTTAAATTGGGTATAATAACTTTAGGAGTAAATTTATGGATGATATTAAAATTATAGCTAATAAAATAAAAAATGCTGGAGGAAGGTTATATTTAGTTGGCGGTGCCGTTAGAGATGAATTAATGGGTATAACTAAACATGACGAAGATTATTGCGTAACTAGAATAGATTCAAATGATTTTGAAAAACTTTTTCCTAATGCTGTTTCCAGAGGTAAGTTCTTCCCTGTTTACGATTTAGATGGTAAAGAATTTGCTATGGCAAGAAAAGATATAAAAACTGGAATTGGTCATAAAAATTTTGTTTTTGAAGTTAACAAAAATATATCTATTGAAGAAGATTTAGAACGTAGAGATATAACAATAAATTCAATTGCTAAAGATGTATTAGATAATACAATAATAGATCCTTTTAATGGAATAAAAGACTTAGAAAGTAAAATTATTAGGGCAACTTCTAGCCATTTTGTTGAAGATCCTTTAAGAGTATATAGGGTAGCTAGATTTGCTTCCATATTTGGATTTGATGTTGATAGTACTACTTTAAATATGATGAATTCATTAAGAAATGAATTAAATAGTTTATCCCCTGAAAGGGTATTTATTGAATTTAGAAAAGCACTCTTATCATCAAAACCATCTATATTTTTCAATATATTAAGAAAATGTAATTTACTAGATGTTCATTTTAAAGAAATATATGATCTAATTAATGTAGAACAACCTGTTAAATATCATCCTGAGGGTGATGCTTATAACCATACTATGTTAGTATTAGATATGTCTGCTGATTTAACAGCTAATTTTGAAGAATTTAGAAAACTGCAAATACGTTTTTCTGCTTTAGTACATGACTTAGGAAAAGGGTTAACTCCAAAAAGTATGTATCCTCATCATTACGGTCATGAAATTAATGGATTAAAATTAGTTAAATCTTTATGTAATAGTTTAAAAGTTCCTGAAAGTTGGAAAAAATGTGGAGAAACTGCTTGTAAATTTCATATGAAAGGTGGTATTTTTGCAAAAATGAGGCCTTCTAAACAAATAGACTTCATTGAACAAATAAATAAAACTCCTCTTGGTTTAGATGGAATGAAAATTGTAGTAATATGTGATAAAACAAGTAGTAATAAAAATTATAATATAAGTGAAATAAATTTTGATATAATTGGAGAAAAATGCTTGAATATAATAAATGGGGATTATATTAAAGAAAAATACGGTTTAAGTTCTGGATTAGAATTAAAGAAAAAACTTCACGACGAAAGAGTTAGCTGGTTAGTTAAGGAATACAAAAAAGCCCTTTAGTAATCTAAAAGGCTTTTATTTATTCTTCAACTTTTCTTTTGTAGTTTCCAGATATAAGTCTTGGAAAATATTTTATTATTTTATAAACTGCTAATTTTATCTTCTTGCTCCATAGATATGTTTTTCTTAATCTTCTTTGAACATCTAAAGTATTATTTTCTACAACTGCCAATGATGCTGGTACATCTTCTAATTGAAATTTATAATTTTGTCCTTCATTATTATCCCATTCATTATTAGAGTTTCTAAAACATAAATTTATTTCTTCATTATCATTTAATGGTAACTCAGCTTGAAATCCTAAATTAGTTTTATCCATTTTTATTTCATTTAAATTGTCCCAATTATTTCCAAATCCATAATGAATAAATACTTCTTCAGATTGATTTTGAAAAAGATTTCCTGTATATGATATTTTAACATTTGTGCCTTTTATCAATTTATCTGTATTAAAGAATATGTTTTTTACTAACTCCATAATTTTCTCCTATGCTTAAACTATACAAATTATATTATTTTTCTTCAAAATATTCAATGCTTTTAATAATTTGTATCAAAAATGTAAAAAAAATGTAATATTTTTGTATAATATTACATTTTCTATATTTTTTAAACTTTTCCTAATACTTTTCCAATAATTTTGAAGTCGTCTTTTGAAGTAACTATAATATCTTCTATTCCTTCTTTTTCAGCTCTTAATACTAAGTCATTCATTCTAACAATAAATTTTCTAATAATATGCCTATTTCCATATTCAAATAATCCAAAGTCTTTATTATTTAATGGTGTATTAAATTCAATATATACATATGTACCTATTTCAAATCGTGGAGACATTGAATCATCATTTACTCTTAAACATGCAGATGCTGAATGATACTCTTTTGGGCATGTGCAAAAACCAGAAATATTATCTATTTTGGGAAGTACATCATATTTTATATGATCTACTACTTTATATCCTATTTGCTCTTCTGTTAATTTTTTGTCATATGCATACATTAATGGCTGATAAGGAACATCTAATGCATCACAAATACTTTTTAATGCTTTATGACTTGGATTCCTTTCACCTTTTTCAATATGTGTTAAATGACCAACATTTATATTTGTGTCCTTTGCTAAATTTGTCTTTGATATCTGCTTATCTTCTCTTATTTTAGAAATTAAATCTCCTATCATACTATCACCTCATAATTCGACATTATTATATATAATTCTACAAAAAATGTCTAGTAAATATAATATAATTTTTAATATATTTACATTGTAAAAAAAATTTTTTTATGATACTATTCTATCAGTAATAATATATTAATAAAATATAATTAGGGGTTAATTAATGAAGAATAAAAGAATATTAGTTATAGTTGTATTAATTGCAATTATTATATTTATTTCTATAGCTTTTAGTATAGTTAATATTGGTAATAATAAAATATATAACAATATTAAAATTCAAGGAATCTCAGTTGCAGGTCAAACTCAAGAAGAAGCTAGTAGTATTCTAAATAAAAAATATAATGAAAAAAAATTGGAAGGTATAAAGTTAGTTCATAATGACTATGAAACTACAATATCTTTTGATCAATTAGGAATTGAATCTAATATTGGAAATGCTGTAGATAAAGCATATTCTATTTGTAGAAGTGGTAATATTATAACTAATAATTATAATATAATTTTAAGATTCTTCGTTTCCAAAAATATAGATGCTAATATCAAATATGATGAAAATAGTATAAATAAAGTAATTGAAGATGTTGGTTCAAAATTACCTGATGTTATGACAGATAATGATTATTATATAGAAGATAATAATCTTATAATTATAAAAGGAAAAAAGGGAGTTAAAGTAGATTCCCAAAATTTAAAAAGTAGTATTATAAATAAAATACTAAATTTTCAAACAGAAAGTAATAAAATTGAAATACCTACATTTGAAGCAAATCCTGAAAATATAGACATTGAAAAAATAGTAAGTAAAATAAAGTCTGAGCCACAAGATGCTTATTTAAGTGAAAATCCATTAGAAGTTCACGCAGATAAAGATGGTATTGATTTAGCAGTTTCTATTGAAGAAGCTAATAAAATGATTAAAGAAGATAAAGAAGAAATTTCTATACCATTAAATATAACAAAAGCAAATGTAACAGTGTTAGATTTAGGCGAAAAAGCTTTTCCTAATTTATTATCTACATGTACTACAAATTATGATGCAAGTAATATAAACAGAAATAATAATTTAGTACTAGCTGCTAAAAAATTAAATGAAACAATAATTAATCCTGGTGAAGTTTTTTCATATAATCAAACTATTGGGCAAAGAACCATTGCTTCAGGTTTTAAAGAAGCAAAAGCTTATGCTAATGGTAAAGTAGTATTAGATGTTGGTGGAGGTATTTGTCAGCTTTCTTCTACATTATATAACTCAACTTTGCTATGTAACTTAGAAATTGTCGAAAGAAGAAGCCATTATTTTAAAACATCTTATCTTCCAGCAGGTCAAGATGCTACTGTTTCATGGGGAAGTGTAGACTTTAAATTTAAAAACTCAAGAACTTATCCAATAAAAATTTTGGCTAAATCTCAGGATGGAGTTGTAAAAGTAGATATATATGGCATAAAGCAACAAGATGATTATGATGTTAAAATAGAATCTTCAGAAACAAGTATAATTCCTATGGAAACTATTTATGAAACAGACACTTCCTTGTCTAAAGGATCTCAAGTAGTCTCTCAATATGGAGAAGATGGTTGTACATCTGAAACCTACAAAATACTTTCTAAAAATGGAATTATAACTTCAAGAACCTTAGTTTCAAAAGATACATATAATGATTTGCCTAAGATTATTAAGCAAAATAAATAGTCAAACATTACAATGGAAAGATTTTAAAAAGCTGTATATCAGTATGCAGAGTAATAACTGCATACTTTTTATGTTATATTTTTAATTCAAATAATTATTGACATAACTAATAAAATACTGTATAATCTTTTTTGTATTAATAATGCAAAAAATTATATATGGGTGACTAGCTCAGTTGGTAGAGCAGCTGACTCTTAATCAGAAGGTCCGGGGTTCGACCCCCCGGTTGCCCACCAAAAATAGTAAAGCTTTTGTAGCTTTGCTGTTTTTTATTTGAAGATTTTTTAATTAAAAATCACTCTTAATTTTTCTGATAATTCTCTTCTTAAAGTTTGTTCATCACTTTCATTTTTTACTTCTCCACCTATAAGTTGGATGTTTTTTTGCATAATATTTATTGTTTTCCTAATAAGGACATTGTATAATAATTTCAATCCTTTTTTATGAGGGAATCTAGGAAAGGAGGAATTTACCGATGACATCGTTTGATTTAATTTGGTTGTTAATACAAGAAATATTGAAAAATAATTCTTGTAAAGATAGCCAAACTAACAAAGAGAAATAGTATAACAAAGCTATTTCGAGAGTAGTCTGATCAACTGCTCTTTTTTTTTTTACCAATAAAAAAAGAGATATGTGATCAGCATATCCCGTTCACCGTATGACATCTTATGACTAACGAAGTCACTCGAGTTGTTAAATATAGTATACTACTTTTTTTAGTATATGTCAAACATGTTATAAAAATTCATTTTTTACTAATTTTTAGAAAACTATTCAATTACACCATTTGTCTTTTATTAAATTTACCAATAAGTACTAACTTTATGAAATGACATTTTACCTAAATTTAGATTCTTATATTATTTTACTCTACATCATGTCTTGCAAGTATTTTAGCTGGTGTTTTTCTAAGTACTTTGAAAAGTGGTAATAGACCAACTATTATATTAAATAAGTATACTATTAAAATGCTTATTCCTATTGTGTTAAAGTTTATAATAAACATTCTATCTACATAAGGTATCTTTGATATTTGACTTAATATATATGACATAAGAACTATACCTGGCATGCTTGCTATTGTTGTTATTGATATAATTTCTCCAATAAACATTCTATAAACATCTCTCTTTTTTACGCCAATAGCTCTTAATACTCCTATTTCTTTTATCCTTGATAAGAAAGAAGATCTTATCATTAAATAAATTTCGATTAGGGAGATTGCTAATATTACACCTGCAAATATTACAGCACTTTTAATTTCATCCTTCTTATTATTAATATAAGTATTTTTATCCTTTTCATATCTATCTATAATGTTTAGGTTATATTCGTTTTGTAATTCGTTAATAACATTTACTTTGTCTATAGGATATATCATAAAGCCATTATTTTTTGAAATAACATGATATTTCACAGTATTATTATTTACTAAGTAATCTTGTCTATTGGTTTGGCTAGTATAATATCCTACTACTGTTAATTGCTTTCCGTTTATTTCTGTTTTTATTGGTTTATTCAACTTCATTTCATATTGGTTATTTTCATCTACAATTACTTCATAATCATTTTCTGGTAATCTACCTTTTGTAATGTTTATATTATCTAAATATAAATTATAATCTTTAACAGCAGTATCAGAATCGTCCTCCTTATTAAAATACATACCCATTCCAAATTCGCTTTGTGTCATATTATTTAATATATTTATAAACATATTTTTATTTGCATAAATTGATTCTGTATTATTATCTGTAAATCCTACTATTACAAAATCCTTCATATCATTTATATTTAAAACTTTGTTAAGTAATTCATCTTCATCTTTTATTCCCATACTTGCAAATGATGAAAAACTATTATTACGCATATTATTTATGATTTTTTTATCTATTACTATTTCATAATCATTTTCTGGCATTCTTCCTTTTATCAATTTATCTTGACTAATCTTGGCAATATCTACAAGAGTGCCAGTAAGTTCAAATGAATAATTTGACAACTGGTAATAACTATCCATTTTAATTTTAAAGCTTGCTACAGCTTGTCCGTGGAACAATATAATCTATATTTTCCAAATTCTCGTATTTTATATAATCATCTACATTTACTCTTGCCATATCAACTTGAAGATAGTTTTTGTCTATTTTTATATAATCAGATTCTCTTATATCTGTAGTTCCTGCAATATTAGCTACGCTATATACAACAAACATTGCTGATGCAAAGAATCCTAAAAGTAATACTTTTTTTAATACTGTATAATTTAAGATTCTATTAAAACCATTTTTAATTGATTTAAAAATCCCATAAATTGAGCTATATTTTAATTTATATTTTTTATCTATGACATCATCTAAATTATATTTATATTTTTCATATATACTTTTATCAATTTTCTTATAATGTTCATTGATAAGTTCTATTGCTGAATTATCATCTACTACTTCAACTTTTCTATTTTCTGCTTGAATAAATATATTTCCATTTTTTATTACTAATTTTACATCTATTTCATCGTTATTATTATCATCAGAATATATATCAATATTAACTTTTTTATTTTTTATATTATTAACGTCTTTTATATCTTTTAAATAAATTTTATTATCTAGTCTATATTCTAATGATTGCATTGTTTCATTTTTATAATCTTTAATTACCTTTCCATCTTGTACTTCTACTATTCTTGTTGCATAAAAGTTTGCTAACTCTACTTCATGTGTTACTAATATAACTAATTTTTCTTTTGATATAGCTTTTATTATATTCATAATTTCTAATGAATTTTTACTATCTAAATTACCTGTTGGTTCATCTGCAATTACTATACTTGGATTTTTTACAATAGCCCTTGCTATTGCTACTCTTTGTTTTTCTCCTCCTGATAACATTCCAGCTGGTCTATTTCTGTATCTGTACATATTTACTGCTTCTAGAACATAATTAACTCTTTTTTGTATTTCCTTTTTATTTTTAAGACCTATCATTCTTAAACTAATAGCAATATTATCGAATACAGACATATTTTCTATTAATTTGTAATCTTGAAATATATATCCAATATTTAAGTTTCTTATTTTATCAACTGTATTTTGTGTTCTTCTAGTTATTTTATTACCATTAATATATATTTTCCCTTTGTTTACTTTATCTAAACCGCCAATAGCATTTAAAAGAGTAGTTTTACCGCTTCCAGAATTTCCTAAAATTGAAACTAAACCTTTATCTTCAAGTTCTAATGAGGTATCATTAATAATATGTATTTCATTCCTTTTTCTTCTATTAAAATATTTATGTACTTTTTCAATTTTTATCATATTATTACACCTCCTCATTGTATGTATTAATTGCTGTATTTTTGAATAGTTTTTTTGCAAATTTCATTGATATTAATCTTGAAATTACAGCTAATATTATATACATTAATATATATTCTCTTATACTTAGAAATTCACTAAGTTTTGCTATACTGCCTAAATTAATTATGTTTAATTTTGAAATATAAATAACTAATAATAATAATATATATGATACTGTGGAATTTATGAATAACTCTATATCTAATATTCTTCTTACATTTTTATACGTAGCTCCTAACATTCTAAGTGTTGTATAATATATATTTCTCGATTTTAGTATTATTTTTATAATTAAATATGATATGAAAAATAGTACAATAATTAATATAATAGTTACTATAACTTTTATTATTTTTATAATTCTTTGGTATATTTCTCCTTGATTAACTTTAAAATCTGTAACTTTTTTTGGATTTAAACCTAAGTTTTCAAGATCTGACATTGTTTTATCTATTGTTTTTGAATCTGTTACGTATACACTAGATTGATAAGAAGGCTTGTCAAAAAGTGAATTATAGTCATCTGTATTTATAAATATTTTGTATCTATTACTATCATATTTATCTAATTCTAATACTCTTTTTATATTTGATTTTGTGTATGTATTTGATATAGATAATTTTAATTCTTCTTTATAATAAATATTGTTTACATATATATCTAAAGGCTCATTTTTTATCTTATAATTTTTAAATTGATTTTTAAACTCATCATCAACCATCGCCTTTCCTCTTTCTACATTATCATTAGGCTCAACTGTATATTGTGAATATTTATTATTTAAAAAGATTTTCATATTACTATAATTCTTATTCATATTACTACGTAATTCATTTAATATATTTTTAGAAACATAAAACTTGCAATCATAATTGTTTTCATTGTCATAAGTTTGAATTCCCACTACTATCAAATCTCTTACCTTTTCATCACTCCATGCATTTACACCTTGTGATTTAAGTATTGAAAAATTTTTATTTAATAGTTCTTCTGATCTATTTTTAACATAAAAATGATCTTTGTTAATCCTTATAATAATTTCGTCTTCATTCTCTGGCATTCTACCAAAATCGACATTACCTCTAAAATTATTTATATCTATCATATTTCCATAAATACTCATATCATTTCTAGATAAAGGTACTCCTCCATCTATAAAAACATCATCTTCTACTATATAGTCTATATTTGATAATTCTTTTATTCTTTCATAATCTTCATTTGTAAAAGATGTCCTATCCTTTTTATTTATTAAAATTCTTTTATCCGATAAATCATTAAATCCTATACTGTATCCACTATCAGTAGTTTCCTCCTCTGACATTTGAAAACTTGCATATTCGGCAAGAATAGCTGCACTCATAAAAAAGAATACAGCAAATAATAGTAAAAATTTAGATACTATATTAAAAGTATTTCTAATTCCTAACCTATATTTGTTGATTATACTTATATTATTGTATTCACTTTCAGAAGCTAATTCTTCTTTTTCTATTTTTTTTACTTCTGTATTTTGTATTATTCTACCATCATGCATTTTTATAATTCTTGTGGCAAATTCTTCTATTTGTTCAATATTATGAGTTACTACTATAACTAGCTTATTTTTAGCAACCTTTTTTAATATTTCAATAACTTCTTTTGCAGATTCAGAATCTAAATTTCCTGTTGGCTCATCAGCAACAATAATTGGTGTATCTTTTACCATTGCTCTTGCTATTGCTACTCTTTGCTTTTGTCCTCCTGATAATTTAGATACTTTTGTATTTTTAAATTTTGTAAGTCCAACTTTATCTATAATATCTAATACTTTGTCTTTAATATCTTTCTTTTTACATCCATTTAATAACAAAACTAATTCTACATTTTGGTAAACAGTATAACTATTAACTAAATTAAAACTTTGAAAAATATTAGCTATATATCTTCTCCTATAATCTTCAAAATCTTTTTCAGAATAATGGCTAGTTTCGTTACCATTTATATACATTTCCCCTTCTTCATAACTGTCTAAACCTGAGATTACATTTAAAAGCGTACTTTTCCCGCTTCCAGATTCACCAGCTATAATTACAAACTCTCCGATTTTTAATTCTAAGTTTACTTTTGTAAATCCTGATGCAATAATTCCCTTGTTATAATAGAATTTTGATACATTCTCTAATTTTAACATTTGCATCCTCCTTTTTCACTTTAATTTTATCACAGTTAAAACTCGTTATTCAACATATTATGGAAAATATGTGTTACTATTAATTATTAAGTATTTTATTGTAGACAAACGTTAAGTTTTATAATAGAATAATAAATGTATAAAATCACTATTTAAGAGGGATTAATTAAAATGAAAATATTATTTGCTACAACAAATCCAGCAAAAGTAAAAAAATATAAAAATGCATTAGAAGAAAAAGGAATAGATCTAATTACAATAAATGATTTAGATTTTAAATTAGATATAAATGAGAATGGAAAAAACGCTATTGAAAATGCTTTTATAAAGGCTAAATCATATTATGATGCTACCAATATTATAACTATAGGCATGGATAATAATTTATTTATAGAAAACCTACCAGATGAAAAACAGCCTGGAACTCATGTTAGAAGAATAAATGGAAAATACTTAAATGATGATCAAATGATTGAATATTATACCAATTTAGTTAAAGAACATGGCGGGAAATTATCAGCAAAATGGGTATATGGAATGGTAATATATAATGGTAAAGATTCTAAAAATTTTACATGGAGTAAAAGTCATTTTTATCTTGTAGATAGTCCTTCTAACAAAAGAAATCTAGGTTATCCTTTAGATTCAATATCTATTATGCCAGAATGTAATAAATATTTTGTAGATTTAACTGAAGATGATAGAAATAAAAATACAGAAAATTATACTGAAAATGAAGTTATTGATTTTATAATCAATAATATATAATTTAAAAATAAGTTAATATATTAACTTATTTTTTCTATTTCAGGATTTTTCTTTATAAATTTTTCATACATTTCTCTCCAAAAGTAATTTGGTGTTTCATCTTTAGTATTAATTCCATTCTTGCTAGCTTCTTCTTCCACAAAATCTACAAATTCTTGTGTATAATTTCTATTATAATTTAGATTATTTAATAATAATTCTGACCATTCTTTTACTTTTATATGATAATCACTACTTAATAAATATTTTTTACATATTCATAATTATATTCTATAGTTTTATTCTCATAATATATATTTCCATTATCTATACAAATTACTTCATATCTAAACTTTTTTCCATGTGAAATTGGCATACCTACACTTCCAGGATTTATAAAGATTTTATCTTTATAATTAACATATGTATTTATATGTGTATGTCCCATTAAATATATATCACAATCAAAGTCTTTAATAATTCTATTAAACATTTCATACGAATCTTAAAAAATAGAATCTCTAGTATTATATGGCGATCTATGGAAAAAGCAAATTCTTTTTCCCTCTATTTCTACTATTTTATATTTTTCTAGCCCTCTTATATAATCCATATTCCTTTTTTCTATTATATCATATGTATATGTATATTATTCCATCTATCCTGTCTTTTCAATCCATTTATATTTTCTGAATCCATATTAGCAACCATTTCTTCTTTGTTACCATATACAACATTTTTACTTAATTCTTTTATCTTATTTAAAACATTATTACAATCAAATCTATCTAAAATATAATCACTAAAAAAATAAATTCATCTATTTTTTCATTTTTAATTCTTCTAAAACTTTGTTAAATGCATACATATTAAAATGTATGTCTGATATAATTGCAATTTTTTTCATTATCTTCTCCTTATATTATTATATATTTTAACATATATATAATAAAATTTTTATAATATATTTATAATGAATAAATATTAAATTATATCAAATACTATTTATAAATTTTTTCTATTGTAATTCTACAAAACTCACTTTTATTTTCAGTTGCCAATTTTTTTCCAAAAGTTGTTGACAAACATCTAGTTATATAGTACAATAATGTATGTGTCAACTATAGTTGTCATTAAAATCAACTATAAGTTGCCAACTAATGAGTCATTAGCTCAGTTGGTAGAGCACTTGACTTTTAATCAAGTTGTCCGGGGTTCGATTCCCCGATGGCTCACCAAATATTTAGGAGTTAAGCTCAAGCTTAATTCCTAAACATTTACATTAAAGGCCCCTTGGTCAAGCGGTTAAGACATCGCCCTTTCACGGCGGAGACATGGGTTCGATTCCCGTAGGGGTCACCATATGCCACTTTAGCTCAGCTGGTAGAGCAACTGACTTGTGGGATAGGTAATAATATTATTACTTTGAACTATCTTGCACCTTCATATGGAAACGTATGAAGTGGACATCGCTAATTCGGGGAATACTAAGTAGAAATATATGTTAATCCCGAGCTAGAAAAGAAATTTTCGAGTGTAGAGACTTTATACGATGTACCTAAGGTTTTATACTATGGTAAAGAGAAAGTCCAGACCGCAAACATTATTATAATGGCAATGAAAATTGTAGTGGTATGAATCAGTAGGTCGTCCGTTCAAATCGGACAAGTGGCTCCATTATTAAAGGTCAGTAATTTTAGTCAAACTATTATTATTGGCTTTTATTTTTATCGAGGTGTTTATGAAATGTTTAAATTGTAATGTTCCCTTAATAAAAAATAGTAAATTTTGCTCTATAAAATGTCAGAAAGAATATCAATATAATATTTATATTAATAATTGGAAAAATGGTAAAGAATCAGGATTAAGAGGTAATTATCAAACCTCTATGTATTTAAAAACTTATCTCTTTAAAAAATATAATAATAAATGTAATAAATGTGGTTGGGGTGAAAAAAATAAATATACTGGAAATATCCCTTTAGAAATTGAACATATAGATGGTAATTATATGAATAATGCTGAAAGTAATCTATTATTACTTTGCCCTAATTGTCATTCGTTAACAAGTACATATAAAGGAGCTAATAAAAATGGTAGAAAATCAAGAAAAAAATATTCGAAATAAAGTTGCTATTGTAACTGGTGGCTCACGAGGAATTGGAAAATCTATAGTAGAAAAGTTATCTCTTAATGGTTACAATGTAATATTAAATTACAATAACTCTTATCAAGATGCTCAAAATATCGCAAACAATAATTCTAATATTTCTATTTTTAAGGCAGATGTTTCTAATTATGATGATGTAAAAAATCTTGTAAATTTTGCTATTACTAAATTGGGACATGTTGATTTACTTGTTAATAACGCTGGTATAGATTTAATTAAAACTATAAATAATACCAGTATAAATGATTTTGATAATATATTAAAAACTAATTTATATTCTGCTTTTTACACTTGTAAAGAAATTGTTCCTTATATGGTAAAAGAAAAAAGCGGACATATTATAAATATATCTTCTATATGGGGCATTATAGGGGCATCTTGTGAGTCAGCTTATTCTATTAGCAAAGCTGGTTTAGATGCATTAACTAAATCTTTAGCAAAAGAATTAGGACCTTCTAATATTTTAGTTAATAGTATTGCTCCAGGGATTATTGATACAGATATGAATAAATTTTTAAGTGATGATGAAAAGAAACAAATAATAAATGAAATTCCTTTAGAAAAGTTGGGAAATACTTGCGACATTGCAGATTGTGTATTATTTTTAGCAAATTCTAATTATATTACAGGACAAATTATTCAAATAAATGGTGGATGGAATATTTAAACCAGTAAGTAAATTCTTACTGGTTTATTCTTACTCTTTATTTAATTCTTCTACTAATTCATTTACATCTATACCATGTATCATACATGCTTCTTCTAAAGTTTCTCCTTGTGAAGCTGGACATCCAATACAGTGCATTCCTATTTGTGTAAGTATTTCTACTTTATCTGGATCTTTTTCTAAAATTTCTCCTATTTTTGTATCTTTACTAAACTTCATAATATCCTCCTTAAAACTATTATTCTCGTTTATTTTAGTTTTATAAAATAATATTTATAATATTTTATCACTTTTTTTCAAAAAAGTATAGACAAAAGTAAAATTATGTTATATACTTCCATTTATTGGAAGGAGTGTTTTATATTTTAACATTATTAGATATATTTTTTATTAGCTTTATTCTTAACATTTTAATTATTTTTTACAGTTTATATACATTTATTCAATTTAATATATTTAAATCTAGTCAGGGTTTCAAATTAAATTTAAAATTAAGAAAGGAGAATAAAAATTAATTTTTTATTTGTATGCATTTTTACTTTTTTCATTTTAATATTTTCTATTATTATTTTTAAACCTATTCTATTTAATTCAATATTAAATCTTTATAGTAACTTAAAAATATTTAATTTTATATTAGATGATATTAATTTATGGCATAATTTTAAGATATTATATTATATTTCACTTTTTTTATCATCAATTATTATTGGTAATTTTATATCGTTAAAATTATTTTCTAAAATTCATTTCATTAAAAAACAAGAACAAATTGATTTAAACTCTTTAAATTTATTAATAGGAAAAAAAGAAAATGGTAATTTAGTATATATACCTGAAAAAAGTTTATACCAAAATATACTTATAACTGGAGGGATTGGAAGCGGAAAGACTTCCTCTGCAATGTATCCTTTTACCAAACAACTTATAAACTATATGTGTAATGATAATTCTAAGAAATTAAGTTTTCTTATATTAGATGTTAAAGGAAATTATTATTCTATGGTCAAAAATTTTGCAATAGAGAGTAATAGATTAAATGATGTAATAGTAATTGAGCTTAATGGTAAATACACATATAATCCACTTGATAAGCCTGCTATAAAGTCTTCTGTTTTAGCTAATAGATTAAAAACTATATTATTATTATTTTCCCCAAATAATTCTGAGTCTTATTGGCTTGATAAAGCAGAACAAGTTATAGAAAACTGTATTACTTTTTGTAGATTATATAATAACTACTATGTTACTTTTGAGGAATTACATAAGCTTGTTACAGACAAATCTTATTATACAAGTAAAATGCATGATGTTAGAAAAACATTTTTATCTGGTAAATTAAAAGAAAATGAAATATATGATCTATTATCTTGTATTAATTTTTTAGAAAATGATTATTTTTCACTTGATGAAAGAACTTATAATATATTAAAATCTGAAATAACTAGAATAACAAATTGCTTTGTGTCTGATTATGAAGTTCTTAATACATTTTGTCCTAATAAATATAAAGAAAACTTTTTTGGATTTCAAGATTCAATTAAAACAGGTAAAATAGTGGTTTTAAATCTTAATATTGGAAAATATAAAAATTTATCTAAAATTATTGCAGCATATTTAAAATTAGATTTTCAAACAGATGTAATATCTCAATTATCAAACAAAGTAATGAGAACTACTTGTTTTATTTCAGATGAGTATCAGGAATATGTTACTTCTTCTGATGCTGAATTTTTTGCTCAAAGTAGAGAAGCAAAATGCATTAATATAGTAACTACTCAAAGTTATACTTCCCTTTTACATACATTAAATAATCAATATTCAGTTAAAGTAATTATTCAAAATCTTGTTAATAAATTGTGGTTTAGAACAGATGATATATTTACTATTGAAGATGCACAAAAGCAAATTGGAAAAGAAGATAAAGAAAAATTTTCTCGCTCTATTTCTGAGAACTCAAAAGAAAATAACTATAATTATCTGATGAAAAATTTTTCATCATTAGACTCTACTTTATCAGAAAGCATAAATACATATTCTCAATTTGATTTTTCTTATGACTATAATTTTTTTACACAAAGTCTTGAGACTTTTTCTTGTCTTGCCTTTTTATCTGATGGCAATAAAATTATAAAACCAGATAAAATTAAAATGATGCCATATTTCAAAGGAGGTTTAAATGAAAAAACGTAATTTTTTTATTACTCTATGTATAATTATTATTTTTATATTTTTATTTTATTCAACTATATCATATGGTGCTGATCCTAAAATTGTAAAAAAATTAAGCTCAGCATTTAAAGATATAGAAAGCTGGATATTAAAATTATCTACTCCCGCAGCTGCTGTTGCAGTTGGAGTTGGTGTATTTATGAAAAAATTTAGTTTTGGAGATGAAGAAAAAATACGTATGTCTAAAAAAGTAATACGAGGTTCTTTATTTTCATATGGATTTATTTTAGCAATTGATTTAATTCTTTCAGCAATTAGTTCTTTAATTAAGTAAGGAGGCATTTTGGAAAAAACAGAAGTTATTAATATCATTATAGAAACTATAAATTCCATTTTTTCTAACCTTTTTTCTTCTATTGATAATAATATTTATTCAAATTTAGATACATTTACTTTTATAGATAAAAATATAATAAATAATTCTTTCTTTGAAAAAATATTAGGTTCAAATGGAAAAAATGGAGTATTGTATTTAACAGATGCTTTGTTTTTAGCAATAATTATTTATTATTCAATTAGATTAGCTTATTCATCCTTTTCTGGAAACACTATAGAAAAACCATCACAATTTATATTTAAAATGATTATATTAGGTATAATTATAAACTCTTCATATTTTATATGTGAACAAATACTTAATATAAATTATCTTTTATCTGAAAGTATAAAAGAAATTGGTAAATCTATAGTAAACAAGGATATATCTTTTTCTAGTCTAATATTGAATTTAAATTCAACTATTTCAATTGGGCAAAATTCCTTTGATTTATTTTCATTTGATGGTATGATTAAAAGCTTTATATCTGTAGGATTACTTAATTTACTATTTACATATTCTTTAAGATATATAATGGTGCAAGTTTTTGTTATCACTACACCAATTGTACTTGTTTCTTTAATAAATTCATCTACATATTGGATTTTTAAATCATGGGCAAAGGGATTTTTCTCTCTACTTATTTTGCAATCTTTTGTTTCTATAATTATAACTGTCATGCTATCTTTTGATGATTCAAATAAGTTATTATTAATTGGTGCTATATATGCATTAATTAAATCTAATAGCTATATAAGAGAAATCTTTGGTGGTATTAATGTTGATGTATCTGCAAATGTTTCATCATTAATGTCTAATTTTAAATCTTAGGAGAATTTATGAAATTTATATTTCCACAAAACTTTAATTTTAAAAATAAATTATTTGGAATAATTGATTATCCTACTCTAATATTTAATATTATTTATTTATTATTTTTATGGGCAATTTGCAATTTATTAATAAAAAGTTTAACTATAAAAATTATAATTATCATATCTTTTTACTTACCTATTTTCTTACTAAGTATAATAGATTTTAATCATGAGAATATTTTATACTTTTTTTGGTATATGATTAAATTCTTGCTTAAACCTAAGATTTATTTATATAAATAGTTGTAAACTTCGACTAAAAATGATATAATTCGCTTACACAATTTGGAGGTAAATATGAAGCTAGAACAAAATGATTCATCATTAATATTTTCTAATACATTTATACCAGATATTTTCTTTACTGAGTATTTATCTCAGGCCAATGGAGATTTTATTAAAGTTTATCTATATTTGTATTTTTTATCTAAATACAATAAAGAAGCAAAAATTAACGATTTATCTAAAAAATTAGAATTACCACTAAAAACAATTCAAGATGCTATAAAATACTGGGAAGAATTAGGTCTTCTTATTCGTAAAAATCAAGGATTTATAGTTTCTAATATACAAGAAATTGAATTAAATAAACTTTACAAACCCAAAATTACAATTTCAGCATCAGATATGAAAAAAGTTGCTGAAAATAAATATAGAGCAAAAGCAATAGATACCATCAATAATGAATTCTTTCAAGGTGTAATGTCTCCTTCATGGTATGGAGATATTGATCTTTGGTTTAAAAAATACTCATTTGATGAAGAAGTTATGATAGCATTATTTAGATATTGTTTCAATAAATCCGCTTTACATAGAAATTATATAGCTACTGTTGCCGAAGCTTGGTATAAAAATAATATTAAAACATTCAGTGATTTAGATATATACTTCCAAAAACAAGGAAAAGTAAAGTTAGTTGAAAATGCTATTAAGAAAAAACTTAGATTATCTAGAAATTTATCTATTTATGAAGAGGCTTATGTTGAAAAATGGCATATTACTTATGGATATAACATAGATGTTATTGAAATAGCACTTAAGAAAACTACTGGTAAATTTAATTTAAGTTTTGAATATATGGATAAATTAATTACAGATTGGCATGAAAGAGGTTTAAAAACTCCAGCTGAAATAAATATTCATTTAGAAAAACAAAAAAGTAAACCAGTTCAAAATAAATCAACTAGTGATAAAAAAATTAATTATTCTCAAAGACAATATTCTGATTTGAATAATTTTTATAGTAATGTTTAAAAGAAATGAGGTGATTATTTGAATTCACAAAATTTAAAATCACTACTTATTGAGTATGATCAAAAAAGAAATAAAGCAATATTAGATGCAGAAAATAAAAAAATGGAGCTATATTCATCAATTCCAGAATTAGAAAAGCTAGATAATGATATTAATTCTGTTTCAATTTCTGCAATAAAAGCTGTGCTTACTAATACTGATTCTAATGCTCCTAAGAAATTAAAATCTGAATTATCTAATTTGAAAAAGAAAAAAGTTACATTATTAAAAAATGCAGGTAAATCATTATCCGATTTGGAGCCAAACTTTGAGTGTAATAATTGTAAAGATACAGGATATATTTCTACTGAAAACGGAAATATACTTTGCCCATGTATTAAACAAAGACTTTACAATTTACAATATAATAATGCTAATATTTATGATTTAAAAAATCAAAACTTTGATAAATTTAACTTAAATTATTATTCTGATAAGGTAGACAAAGAAAAATATAATTCAGAGATTTCACCTAAAGAAAATATTCTAAAAATAAAAGAGATATGTAACAATTTTATAAAAAATTTTGATGACCCTAATGAAAATAATTTACTTTTTTGCGGTAATTCAGGATTAGGAAAAACATTCCTTTCTTCTTGTATTGCTAATGAAATTATAAAAACAGGAAAAACAGTATTATATCAAACAGCACCTATTATGTTAGATAATATTATAGACTATAAATTTGGAAAAACAAATAATGATATAATTAAAAATATTAATAATGTTGATTTATTAATTATAGATGATTTAGGAACAGAAACTAAAAATGATTATAAAATTACTGAATTATTTAATATTATTAATTCTAGATTATTAAATCAAAATAACAAAATAACTAAAACAATAATTTCTACAAATTTATCTCTTCAAGAATTATATGATGCATATGAGGAAAGAATTATATCTAGAATTATTGGAAATTACACATCTTGTTACTTTTTTGGTGAAGATATAAGAATCAAAAATAGAACTTGTTGTAAATAATTTTTATGTAATAAAACTATATGGAAAATTTATAAATTAATGTAAAAAAAGCGAATATATTTTATTTATATTCGCTTTTTCTTATATTAAACTTAATTATGTATGTTAGCTTTCTTCTTCTATTTCAATTTCTTCTTCAATTTCATTAATTGTTTCTATGCTAACTACTTTACCATCATTTGTTCTCATTAAAGTTACACCTTGTGTATTTCTACCTAATACACTAATTTCTTTTGCTTTAATTCTAATTATTGTACCTGTATCTGTAATCATCATTACGTCATCATCTTCGCTTGCAATTCTTATTCCTACAATGTCTCCAGTTTTTGGTGTTATTTTATATGTTATAACTCCTTTTCCACCTCTAGTTTGAACTCTATATTCATCAAGCTCTGTTCTTTTTCCAAATCCATTTTCTGTAATCGCTAATAATGTTTCCTTGCTATTTGATATTATGGATTCCATACCTATTACAGTGTCGTTATCTGATAATCTTATACCTATAACTCCTTGAGCTGTTCTTCCAACTGCTCTTACATCCTTTTCACTAAATGTTATACATATACCCTTTTTAGTTACTAAAACTATATTGTCTTCTCCATCTGTTAATCTTACATCAATAAGCTCATCATCTTCTCTTAAATTTATTCCTTGAAGTCCTGTTTTCCTTGAAGAATCATATTCTTTTAAAGGTGTTTTCTTAATAAGCCCTGATCTTGTAGCCATAAGTAAAAACTTACCATCTTCAAAATTTTTAATTGGTATTACAGCTGTTATTTTTTCTCCTGCTTCTAGTGCTAAAAGATTAACTATTGCTGTACCTCTAGCTGTTCTTCCTGATTCAGGAATTTCAAATCCTCTAAGCCTGTATAATTTTCCTTTATTACTGAAGAATAATATTATATCATGTGTTGATGCATTAAAGATTTGTTTTACAAAATCTTCTTCTCTAGTTGTCATTCCTGTAATGCCTTTTCCTCCTCTTTTTTGACTCTTATATGTATCTATTGGCATTCTTTTTATATATCCAAAATGTGTTAAAGAGATTATAGAGTTTTCATTTTTTATAAGATCTTCTTCATTAAATTCACCTTCTGCTGCAACAATTTTAGTAAGTCTATCATCTCCATATTTTTCTTTCATTTCTAAACATTCTTCTTTAATAATGTCATATACCAGTTTTTCATTTGAAAGAATTTCTCTAAGATGCGCTATTAGCTTCATTAATTCATTATATTCTTCTTCTATTTTTTCTCTTTGCAATCCTGATAATGTTTTTAACCTCATATCTAGTATTGCTTGTGCTTGTATATCATCTAGTCCAAATCTTGCCATTAATCTTTCTTTCGCATCATCATATGATTCACGAATTATTCTTATAACTTCATCTATGTTATCTATAGCAATCTTTAAACCTTCTAATATATGTGCTCTTGCTAGAGCTTTATCTAAATCGAATTTTGTTCTTCTAACTACTACTTCTTTTCTATGTTCTATATAATAATTTAAACATTGTTTTAATGTAAGTATTTTTGGGACTCCATTAACTAATGCTAACATTATTATTCCAAAAGAATCTTGCATTTGTGTATATTTATATAATTGATTTAATATAACTTTTGCATTTGCATCTCTTTTAAGTTCAATAACAACTCTTACTTTTTCTTCTCTATCTGATTCATCCCTTACTTCTGAGATTCCTTCTATTCTTTTATCTCTAACCAATTGGCTTATATCTACTATTAATTTAGCTTTATTTACTTGATATGGTAATGAAGAAACTATAATTCTTTGTCTATTTCCACTCATTTCTTCAATTTCAGCTTCTGCTCTTAATGTTATTTTTCCTTTACCAGTTGAGTATGCTTGTTTTATTCCTTCTCTGCCTAATATTAATCCTCTTGTTGGAAAATCAGGGCCTTTTATTATTTGGAATAACTCATCATCAGATATTTCTTCTTCTGATTCTATTATTCTTATAATTGCATTTAATACTTCTGTTAAATTATGTGGTGGAATATTAGTTGCCATACCAACAGCTATACCTGAAGATCCATTAACTAATAGTGCTGGTAGTCTCGCTGGAAGTACTGTAGGTTCTTGTCTTATACCATCAAAGTTTGGCATAAAATCTACTGTATCTTTTTCTATATCTGTAAGCATCCTTTCCGCTATTTTTGACATTCTTGCTTCAGTGTAACGGTAAGCAGCTGCTCCATCACCATCAATTGATCCAAAGTTTCCATGACCATCTATAAGAGGATATCTTAATGAAAAGTCCTGAGCCATTCTTACCATTGCATCATATACTGATGAATCTCCATGTGGATGATATCTACCTAAAACGTCTCCAACTGTAGTTGCAGATTTTCTGTATGGCTTATCTGATGTAAGTCCATCTTCATACATTGTATATAGTATTCTTCTATGAACAGGTTTCAAACCATCTCTTACATCTGGAAGAGCTCTTTGAACTATAACACTCATTGCATAATCAATATATGCCGTTTTCATTTCTGTTTCGACATCTCTTTCAATTATCTTTCCTTCTCCAAATTCTGGTTCTTCTTTGTTATCCATTTGTATACCTCTCTTTATGCTATTTTTAAATATGAACAATTACTATATTTTTTAGTTACATTATTCACATATTTATTATACTAAACCAATTTTTAATTTGCAAGGCTTTTTCTCTCTTTTTTATTTAATTTATAAGCTTTTTAGCCAATTCTGTTTCTTCTTTTGTTAATTCAAAATTACCACCTTTATTTTTTATTAATATATGTAAATTCTCTATATTTCTAGCATTTTTTATAGTATTTTCTAATGGTATTATATTTTTAATTTCCTTTTTCAATTTTTTATATTGTTTCTCCATATCACTAAAATCTTTATTGTTATAACTTTCTTTCCAATTTTGCATATATTTATCAATTTTTTCTACAGATGTAATTTGTTTATTAAACTCATTTTCTATATTATTACTTATAGTATTTAATATGGTATTTTTTCCATTTTTTAATATTGTTATAATTGAATTTGGAATTTTACCTATTTTTGAACTCATATTTAAGCCATAATCTAATGCTTTTGATATGCCATCAATAATTCCTCCATTCTTACAAGCATTTCTTGCCTGTGTAACATTATCGAATTTTCCTGTAAATATGCCTATTGTACTTTTACCTAATTCTATTGCTGATGATATTGCTTCCTTGACACCTGCCTGAAAGCCATTATTAATTATCTCATCTTTTATATTTATTACTTGATCCTCTATTAAATCAGGAAGTAATGCTCTAATTCCCACATTTAGTGCAGTATTTACTACTTTTCCTAAACTACTTTCTAAAAAATTTTTTTGATTTGATAAATTTATATTAGAATTAATATCCATATTATTATTTAAATTAGCTGTTAATTCCATGATACTTCTCCTTAATAATTTCTTTTTTTATATTTTCTATTTCTTTATAGATTCCTACTTTTTCTGTCATATTTTTATTTATAATTAAATCATAATAATCATTTAATTGTATTTTTCCTAAAATATTATATTTTTTAAACATTTCTTTTAATATTTCATCATCAATTGACTTTCCTGTACATTTATTAAATACAATATTTATTTCGTTAGGAGTTACTTCCCAATCATCAGTATATATATTTAATAATCTTTCAGATTTTTTCAACTCTAGCAAATTAGCTCCAGATATAAAAATTGTTTGATTGGATAAATTTATTATTTCTCTCGTATAATCGAAAAAATTATAAGCTGCTGTATCAAAAATAATTGTGTCATAATTATTCTTTAATTCTTTTAATATTTCTCCTATTTTTTTATAACTTAATTTATAATTTGAATCTAATATTAAATTCATCCCTGGAAGTAGGTCTATTTTTGAATTTGTTTTTATTATAAATTTTTCTATTTTCTGATTATGATCAATTAAATTATTTTTTTTAATTCCTTTTGTAATTTTTTCTTTATATTTTTTTATTCCTAACAATGTGGATAAACTATTATTCATAGAATCAAAATCAATTATTATACATTTTTTATTTTTCATACTTTGAGCAAGTAATATAGAAAAAACACTTTTTCCTATTCCATTTGTTCCTAATATACATATTGTTTCTGTATTTTTATTTTGATTTAAATTTAGATAAAAATTATTTATTGGTAAAGTTTTTTGATTAAAAATTGACTTATTTGATTTAATTTCATTATTTAAATTATTTTTATTATATGTTATATCTTTATTAAAATTAAATTGAATATTTTTTTGATTTAATTTTTTCTTTATTTTTGGATTTATTTTTTTCGTATTATTTTTATCAATATAATTATTATTTTTTATTTTATTTATTATTTCTTTTTCGTCTAATTCGTAATCTGATATTAATACTATTTTTATTTTTTTATTTATTCTTTTTATTTCATTTATTAATTCTTTTGTTGTTATATTACCTTCTAAATTTTCATTTAATATTATATAATCAATTTCGTAGTTATTTTCTAAATATTCTAAAATTCCTTCTTTATATTGGATATCAGTACATAATACTTCATAACCTTCCTTTTTTATTTTTTCATTTATTTCTTTTTTACCTATTGCTGTTAATATTCTTCTTATTTTAATTACCTCCTACTATATCTGCTTCAAAATCTGCAGAATTTATTTTTGATAATATATGTTCTTGTCCAACAAACATTAAACATTCTCCCCTTTTAAAAGATTTTATCTCCACTTTTTCTTTATTAGAAATATCTGTATATTTTTCTAATACTTTAATATTTTCTTCTTCAAGATTAAAAAACACTTTTATGCTAGAGTTATTTAATATACTTTTTCCATATGTTCCTTCATTTAAACTAAATAAATCTGAAACATCCTGTGTTATTGCTATACCGCTTCCTCCATATTTTCTAATTGTTTTAAATATTTTATATATAAAACTTGCTACTTCCTTATTTGATGTTACTCCAATAAGTCTCCAAATCTCATCAAGATATATTGCTTTTTTATTTTTTCTTTCTCTTTTAATTCGATCCCAAAAAAATTCAGTCAGAATAAACATACCATATTTAATATTTTCTTCGCCTAATTCATATATATCTGCTATTATTAATTTATTTCCTAACTTAATATTTGTTTTATTATTTAGAAATCTCATTGATCCATATATAAATGGGAATAATTTTATTTGCATCTTTTTATTTAAATTATTATATAGGTCTTCTAATATTGGCATTTCTTTACTTGCTTTAAATTTTCCTTTATTATATAGACTTTTATCATTAAAATTAATTCCTTTTTCATTATATGTTTTTATAATGGCTTTTTCTATTATTGATTTATCTTCTTCTGTTATATTCTCAAATATTAAATTAAAAAATCCTATTAATTTTCCTATTTTTGTTGATAAATATCCTTTTTGATCTTCTTCTAAACTTTCTTCCCTTATATCTAAAATATTAATAAAGTTTTGAGAACTTGGACCTAATCTTATAATTGTTCCATTTAAACTTTTTGCTATTTGTGTGTATTCTCTTTCAGGATCTATAACATATTGTTCTAAGTCATATAGTGCATATCTTAATATCATTAATTTTGTAAAATATGATTTTCCTGCTCCACTTGTACCAAAAATACACATATTTGCATTTTTATATTTGTTAGTATCATATCTATCTATAAATATTAATGAATTATTATATATATTTTCACCTATAAAAATTCCTTCTTCATCAAATATAGAAGATGATATAAATGGATATGTTGATATTATTGAATTAGTTAATATATTTCTTTTTGTTATTTCTTTTACATCACTATCATTTTGCATAAATGGTAAACATGAAAGATATGTTTGTTCTTGTCTAAAATATGCCCTCTTCACTTGCATACCTCTACTTCTAAGCAATCCTTCTATTTTATTAAGATTATATTCTAATTCTTCCTTATCCTCTGAAAGCACAATTACATATGTATATAAAAAATATAAATCTTCATTATTTATTTGCATTTCTTTTCTTATATATTTTGCATCATTATATGTAAATGCTGCTATCTCTGAATCTTGTCTATTTTCTCCGATTTTTTCAAGATCAACTTTTACATTTCCTATATTATATGTTAAATCTTTTATTACTTTATACTTATCCTGTTTTTCATAATACATTGATAAATATATATTAACATTTGTATCTATAATACTCTTTAGTAATAGGTCGTTTTGTTCTCTAATATAGTTTACAATTAGTAATCCAGAATAGTACATCCCATCAATTTCTATATATTTAGGATTATTTAAGTTTATATAAGATGGACTTAAATAATCCTTTTTATTAAAGATTCCTCCAACATAACTATGATTGTTTAAAATATAATCACCTCTTTTTTAATTATTAAAAAATATCCTTGAATTTAAAAATGAGAATAGTAAATCTCTTATTTGATTTTCTTTTGTATACTCAGAAACAATATTTCCACATCTTGATAACTGTTCTTTTATTTTAAAATATTCTTCTTGCAGGCTTTGTATTATAGCATTTTCTAAATTATTTGAATCTGACGTAGATTTTTTTATTATGATATAAAAATTTTTATTAGAAGATTTCTTATTTTTATTTAATGAATTTATGTATTCTATATATTTTTCTTTTATTTCTTTATAAGAATTATTTTGATTTAATTTATTTATATGATTTGTTAAATCTTCCTTTTTGCTTTGAACTAAAATTTGTAAATCGAAATCACAACTTTTTATAAATGTTTTATAACTATTTAATATAGCTTCTTTTTCTAACTCAGATTTTAAGTTATAATTAATTGGTTTTATTTTTAATATTTTTATATAAGAGGAATCTTTTAATTTTATTATTCCTTTTTCTAAAATTTTGTCAAAAGGTAACCAATCTTGAACAGATTTTATTTGTTCACTCTTCATTTTCCTCCTTTCTTTTTTCATAATAACCCTTTTTCCAATATTTGTCAACATAAATCGTAAGACAAATTTCGACAAAAGCCGATATAATTATTAATATATCAGCTTTTATCCTTTTTATATTTTATTATCTTTTTACTTGTTTTTTAACTTTTTTATTTAATTTATTTTATTTTTTATCCACACTCTTAATAAATATTCTGTATATTATTCAATTCTTTTCCACATATATGTTACTATATATGGTTGTATATTATTATGTGGCTTCGATCCTCCTGTGCTTTGAGTAGATTCTCCATACTCTGTTTCAATAGAAATACTTCTAAGCCACCAACCATGAGGACCATCAGCAGTTAAAATTTGAGCACAATGTCCTGGCATAGAATGAATATGTGATGGCATCTCTTCTATTGTTAATGTATTTTTATATTCTCCTCCTGTTTCTTTATTCGTAAATGTCTGAGAAATATTATTTACATCAGTTCCTGTTCCTGCACCTATTATAGTCCTACCTTCTCCATAACTTTTCCATTCTCCTCCTAAGAATTCTTTTGGATTAGTATCATTTTCTGACATATATATACTTCCTACTGGATATTGTTTTAATCTTTCTTCCTCCATAGTTTCTGTTACTATTCCTTTTATAATACTTTCTAACTCATCTCTATTAATATTTGGATTTTTATTATTATTTAAATATATATTTTCATATAAATTATTTAGAGTTTTCCTCTCTTCTTCTGATGCTAATTTGTATTTTTCTGCTGCATTTTTTGCTCTATTTATTATTCCATTATCACCTATTGATAATGTTATTACTATTCCTGCTAATATTAACATTACTATTATTGTAATTACTAATGTTACCAATGTTATTCCTTTAGCCGACCTTTCCTCGCGCCTACAATTCTTTTTCATGTTTTCTGATTTATTTATCATATTTTTATCCTCCTGTAATATCTTTTTTATATCATATGTATTTTTATTTTGCAATCATTTTGAGTTGCATTGTGTTTATATTTATATTATATTATTTCTTAATTTTTAACCGTTATACTTCTTAATATATTAAAAACTATGCTTTTTAGATTTCTCTAAAAGACATAGTTTTCTATGTTTACGTAATTTTATTTCATTAAACCTTACGATATAT
>CAMSMU010000013.1 GCA_947061115.1 uncultured Clostridium sp.
TCTAAATATCCTAACCCAGGCATTCCAATTGAAGTTGCAAAATCAAGCATCTTTTCGTGAAAACCTTTAGAAAGACTTTTGCTTACCTTTATTGCTCTTACGGTTTTATCTATAAAAGGTTTAAAAGTGCATTTGCTAAAGAAGTCACTTAAATCTATTATATATAATGGATTTCTTAGATCAGGCTTATCTGTTCCATATTTAAGCATAGATTCTTTATATGAAATTTTAGGAAAAGGATTTTGCATTATTTTTTTATTTGAGAACTCTGTAAAAGTATTATACATGACAGGTTCAATAGCACTGAAAACATCGTCTTGACTTGCAAATGACATTTCCATATCAAGCTGATAGAATTCTCCAGGAGCTCTGTCAGCTCTTGCATCTTCATCTCTAAAACATGGCGCGATTTGAAAATATTTATCAAATCCAGATATCATAAGTAATTGTTTAAACTGTTGAGGTGCTTGTGGAAGTGCATAAAACTTTCCAGGATGAAGTCTACTGGGTACTAAATAATCTCTAGCACCTTCTGGAGAAGAACTTGTAAGTATAGGAGTTTGCACTTCTAAAAAACCTTGAGAAATCATTTGACTTCTTAAAAATTGTAATACTTTAGCACGTAGCACAATATTTTCTTTTAATTTATTATTCCTCAAATCTAAAAATCTGTATTGCAATCTTAAATCTTCTCTAATATCTTGAGAACTATTTATCTCAAATGGAAGATTTAAAGTCCTTTTACCTAAAACTTCTATTTTCTCAATTTTAATTTCAACTAATCCAGTATCTAATTTAGGATTAATAGTATCCTCATCACGTTTTTTAACAGTTCCGCAAACATAAACGGAAGACTCTATAGGGATATGTGATGCAAAATCAACATCTTCAGCTTTTCCAGAAGTAACGACTTGAGTTATTCCATACATATCTCTTATATCAAGAAAAACTAAACCACCTAAATCACGAATAGTTTCAACCCAACCATTAATTTTAACTTGTTTACCAACATCCTCTAATCTAATCTGATTACACTTATACTTTAAATATTCATTCATAATAAACCTCCCAAATTTAATAATTACATACATGGTATTATTTTAGGCAACAAAAAAATCCATGCATATAATGCAGGGACGAAATATTTTCCGCGGTACCACCCAGCTTGAAAATTTATATAAAATAAATTCACCACTTTATTAATATTGCTCCAATATGTTTCACTTTTTAGGTTGACCTTCAAAGGCTTTCAGCCAAGACCTTTGTTCTCTCATAAGTAACTTCTAAAAGCTTTGTACTGTACAAACGCAATTTTATTTAAAAAGTATTTTAATATATTATATACATTTTTGTCAAGAAAATTCATAAAAATAATGTAGTAATTGCCTATAAATTAATATTTATTTGCTTGATATTATCATATATTTTACTTATTTTTCTTTCTATTCTGCTTCTAATTTTGTCATTATAATTTACATTCATTTCACATTTTTCTTTATATGAGTAGAGCTTTTCTAAATAAAACTTATTATTTTTATTACTATCTAAATAAAATTTATAATAAATATAAATTAGTTCTTCACATGCCTCAATTAATTCATCTGAGACGTTTTCTAATAATTCTATAGCTTTATTAAGATTTTGATTTATTCCGATTTCTAAATTTCCATATTCATAAAAATACTTTGCTAAATTGTATTTTGACCATGAACATAGAGTAAACTTAGGACTTTGTTCAGACAAAGAATAATATTCAAAGGCTTTCTTTAAATTTTTATTGGTAGCTATTCCTTTTCTATAAAATTCTGCTACTTTATTTTGTGCCCAACTTTCCCCTAAATTAGCAGAAATAATATAACATTCAAAAGCTTCTTTATAATTTTTATCACTTTCATATATTCTACCTAAATTATTATATGCATATACATTTCCTAAAGAAATAGCTTTTTTAAACATTTCAATAGCTTTATCTTTATTTTTTTTGATATGATTGATATTTCCATTTAATAAAATCAATCCTAAACTGTTAAAAGCATTAGAACAATTTAATCTTTTAGCTTTATTAAAATACTTTAGTGCTATATATAAATCGTTTTTAGATTTGCTTCCTATATGTCCTTTATAATATAAATATCCAATTGCCCAATTGGCTACTGGATGATTATTTTCTGCTGCTACTTTATAATATTTATATGCCTCTCCATATCTGGCTGTCCCTGAGATTATTCCATAATACTCCATTGAAGCTATTTCAAAGCATGCAAAAGGGTTTTTCTTTTTTGCCAATTCTTTTATTCCCCTAATCGACCATATTCCTGAATTTAGTTGTATTTTAATAAATTCTTGAATATCTTTAACAGATATATTAGTATCATATATATTTTTTTCAATGACATTATTTAATTGTTCATTTATAAATATAGGTTGCTTTTTTTCTAATATAACATAAAATAATATTCTCACAAAAAAATCGTATAAATTGTTTTCTTCTAAATATTTATATAAATCGTTTGATAATTTTATACTTACATCTGAATCATTTTTACTTATTGTATATAGTCTATTGCATATATGTTTTAAGTGAACATTATCATTAATTTGTGATATTGTAATATTATTTGTATCAATTTCTCTATTTTCAATTAATTCTATTATTTTTGAAATTGTAATAACTAAAATAGTTTTATCTTTTTTTAAATTGTCTTTGATTTCTTCAAAATAGTTTTTATATTTAGAATTTATAGATCGAAGACCTGTACAGTAGTTGTTTACTGTACTGTCTGCAATATCATATGTATTAAAAATTACAGCAAATAAATCAGATTGAACAAATGAATTATTATTATTTGCTTCTTCTTTGATAACTCTAAGTAAATTACCAAAAGAAAGGTAATTATCATTAGTATTTAATCTTATAAATTTATTTTGCATAATTATAATCCTCCATATATAATTATACTTTTTAATATAGATAAAGTCAATAAAAATATGAATTATATGTGAATTTTTATAAGTAATGTGAATTTATGTGAGTTGATTTAAAACCAGTAAGAATATAAAATATGTTTAGGTTATATTTTAGGAAAAATATTAAATAGGATGTATTTTAAATGGAAACAATTATTGATAATTTAAAAATAAATTATATAAAAGAGGGAAAAGGTAAATCAGTTTTAATAATTCCTGGATGGGGAACTACAATTAGTACTTATATGACTCTTATTAATGAAATCTCTAAGTATGCATGTGTATATTGCTTAGATATGCCAGGGTGTGGGGAATCAGAAGAACCTATAAATAGTTGGGATGTCGACAATTACGTAGATTTTATTATTGAATTTATAAGAAAGCAAAATATAAAAAATGTAGATTTAATAGGACATTCTAATGGTGGAAAAATTATTATAAAATTAATGAATAGAAAGAAATTGAACTTTAAAGTAAATAAAATAATATTAATGGGAAGTAGTGGAATTGTTCATAAAAAAACATTTATGCAGAAAATTAAAGTAAAAACCTTTAAGTTATGCAAAAAAACTTTAGAATTGAAACCAATTAAAGCTTTGTGTCCTAATTTATTACTAAAATTAAAAAACTCCTTTGGCTCTGAAGACTACAGAAATGCTACTCCTATAATGAGGCAGACCTTGGTAAAACTAATAAATACTGATCTTAAAGATTGTTTAAAAAATATAAAAGAGCCTACTTTATTAATATGGGGTGAGCTAGACACAGCTACGCCTGTAACTGATGGAGAAATTATGGAGAAATTAATTCCAGATTCAGCACTTATAAGAGTTAAAAATTGTTCACATTATGTGTTTTTAGAAAATCCTATATATGTAAATAAAATTATATATGCTTTCTTAAAAGGAGAAAATTAATGAAAATATTAATTACTATAGAATATTTAATAAATCTATTTATCTTATTGATTTTTTATATGCATATGTTTCAGTTAAATTCATACTTTTTTGCTAAGCATATACATTGGATAAAAGAGCATGCGAAAAAAATAATAATTCAAATTTTAATAATAATAATAGCAACAATATTACTTATATTTAATAATATTGGTTGCAATATATTCACTGTTATACTTTTGGGCATTTCAATTTTTTATAGTATACCTAAAAATAAAACAAAAGTAAAATTTGAAATTACAAATAGAGTTATAAGAATGTTTATTACACAAATTATATTAATTGTGATTGTAATGTTATTTTATTATAGAAATTATATATTCATCAAACTAAGCATTTTAAACATATTAACACCAATTATTTGTATAATAACAAATTTTATAAATTTTCCAATTGAATATATTAGAAGAAAACATTATGTAAGAAAAGCAAAAGAAATATTGTCTCACATGCCTAACTTAATTGTAATTGGAGTTACAGGAAGTTATGGAAAAACAAGTGTAAAGAATTTTTTAGCGAAGTCCTTAGAAAAAAAATATGAAGTATTGGTTACACCCAAAAACTATAATACAACTATGGGAGTAGTAAAGACAATAAGAGAAAATTTAAAACCAACCCATCAAATTTTTATATGTGAAATGGGTGCCACAAAACCTAATGATATAAAAGAAATTTGTGATATTGTTAAACCTAAATTTGGCATTATAACTTCAATAGGCCCTCAACATTTAGAAAATTTTAAAAGTATTGATAATATTATAAAAACTAAATTAGAATTAGCAGACAGTGTAACAAAGAACAATGGAACGATATTTCTTAATTTTAATAATGAATATCTGTCAAAACAAAATATTAAACAAAACATTATAACATATGGAATAGAGAATGACAGCTTAAATTACAATGCTTATAATATAAAAACATCATCTAATGGTTCAACTTTTTCAATGATTGATAAAACCTCAAATGAAAAAATAGACTTTAAAACTGACCTTATAGGGCTTCACAATGTAGTAAATATCGCAGGAGCAATTGCAGTTAGCAACAATTTAGGCATCTCAATCAAAGAACTTGCTTTTCAAGTAAAAAAAATTAAAAATGTAGAACATAGATTACAATTGATACCCCATGGGAATTTAAACATTATAGATGATTCGTATAACTCTAATCCTGTTAGCTCAAAATCAGCTTTGGATACTTTAGCACAATTTAAAGGTACAAAAATTATTATAACACCAGGATTAGTAGAATTAGGAAAAGATGAAGAAAAATACAATTTTGAATTAGGTGAATATATTTGTAATGTTTGTGATTATGTTTTTTTAGTGAATAGTATACAAGCCACCTATATATTAAAAGGTATACAATCTAGCAAATTTAACCGAAATAGAGTATTTACTGTAAATAGTGTCGAAGAAGGTATAGAGCGAATTTTAAATTTAAATATAAAAGGAAAGATAACAACTTTATTAGAAAATGATTTACCAGATAATTACAATTTATGAAAGGATGTGATTTTATTATGAAAATTAAATTAGGAGTTTTATTTGGAGGCAAAAGTGTAGAACATGAAGTGTCTATAATCACTGCCATTCAAGCTATTGAAAACATAGATAAAAACAAATATGATGTTATACCAATATACATAGCTAAAGATAACAAAATGTACTGTGGAAGTCATATAGGAGATATAAATCAATATAAAAATATAGAAAATTTAATACATATAAGTGCTCAGATAACATTGGCGCAAAAAGGGGACAAGGTGTATTTAATGAGATGCAACAAAAAATTTTATGAAAGCAATATATATGACTATATAGATATTGCATTTCCAATTGTTCATGGAACAAATGTTGAAGATGGAACTATTCAAGGGTATTTAAAAATGTTCAATATCCCATATGTTGGATGTGATGTTATTGCCTCTAGCTCTGGAATGGATAAATATGTTTGTAAGTGCATACTAAAAGAAAATAATATTCCAGTTTTAGATTGTAAATGCTTTAATATAAAGGAATATGAAGATAATACAGAAAAAATAGTAAAGAAAATAGAAAAAGAATTTACATATCCAGTAATAATTAAACCTATAAACTTAGGTTCAAGCGTTGGAATTAAAATTGCAAGAAATAAAAGAGAATTAATAGAGGCAATAGAAAATGCATTTATTTATTCTATAAAAATACTTGTAGAAAAAGCAGTTGAAAATATAAAAGAAGTCAATTGTTCTGTTATTGGGGATTATGAGTTTTCAGAAGTATCAGAATGCGAAGAACCTATAAAAACTGATGAGATTTTAAGTTTTAACGACAAATATATATCTGGAAGAAAAAAAATAGGTGGAACAAAATCTATGAATGCAGGAGTATTAAAGTTACCAGCAGACATTAATGCAAGCACAAAGAAGACTATTCAAGATTTAAGCATAAAGACATTTAAAGCTTTAGGATGTTCAGGAGTTATCCGTATAGATTTTATAATAGATCAAGACACAGGAAATATATATGTAAATGAAGTTAATACAATACCAGGGTCTTTATCTTTTCACTTATGGAAAGAAACAAGTTTGCAGTATACTGATTTACTTAATAAGCTTATAGATTTAAGCTTAAAAAGAAATCGTGAAGAACAAAATATGATATTTTCATTTGATAGTAATATTTTATCAGAAGTTTCTACAAATGGATTAAAAGGATTAAAGGGGGAGTAATAATTATGTTAAAAAAAGAAGCAAAATCAATGATGGAATCACTTACTGAAGATAAGGAAAAATTTGAAGATTTTCATAGTAAAGGGTATTTTTCTTATGAAAATGAATCATATAAAGGGAATGCAGCAATTACAGAGAAAGATGTAATATCTTTTTTAGAAGATTTAAATGATAGAACGAAATCTATTGCAACTATTAATTTTCAAAATGGGGGGACTTTTGTTTATGAATTATATGGAGATGATTATTCCTTTAGTAGGTTTGGAAAAGATCCAACAGTATTAACTGACACAGCTAAAGTGTACTTTCCTACTAAAGAGCAAGTAATGCATGATATAAATACTATTCATAGGCATTGCGAAGAGTCCAAAGAAAAGGCATTTGCAATAGAAAAAGCGTATGAAATTTTAGAAAAATTCAGGTCTATTTCAATTAAGGCAAATAATCAAATATCTAGTGAAGATGCACTTTTATCATTACAAAATACACTAAATGCATTGACACAATCAAAAGAGATAGAGGATAAAGAATTTGACAATAGATAAAATATTTCATTGTAAAAATTGTATAGATATATTATAATAATTCATGAAAGGTTTAAATAAGATATGAAAGAATATATATTAAATATACAATTAAAAAACTGGAAGAATCAGCTATGGTTCATGAACTCTAATGATTCAGAAACTGAGAGAAAATGGCAACAAGCTATAAAAGAGATTAATGTATTAAAAGATTCTTATGAAGATCCTATTAAATTACAAGAAATGGCTATAGAATATTTGAAAAGTTTAGGATTTATAAGAATTCAAAAATAACTAAATAAATTTAAGAAAAATGGTATAGAGAGTTATTCCCTATACCATTTAAAGAAAACAAGATATGTTGTGATATTAAGATTTTAGCATATACTGCTCAGATGTTACAATTAAGTCTTAAGTAGTCTGTTAAACCAGCGATAAACTCTGCATTTGTAGGCTTTCCTTTATCACTGTTAATGGAATACCCGAAAACTTCATTGATCTTTTCAGAATATCCTTTATCCCATGCAGATTCTATTGCATGCCGTATCCCACGTTCAACTCTTGACGGAGTAGTGTTATATTGTTTGGCTATTGTAGGATACATTACCTTGAATATTGATCCCAATATTTTAGGATCCTCAATAGCCAGCAATATTGCATACCTTATATACTGATATCCCTTTATACTGTAGGATACTCCAAATGAATGTAAAAGATCTGAAACTTCCTTCAACATGTGTGCATTTACATCAGTATTTGAATCCAAATTTCCTCCTGTTACTAATTTCAAATTTAAGTAGTGTGTCAAACCAGCGAGGAACTCTGCATTTGTAGGTTTACCTTTTTTACTGCTTATGGAATACTTGAAAACTTCCGTGATCTTTTCAAGGTTTCCTCCAGTGCATGCACGTTCTATTGCATGCCGTATACCGCGTTCAACTCTTGTTGGAGTGGTATTATATTGTTTAGCTATTGTAGGGTATAATATCTTGACTATTGATTCTAACACCTCAGGATTTTCAATAGCTAACAATATAGAAGACCTTATGTAGTTAAAACCTTTTAAATGGAAAGGTATACCAAAGTCACGCAAAAGATATGTTACCTCCTCCAGCATGTCAACTTCCTTATTTTCATCAGTATCTGCGTAGGACATGCTTTTTAGATTTTCTTCTGCCATCGCTGCTTTAATGTCTACATCTTTCAGTACTTTTTCTGTTGACACGATTTTAACCGTCACACTCTCAGAAATTTTATTCCGAATGTTGCTTTTCTCAAGTAACTGCAAGAATTCTTTACCTGTTAATTCTGCTATTACTTTTTTGTTTTGTGTGTTCATGCTTAATCTCCTTTTCTTTATTCCTAGCATACTAGGATATTGCAACACTTATGTTAACAATAATATTATATTATACTCTACATAAAAAGTCAAATTAATTAGTTAACCAAATTACAATAAATAACATAATATAAAGTAAGATAATTTTTATTGGAGGAAGAAATGGCAAGAAAAACAATCTTACAAATACATGGCATTGACAAGAAATATCAATCAGAAAACGGAGAAATAGAAGCACTAAAAGATATAAATTTTAATATACAAGAAGGTGAATTTGTCAGTATAATAGGGCCAAGTGGTTGTGGAAAATCTACACTTCTATCTATAATTGCTGGACTAGAAAATAAAACATCAGGGGAAGTATACATAGATGGAAAGTTAGGATATATGCTCCAAAAAGATAACTTATTAGAATGGAGAACTATATACAAAAACGTAATTTTAGGATCAGAAATACAAAAAAATAACACTGAAGAAAATCAAAAATATGTAATAGAATTACTAAAAAAGTATGGCCTTTATGAATTTAAAGATAAATACCCAACTCAATTATCTGGAGGAATGAGGCAAAGAGTTGCACTAATTAGAACATTAGCAATTAGACCTAATATATTATTGTTAGATGAAGCTTTTTCAGCATTAGATTATCAAACTAGACTAATGGTAACGGAAGATATATACAAAATATTGAAAAATGAAAATAAAACAGTATTAATGGTAACTCATGACATATCTGAAGCTATTAGTATGAGTGATAGGGTAGTTGTTCTAAGTAAAAGACCAGCAACTGTTAAAAAAATATACAATATAGAATTTAATATAGATAATAGAACACCACTAAATTGCAGAGAAAGCTCTAAATTCAGTGAATATTTTAACTTGATGTGGAAGGAGCTAGAACAATATGATAAAACCTAAAAATAATAATAAGGAAATTTCTAAAGATAGAAAAAAATATCTTAAGAAAGTGAAAATAAAGAAAATATCAATATTAGTAACACAAATAAGTATTATACTAATATTTATTGCAGTATGGGAAATTTTAGCTAGAATGGGAAAAATAGATAGCTTTATAACGAGTCAGCCATCAAGAATACTTGAAACATTTTTAAATTTATCATCAAATGATTTGTTAGAACATTTAAAAATAACACTTATAGAAACATTAACAGGATTTATATTAGGAACAATTTTAGGATTAATAATAGCTGTAATTTTATGGTGGTCTTCATTTATATCAAAAGTATCAGAACCATTTTTAGTAGTATTAAATAGCTTGCCAAAAGTAGCTTTAGGACCAGTAATAATAATATGGGTTGGAGCAGGAATGCCTGCAATAATTGTTATGGCACTCGCAATTTCATTAATAGTTACAATATTAGACATTCTAAATGGATTAATAAATACAGATAAAGAAAAAATAAAAATGGCAAGAACTTTTAATGCCAGTAAATGGCAGATATTAACTAAAGTAGTAATGCCATCAAATATACCTACTTTATTTAATACTTTAAAAGTAAATATTGGGTTATCATTAGTAGGTGTAATATCCGGAGAATTTTTAGTATCAAAAGGTGGATTAGGATATTTAATTGTATATGGTGGCCAAGTTTTTAAATTAGATTTGGTAATGACAGGAGTTATAATATTAGCAATAGTTGCTACTTTTATGTATGGTTCAATTGTACTATTAGAAAAGGCTTTTTCAAAAAATAGAAATTAAAATGTATTATGATGAGTCGCTTTAGCGGCTCTAATTTTTTCTATAAATAAGTTACACATAAATATAAAAGCGAATAGTATATAAAAGAATGTTATAACATTCAATAATAGAAAGGAGAACAAATATGAAAAAATACTTAATTTCTGGAGTAATTATTGTACTTATAATAGCTTGTATAGTAACATATGCTTTTACTAAAAATAATGACAAAACAGGATCACTAAAAACTATAAACTTAAATGAGGTAACAAGATCTGTATTTTATGCTCCACAATATGTTGCAATATCAAAGGGTTTTTTTGAAGAAGAAGGAATAAAGATTGAAATAACAACAGGACAAGGAGCAGACAATGTAATGACATCAATTTTATCAGGTCAATGTGAAATAGGCTTGTGTGGACCTGAAGCATCAATATATGTGTATAATGAAGGAAAAGAAGATTATGTAGAAGTATTTGCACAACTAACAAAAAGAGATGGATCGTTTTTAGTAAGTAAAGAAAAAGCAGACAACTTCTCATGGAATGATTTAAAAGGAAAAGTAGTAATTCCAGGAAGAAGAGGAGGAGTACCATATATGACATTAGAATATGTATTAAAACAAAATGGTATTAATCCACAAACAGACTTAACATTAGACGACAGCATTAAATTTGACTTAATGGCAGGGGCATTTACAGGAGGAGATGCTCAATATGTAACTCTTTTTGAGCCAACAGCCTCAATGACAGAAGATTCAAAAAAAGGGTATGTTGTAGCATCAGTAGGAGAAGCAGCAGGAGAGGTGCCATATACAGCATATTGTGCTAGAAAGAGTTATATAGAAAAAAATTCAGACATAATAGAAGGAATTACAAGAGCAATATATAAAGGACAAAAATGGGTTAAAGAACATACGTCAAGAGAAGTAGCAGAAGTAATTCAAAGCTATTTTCCAGATACAACTGTAGAATCAATTGAAAAATCAGTTCAAAGCTATAAAGACATAGATGCATGGAATGAAAATCCAATATTAAAAGAAGAATCATTTGAAAAATTACAATTAATAATGACAGAAGCGAGAGAATTAACTAAAAAAGCACCATATGATAAAATTGTAAATAATAGCTTTGCAGAAAAAGTTATTAAATAGTTTTATGCTTAAAAATATATGAAAAAGATATTAACACTTGTTAATACCTTTTTCTATATTTATACTTTCAATTTTTTTATTATTTTAATTTCATTAAATAAATCATCAATTCTTTTTTCTCTAATAATTAATGCGTTTTTATATTCATCAAGAACTTGCTTATAATTTTCAAAATTTTCACCTTGTTGAAAAAGAAGTTGCATGCCAGTTTTATAATAATCTTTCATAGTTGCTTTTTTTGATAAATTCATTTTCTTTTCATATTTTTGTATAGTATTTAATCTCTTAATTTGATTTTTAATATAATTTACATAGTTCATTACACAACTAATTTCATAAAGAGTATCATCAACAACAACTTTAAATAAAGCTTTTAAAGGTTTAGGATTTATTTTTCCTAATCTTTCATTTTGTTTTAACTGGTCAAGAGCAATTATATCACTACTTGGCAAAGTATCTTGAATAAGCTCTTTTAAAGTTAGTGAAATATTAACGTGAGTAGTATACTGTCTTTTAGTAACAATTGCATCATATTCATCGGCAACACGTATAATTTGTGCAGAATATGGTATATCTGGTTTTCTAAGTCCTCTTGGATATCCAGTACCATTTAAAGATTCATGATGATATAAAGGTCCATCTGAATAAGGTCTTAAAGATAAATCTTCCATACAATAATTGTAACCTAAAGTAGTATGAGTTTTCATTATTTCATATTCATCATTAGTAAGACTAGATGTTTTATTAGTTATTTCCTTTGGAATAAACAGTTTCCCAATGTCGTGAAGATATCCAGCTAAAATACAATGAATAGTAAACTGATTGTTACAGTGCATATATTCACAAATTCTACCAGTAAGATTTGCAACATTTTCACTATGTCTTTTAGTAAACATATCTAAACTATCCATAACTACAAGATGGTCTTTAATAGAACTGTCTAAATCATGTATTTTTAAGTTAGTCGGACTATAAAAATCATATTTTTCTTCAAACATAATTTTCTCCTTTGTATACTAATAATATATCATTTAGAAACGTAAAAAACAATAAAAAATGCAAAAACAATATTAAATTTTAATGACAAAACAATATATTTATGATATCATATTAGAAATTGTGTCACTTAATTAGGAGGAAACAATATTAATCATGAAAAATGTTTTAATTCATTGCGCTATGGAAAAAGAGAGTGAAAAGATAGCAAAAGCACTAAATATGGAGAAAATTGAAAAACTATATAAAGCAAAAATAGATGAAACAACCATAACATTAATTACAACTGGAATAGGAAAACAAAAAACAGCAATAGGACTTGTAAAATATTTAGAAAATAATGAAAAGCCAGATTTAATAATAAATATAGGATATGTAGGTTCAACAGATACACCTATAGGAACATGGATTAATGTAAATAGGTCATATAATTTAGAATGGAATATACCAGATGAAGAAAAATATAGTATGGATATAGGTAATCAAGAACTAAAATTAATACCAGAATTGGAGAATATACCATGCTATACTGCAGAGTGTTTTGTCACAAAAACAGATATAAAAGAAAAGGTGCTTTTTGATATGGAACTTCATTCTGTATGTTTAATTGCAGACATATACAAAACACCAGTAGCGTCAATAAAGCAGGTAAGTGACAATTTAAGTTTAAATAATTATTACAAAAATATTGATAATATACTAAAATTAGAAGATGGTGTAAAATACATAAAAAAATATATTAATTAAAGGGGCAAGCAAATGTATCTAAGAAGATTAGAAATGCAAGGATTTAAGTCATTTGCAGATAAAACAGTTTTTGAATTTAAAAAAGGAATTACAGCAGTTATTGGACCAAATGGATCAGGAAAAAGTAACATATCTGATGCAATTCGTTGGGTATTAGGCGAGCAAAGTATGAAGTCACTTAGAGGTGCTAAATCAGAAGATATAATATTTTCAGGAACCCAAAATAGAAAATCTTTAGGTTTTGCCGAAGTTAATATGATAATAGACAATGAAGATGAAACTCTTCCAGTTGAATATTCAGAAGTAACTATAACCAGAAAGTTATACAGAACAGGAGAAACAGGATACTTCATAAATAAAACACCTTGTAGACTAAAAGATATACTAGAATTATTTATGGATACAGGTATAGGAAAAGATGGGTATTCTATAATAGGACAAGGTAGAATAGATGATATTTTAAGTAATAAATCTGAAGATAGAAGACGTATATTTGAAGAAGCAGCAGGAATTGTAAAATATAGATCTAGAAGAGAAGAATCTGAAAAAAAGCTTGAACAGACAAAAGTAAATCTAATAAGAATAAATGATATATTGTCTGAAATAGAAGCAAATATAGAACCACTAAGATTACAATCTGAAAAAGCGAAACAATTTTTAAACTTAAAGGAAGAACTTAAGAACATTGAAATAGGTTTATTTTTATATAGAATAGATGAATATAAAGAAAAATTAGAAGAATTGACTAAAAATAAGGAAATATTTTCTAATCAAAATCAAGAAGAAGAAGAAAAATTAAATTTAATGCAAAAGTTAAAAGATGAATTAAAAGGACAAATAGAGACAATTTCAATAGAAATAGAAAGTTTGCAGACATTAGGATTTGAAAGTAAAAATACAATAGAAAAAATAAATTCAGATATAAATGTTAGTAAAGAGAGAATATCTAATAATAAAGAAAATAAAATCAGATTAGAAAGTGAAATAACATCAAGTAATCAAAGTATCAAAGATCTACAAGAAGAAAAAAATAGTAAAATTGAAAGAAAAGAAAACTATGAAACTAATAAAGAAAAATTCACCAAAGAACTTAAAGAAAAAGAAGAAGAGCTTGGAAAATTAACTCAAAAATTATCAAGTAAAGAAATTGAAATAGAAGAAAAAAAGAAGAAAATAGAAGAATATAAAGAAAAGAGATATGAACTACAAAACGAAATTACAGAAAAGGATGTAACATATCAAAACTTAGAGAGTAGAAAAAAGCAAGCAGAAAAAGAAATAATGCAAAAAATATCAGAGCTAGATGAGAAAAGAACAAACAAAAATGAAATAATGAATAGCTTTTTACAAATAGAAAAAGAGAAAAAAGATAGTGAAAAAATACTAGAAGAAGAAAAGAAAAAGAAAGAAGAACTTGATAGAACAATAAAAGAGTATGACATTAAAATAGCAAATTTAACAGATGAGCAAAGAATGAAAAAAACAAAATATAACTTCTTAATAGAAACAGAAAAGGAAAAAGAGGGATACATTAAATCTGTTAAAGAAATATTAAAAGCTTGTGAAAATGACAGCAACTTAAAAAAAGGTATGCATGGTGTACTTGCAAATATTATATCAACAGAAGATAAATACCAGACAGCGATAGAAATGGCTTTAGGTGCAAGTTTACAAAATGTAGTAACACAAAATGAAGAAGACGCTAAAATTATGATTGAATACTTAAGAAAAAACAACTTAGGGAGAGCGTCATTTCTTCCAATATCTTCTGTACATGGAAAAAAGATAGAAAAAATTAAAAATGAAAAAGATATAATTGGAATTGCATCAGATTTAATAAAATATAAAAAAGAATATGAAGGAATAGTTCTGAATTTATTAGGAAAAACAATTATAGTAGAAGAAATGGAAACTGCTATAAGAGTTGCAAAATCAAATAATTATACATTTAGAATCGTAACTTTAGATGGAGATATGATTAATCCATCAGGAGCTATATCTGGAGGGTCTGTTAATAAAAAAGTCGCAAATATATTAGGTAGAAAAGAAGAAATAAAAAAATTAGAATTAAAGATAAGTAAACTAGAAGAAGAAATACAAAGATTAAATGAAGAAAAAGATAAGGTGCTAAGTGAAAATAATATCACAGAAATGGAAGAAAACACAGAAAAACTTAGACAAATAGAAATAGTATATGCAACAGAAAAAGAAAAACTAAATCAACTAGAAGAAAGCATAAATAGTATTATTGAAAGAAAAGAAAAATTAAATAGTGATATAGAAGAAATAGAAAAACAAAAAGAAGAAAATATATCAAGAAAAGAAGAAATAGAAAAAGAAATTCAAGAAATCACACAGAATATTGACAATCTAGTTAAAGATGTAGAAGAATTTACTAGACTTAATAAAGATGAACAAAAATATATAGATGATTTAAATTTAGATGTAACAAACTTAAAAATATCAGTATCATCATTTGATGAAAGTTCAGCATCTGTTCAAGAATTATTAGATAGAATAGATCAAAGTATAGAAAGTGAAGAAAAATCAATACAAAATAAACAAGAACAAATAATTGAATTAGATAAACAAAATGATGATTTAGTAGAAAAAATTGCAGAATTTGAATTAAATATTGAAAAAATTAAAGAAGAAGTAGCTAATAGTCATTCAAAAACAGAGAAACTAAAAAATAATAGAACAGAAAAAAATGAAAAATTAAATAATATAGAAAAAGATATAGAAAAACAATTTGAGGTAATTCAAGATATAAAAGAACAATTAGCAAAAATAGATATAAAGCAAACTAATGTAGAGCAAAATATATCAGACATAATTAATGAATTATGGAATGAATATGAAATAACACCTAATAATGCTACTGATTATAAAAAACCAGAAAATATACAAGTTACACAAAAAAAAGTAAATGAATTACATAGTAAAATAAAATCATTAGGAAGTGTAAATGTAGACAGTATAGAAGAATACAAGAAAACAAAAGAAAGATATGAAACAATGTGTGAACAAAGATTAGACTTAGAAAATACAATGGCAAAATTAAGAAATATGATCACAGAAATGACTGGTACAATGAAAAAGCAATTTGCTGAAAAGTTTAAACAAATAAACAAAAACTTTGGAGAAGTGTTTACTGAATTATTTGGAGGCGGAAAGGCAGAACTTGTATTAGAAGATGAAAACAATATATTAGAATGTGGTATAGATATAAAAGCACAGCCAGTAGGAAAAAAATTGCAAAATATGATGCTATTATCTGGTGGAGAAAAGGCACTGACCGCAATATCGTTATTATTTGCTATACTAAAAATAAATCCAGCGCCATTTTGCATATTAGATGAAATAGAAGCGGCACTAGATGATGTAAATGTATACAGATATGCAGAATTCTTGAAGAAATTTAGTAGCACTACTCAATTCCTAATAATTACACATAGAAAAGGAACAATGGAAGCAGCGGACACAGTATATGGAGTTACAATGGAAGAAAACGGAATAAGTAAACTTTTGTCTATAAAATTAAAAGACTCAGATAGCATAAAATAGAATGTAACATAAAAAAATAAATTAACATACTATATATCAGTTAAGAAAGGAGATATAGTATGTTAACTTACACAATTGAAGGTGGAAATAAACTTTCTGGAAAAGTAAAGGCATCAGGTTCTAAAAATTCTGCATTACCAATAATTGCTGCAACAATACTAAATCCGGAGCCTGTAACTCTTTATAATATACCAAACATAGAAGATACCAAGATAACATTAGAAATATTGAAAATATTAGGTTGCAAAGTAGTAAGGAATAATGATAAAATAACAATATGCAGTAAAAATATGAATAAAACATCTATTCCTAAAGATCTAATGCATAAACTTCGTTCTACAGTAGTATTAGCAGGTGCAATTATAGGAAGGTTCAAAGAGGCAACATTTTCATATCCAGGAGGCTGTAATATTGGTGCAAGACCAATAGATTTACATTTAGAATCATTTAAAAAGTTAGGAATCACAATAGATGAAAATGATGGTGAGATTCATTGCACATGTAAAGATATTATAGGCAAGAGGATAAAACTTAAATTTCCAAGTGTAGGAGCAACGGAAAACATTATCCTATCATCAGTATATGCAAAAGGAGCAACACATATAACTGGAGCAGCAAAAGAACCAGAAATAAAGGATTTAGCTAAATGCTTAAACTCAATGGGGGCTAAAGTATATGGAGCTGGAACATCAGAAATAACAATATTTGGTGTAAAAAAACTACATAAAGCATCATATAAAATTATGTCAGATAGAATAGAAACAGGGACAATTCTTTGTGCTGTTGCAGGAGCAGGTGGAAATGTGACAGTAGAAAATACAAATCCAGAAAATCTATTAACAGTATTATATTCACTTAAAGAATTAGGATGTAATGTATCAATTAACAGAGATAAAATACATTTAAAATCACCTAAAAAAATAAAACCAATTTCTATTAATACAGAGCCATATCCAGGTTTCCCAACAGATATGCAGCCAATAATTGGAGCAGTACTTATAAAATCACAAGGAAAGTCAATACTCACAGAAAATTTATTTGAAAATAGATTTAAATATACAGAAGAACTTGTAAGAATGGGAGCAGATATAATTCAGAAAGATAAATCTATAGAAATAACAGGAGTAGATAAATTGTATGGAAAAAATGTCATGAGTAAGGACTTAAGGGGAGGAGCTGCATTAGTTATAGCAGGACTTATGGCAGAAGGAAAGACAAGAGTTGAAAATATAGAATATATATTAAGAGGATATGAGAATATAGACGAAAAACTAAAAGCTTTAGGAGCTAATATAGAAAAAGAAAAGGTGGAATAAATGCCAAAAGTTAAAGATAAGAAAAAAAATAAAACAGTAAATAAACCAATTGAAAAAAAAGGTATTTTTAACTATGAGGAAGAAGCAAAACCGTCTAGAAAAAAATTAACAAGAACAGAAAATATAAAAAAAACTAATAAAGAAGAACATTTTATAGGAACAAAAGAAACAAAACCAATAAGCAAAAAGAAAATAAATAGAATAAAAAAAGAAAAAGTTAAAGAGAGAAGAACAAAAGATAAAGAAATTCGTAAAATTCAAAAAGAACAAGAAAAAGTAAATAAAAAGAGAGCAAAGAGAAGTAAAGAAGCAAGACAAACAGAGGAAGAGATAAAGAAAAAGGCAAAAATAAAATTTTTACTAAAGATATCTTTTTTAGTAATTTCTATATTAGGATTATTAATATTCTTTTTGCTATCTCCAATATTTAATATAAAGAATATAGTAGTAGAGAAAAATAATCAGATTTCAAGTGAACAAATAATAAGTTTATCAAATATACAAAAAGATACAAATATGTTTAAAGTATCTTCAAAAGAAACAGAAAAGTTAATAAAGGAAAACCCATACATAAAAAATATTAAAATCAGAAGAAATTTACCAGATACAATTAAGATAATAGTTACAGAAAGAACAGCAAGCTGTATGTTAGAATATGGAAGCTCATATGCATATATAGATAATCAAGGATATATATTAGAAATATCAGCAAGTCCAAAAGAAGGACTCTCAAAGATAAAAGGATATGAAACAAAAGAGGAAGAAATAGAAAAAGGTAATAGGCTATGTGCAAGTGATTTAAAAAAATTAAATATGGTAATAAAAATAATATCATCAGCAAAATCTAATAAAATAGATAATCTAATAACAACTATTAATATAGAAAATGATAATAATTATGAGTTATATTTAGAATCAGAAGGTAAAACTGCATATTTAGGAGATTGTACAAGCTTAGATACAAGAATGTTATACCTAAAAGTGATTTTAGAAAAAGAAAAAGATCATGAAGGTGAAATAATAATTGATATGGACTTAAATGAAAAATATCCATTCTTTAGAGAAAAGGTATAGGAGGAATAAAGTGAAAAATAAAAGTACTTATATAATAATTACTATAATATGTATAGTTTTAACAATGTCAATAACTGTACAAGTTAGAACAATGAAAAGTGAGGGGTCAGTAGTATCATTAAGTTTTGCTAATAGCCAGTTAAAGGACAATCTTTTAGAATGGAAAGAAAAATCAGAAAGGGCAGAACATGAATTAGAAAAATCCACATTAGAATTGGAAAAAATAAGACAAACATCAGGTAAAGATGATAATAGTTCAAGTGAAAAGCAAGAAGAATTAAAAAAGTATAATATGTTATTAGGATTAACAGATGTAACAGGTACAGGAATTACTATTACAGTTACAGATAGTTCTACAGAAACTACATCAATAGATTTAAGCAATCTAATAGTACATGATAGAGATTTGAAACTTCTAGTAAATGAATTATCAAATGCAGGAGCAGAAGCAATATCTATTAATAATGAAAGAATAGTAAATACAACATCTATTACATGTGCAGGGAATGTAATACAAATAAATGGAAATAAAGTAGGGTCACCATTTATAATAAAGGCAATTGGAAACCAAGAAAGCTTATATGGAGCAATTACGAGATCAGGAGGTTATGCATATTTATTAAAATCAAGATCAATAGGTGTAGAATCAAAAAAATCAAATAATGTACAAATAAATAAATTCTCAGGTGCAATAACACAGAAAAGTATTAAAACTAAAAATAAATAGGAAAGGAATATGACATTTTGGAAAAATCTAAAAAAATCAAATTTAATATAAAGAATAAAGATTTAGCTATACTTTCTATAACAGCAGGGATAATAGCAATAGTATTAATAGCATCCATGTTTATACAATTTAGAACAGTGGGAGAATCTAAAGAATTAGACATTGAAGGTATGAGAGAAGATGAACTAAAAACACAAATTGCAAGTTATAAATCAAAATATGAAGAAACCATAGAAAAATATACTGAGAACAAAAATAAAATACAGGAATATGTTACAGCAATAAATGAAAACAAAGAAACAACGGAAATATTAGATCAAGAATTGGAACAAGCAAAAACATTATTAGGGTTAACAGATGTAACAGGAAATGGAGTGATTGTAAGACTAACAGATACAGAAGAAGCACTTTATACATATACAGCAGATGATCTAATTAATCTGATAAACGAACTAAAATATGCAGGAGCAGAAGCAATATCTATTAATGATAATAGAATAATAAATTTAACAGATATTGTATTAGTAAATGATGGTTTAATAGTAATGTATGGAGATGTAAGATTATCTTCACCATATGTTGTAAAAGCAATAGGAGATTCAAAATATTTAATGAGTACTCTTAGTATGAAAAATAGCGGATATGTAGATCAAACAGAGGCAAATGGGATGAAGATAGATCTAGAACAAAAAAACAATATTGAGATAAAAGCATACAATGGAGAAATAAAAAGCAAATATATGAAAGGAGGAGAGTAATATGATGGCAATATCAATTATAATAGGTTGTATATTAGGAATATTATTAGGATTTTTATCACCAACTATTCCATATACAGCATCAAAATATTTAGCAATAGGAATTGTAGCAGCATTAGATTCTGTATTTGGAGGTATAGCTTCTAATATAAAAAAGAATTTTAATATGAAAGTGTTTATATCAGGTTTTTTTGTAAATGCTTTTTTATCAATATTATTAACTTATTTAGGCGAAAAATTAAATGTAGACATATATTTAGCAGCAATAGTAGTATTTGTAGGAAGAATGTTTAATAATTTGGGAATTATACGTAGACATTATCTTAATGAAGTATCAAAAAAAACAAAAGAATTAAGAGAAAAGAGTAATAAAAACTAAAATTCGACATTATTACAAAAAAGTTACAAAAATATGACAAAAATATTTCAAACTCTATTGACTTTTTTATAAAAATATAATAATATGCATACTAGAAAAAATAGAACGAACTGGAGGTATTTGCTTTGGCTATAGGTGACATAATTGTAAGTATTGACATTGGTGCATCTAAGATTAGCTTAGTAGTAGGAGAAGTCAATAACTTTAATCAGATTGAAGTTGTTTGTAGCACTTGTAAAAAAAGCAATGGCATACAAAAAGGAAAAATAGTTAATGAACAATCATTAAGCGATTCAATATCTTATGTTATAAAAGAAGCAGAAAAAGAAATGAACATGAAAATTAACTCAACATATATAACAATACCAGGAAAGTATGTCACAATTGTACAAAATAGTGTTACAAAAGAAGCTAAAGATAAATATTCAGGAATATCATTAAGAGATGTATCATCTGCTATAATGCAATCTAAAGATATAGATATACCTGAAGGTAAACAAATAATAGACATAGTAACAAATGAATTCGTATTAGAAGATGGCAAAGTAGTAGACGATCCAATAGGAACTTTTAGTAGTAAATTTACATTAAACGCACAAATAATATTAGCAGATAAAGACTATATAAGAACGCTCACAAGTATATTTAAAAAAGTTGATGTAGATATTGATGGAATGGTTCCAGTAACACTTGCAGAAAAGAATCTTGTGTTGGATTATATGGAACAAAAAGACTATGTAATGCTTCTAGATATAGGTGCAGAAACAATGAACATAGGAGTTTTCAATGGAAATAAATATGTTTATACAAATTCAATACCATTAGGAGGAAAAAGTATAACAAATGATATTTCGGTTGTTTTAGATATATCTATGGAAGAGGCAGAAAGATTAAAAAGGCAATATGGGTTAGCACTAAAATCATACATAGATAATGATACAGATGTTATATTAAATACTACTAAAAATGATGAAAACAAAATTATAAAAAGTTCTAATATTGTAGAAATAATAGAAGCAAGAATAGAGCAAATGTTTGAATTGGTTAATCAAGATATAATAAATCAAGGAATTAAGCAAAACATAAATACAATAGTAGTAACAGGGCAAGGGATTAGCAATATAAGTAAAAGTGATATGGTTGGTAGAATTATATTAAATATACCAGTAAAAATAGCAAATAACAAAATTGCTAATATAATAAAACCAAGTTATGCAACAGCTTATTCATTAGTAGGCTATATTGCATCAAGACCATTTGCCAAAAATGTATCTAGTAGTTTAGACATAAATTCAGAGAATGGATTCTTTAGAAATCTACTAGAAAAAATTAAAGAATTTTTTTATTCATAAAATAAATATATTAGGAGGAAAGCTTTATGTTGATGGATAACAATAACTATGATGAAAGTTATGGAACAGAAGATGCAGCTACTATAAAAGTAATAGGTGTAGGTGGAGCAGGAAATAATGCAGTAAATAGAATGGTAGACTCAGGAATAGAAGGAGTAGAATTTGTAACAATAAACACAGATAGACAAGCCTTACTATTATCTAAAGCTGGAACAAAGATACAGATACGGAGAAAAAATAACAAGAGGGTTAGGTGCAGGAGCAAATCCAGATATAGGAGCTCAAGCAGCAGAAGAAAGTAAAGCAGAGATATCAGAAGCAATAAAAGGCGCAGATATGGTATTTGTTACAGCAGGAATGGGAGGAGGCACAGGAACAGGTGCAGCGCCAATAGTAGCTAATATCGCAAAAGAAATGGGTATATTAACAATAGCAGTAGTAACAAAACCATTTACTTTTGAAGGAAAGAAAAGACTAACACAAGCAGAAAGAGGAATAGAAGGACTTAAAGGAAAAGTAGACACATTAGTAGTAATTCCAAATGATAAATTATTACAAGTTATTGATAGAAAAACATCAATAGTTGAAGCTTTCAAAATGGCAGATGATGTATTGAGACAAGGTGTACAAGGTATATCAGATTTAATACAAGTACCAGGTTTAGTAAATTTGGACTTTGCAGATGTTAAAACAATAATGCTTAATACAGGTATGGCACATATGGGAATTGGTAGAGCATCAGGAGAGAACAGAGCTGAAGATGCAGCAAAACAAGCAGTACAAAGCCCAATGCTTGAAACAACAATAGAAGGAGCAAGAGGAGTTATAATAAATGTAACAGGTGGAGAAAACTTAGGATTACATGAAGTAAATACAGCAGCTGAATTAGTACAAAGAAGTGTGGATCCAGAAGCAAACATTATATTCGGTGCTGTTATAGATAAGAGCCTTGATGAAGACATAGTAATAACAGTAATAGCAACAGGATTTGATAAAGAACCTGGAGCAAAAGAAACAACTATAGGAAAAACAGCATGGCCAACAAAATCATCAACACCAGTACCAAGTGGGGAAACAGGTGGAACAGACTATCTTGATATACCACCATTCTTAAAAAACAAAAAGCTTAAATAAATAAATTCCAATCATTAATATAATGTAAGAAATGAACGAAAAATGTCGTTCATTTCTTATTTTTTTGTCCATAAATTTGACAAGTTTTTTAAACGAGAAATATTAAAATAATGACGTGAGGAAAATATGACAGTATATTTAGATATAGTGCTAATTGAAAATATATTAATGAATTACATAATATTATTTGCTACAGGATTTATACAAAAAGTAAAAATGAGTCAAATAAGAATAATGCTTTCAAGTGCATTTGGCGGATTATATGCAATAATAGCATATCTTAATATAATACCAATATATTCAAGCTTTTTAATGAAAATACTTTTATCAATAATAATGATATATATAGCATTTAATCCACAAAATACAAAAAAAATGTGTAAATCAATATTACTTTTTTATTTAACATCATTTGTAATGGGAGGGTGTGCATTAGCACTTTTGTATTTTATAAGTCCAGAAAGTATATCATTTAGAAATGGTGTACTGGTAGGAACTTATCCTATGAAAGTAACATTAGTATCAGGAATTTTAGGATTTATATTAATACAAATATCATTTCATATAAATAAAAGGCAAATAAAGAAAAAGGATATGATTGGGAAAATAGAAATAGTTATAAATAAGCAAAAATCAGAGCTAAAAGCATATGTAGATTCAGGTAATATGCTAAAAGATCCAATAACTAATACACCAGTAATAATAGCCCAAAAAAATAAAATAAGAAATTTAGAAAATATGGATTTAGATAATATTTTAGGAGGTGATGAAAATTTTAAAAATATAAAATTTAGAATAATTCCATTCAATTCAATAGGAAATCAAAATGGTATGTTAATTGGAATAAAACCAGATTTTGTAAAAATTACATTTGGAGATATTGTAAAGTATTCTGAAAATGTAATTATTGGTATATATGATAAAAAAATTAGTAAAGAATATAGTGCTTTAGTTGGATTGGAATTATTAGAAGGAGATAGAGAAAATGAAAATGTTAGAATTAATAAACAAAATGTATGCAAAGTACATTCAAAAAGATAATAATATTGAAAATATATTTTATATAGGAGGAAACGATAATCTTCCACCTCCACTAGATGCAAAAGAAGAGGCAGATGCAATAGAAAAATTATCAAAAGGAGATAGTAATGCAAAAAAGAAGTTAGTAGAACATAATTTAAGATTAGTTGTATATATAGCAAAAAAATTTGAAAATACAGGCATTGGAATAGAAGACCTAATATCAATTGGAACAATAGGACTAATGAAAGCAATAAATACATTTAACACAGACAAAAATATAAAAATTGCAACATATGCATCAAGATGTATAGAAAATGAAATACTAATGTACTTAAGAAGAAGCAATAGAATAAAAACAGAAATATCTATAGATGAGCCTTTAAATCAAGATGGAGATGGTAATGAATTATTATTGTCAGATATTTTAGGAACAGATGAAGATATTACTTCAAGAAGAATAGAAGATGAAGTAGACAAAAAATTACTTAGAATGTCCATATCTAAATTAAATAGTAGGGAAAAAAATATAATGGAATTAAGATTTGGATTTAAGACAGGAAATGAAAAAACCCAAAAAGAAGTAGCAGATATGTTAGGGATATCTCAGAGTTACATATCAAGATTAGAAAAGAAAATAATAAATAAAATGAAAAAAGAAATACTTAGCAAGACAGGATAAAATTAATAGCAATAAAAGCATACTTGAAAATTATGTAAATTCATAGTATAATTATATTAGTGTAGGTTTTAACCTGCTTGAATTTATTTCTACTTATAAGTGGAATGTAGTTTCTCCACTATAGTGTTACCAAAAAATAAGCAAATCATCATGTAGGAGGAAAAAGAAATGTTAAAACTGATTTTAGTAATTTTAATTGCAGGACGGGGGGCATACTGTTTAGTCACTAACAAAAAGTTCTTTGATTCATGGGCTTTTACTATGACAGGTGCATTAATTTCATCATTAATAATTATATGCTTATGCACATTAGTAACTCCCAAATACAAAAAAGAAAATAATTTAGAAATAATAACAGATGCAATCAACAGAAGAGAACAGGCAGAGGATGATATAGCTCGATTTAGAATTTTGATGGAAAAATATCCTATCGAGAAAAAGTATTATTCAGAAGTTATCAGATTAAAAGAAGATGAGATAATTGAGCAATATAATGTAATACAATCTGCCAGAAGAGCAATAAGAAAAGAATCTGCAATAAGATTTTTACTCTACTTTGGAGAATAATCAGTAAAAACAAAATAGTAGAAACCCTTTGCTGGTAAAGCAAAGGGTTTCTACTGCCAATGGGTGCCAATAGGGACGTAGAATATTGGCAAAATATACAAGAAATAATAACTAAATAATATAAATATAAAATATTCATTTAAAAAGTAAATATAATTATAAAAACTATAAAGCAAAAATCTTGACTTGATAAAAATGTTTATATATAATCATAAAAAAAGAAAATAAAAGAGGAAATTAATGAAAAAATTGCTAAATAAAATATCAATTAAAATAGTAATTACTACCATATTGCTTATAGTAGTTTATGCTTTGCCTACATATGCAGATGTTGGTAGTTTTGAAAGTTATGACTCTGGATCAAGCTGGGATTCAGGTTGGGATTCTGAATCAAGTTGGGATTCAGATTGGGGTAGTTATAGTAGTTATGGAGGATCCAATACAGTAATAATAGGAGGAGGATGGTATTTTGTTATATTTGTAATTATAGTTATAATTGCACTAGCTAAAGCTAATGGAAAAAATCATAATAGAAGCACACATATAAATTATACCAATATTAATACAACAGTATATAATGAAAATCAAATAATAGAAAAAATAAAACAAATAGATGAACAATTTAATGAAGAAGAGTTTAAATCATTTGCAAGAGAAGTATTTGTAAAATTGCAAAATGCATGGACAGACAGAGATTGGGAAAAGATAATACCTTTTGAATCAAACGAACTATTTGAACAGCATAGACAACAACTAGAAGGGTATATTAAAAATAATCAAATAAATGTTATGGAAAGAATATGCGTAAATTGGGTAAGATTTTTATCTTTTGAACAAAGCGGAGGAAAAGATATATTAAAAGTAGACTTAAACTCAAGAATGGGAGACTATATAATAGATGCTACTACTAAAAAAGTAATAAAGGGCAACAAAACAAGCGAATACTATCATACATATACATTGACATTTATAAGAAAAACAGGAATGCTAACAAATACACAAGATGAAGGATTAAATACAACAAACTGTCCAAACTGTGGAGCTCCTACAAAAGTAACATCAGCAGGAAGATGTGAATATTGTAATAGCGTAATAACAACAGAAGATCATGGTTGGGTATTATCAAACTTGAATAGAAAAAATTAAAAATAAGGAGGAAATTATGGGACTAATTAAAGCAGCAGCAGGTGCGATATCAAGCACATTAGGAGATCAATGGAAGGAGGCAATCCGTTGTGATAATATGAACAATGACATATTAATGATGAGAAAAACTACACCAAATGGAGTTATATCAAATGGAAGTACAATAATAGTTGCACCAGGACAATGTGCAGTAATATTTGATAATGGAAAAATAATAGATGCAACAGCAGAAGATGGAATATATACATTTGACAGTTCATCAACACCATCATTTTTTGCAGGACAATTTAAAGACACTTTTAAAGAAATGTGGCTAAGATTTACATACAATGGTGGAACATCAAAAGAACAAGCTGTATATTTCTTCAATATAAAAGAAATAGTAGATAATAAATTTGGAACAGCTACACCAATACCATTTCAAGACTGGTCACATCCAATACCAAATAGAATGACAAATACAATATCACCATTAAGTGTAAAAATACGTTGTTATGGTACATATACATTTAAAATAGATAATCCAGCAATATTTATGCAAGAAGTATCAGGAACAGCAGAAACATACTATAAATCATCAATATTAGAGCAAATGAGAAGTGAAGTTTTAGCAGCATTTCAAAATGTATTAAATGAATTAGGTAATTCAGAACACAAAATTCCAGTATTAGAGATGCCAAGTCAAACAGATGAAATGAAAGAGATGATGGACAAAAATGTATTTGATGAACAAATAAGAAGAAGAGGATTAAAACTAGTAGGCTTTGCTGTAGAATCAGTATCATTAGAAGAAGAATCAGAAAAGAAAATAAATGAATATGAATTAAGTTCAAATACATATATGCAACAAGGAAGAATGACATCAGCATATGCTAATGCAATAGAGAATGCTGCAGGTAATGCAAATGGAGCAGCAAATGGATTTATGGGGATAGGAATGATGAATATGGCAACAGGAGGAGCAACAAATGGAGTAGCAAATTCAGTATGGCAAAATCCAGGAGATGGTTCATCTCAAAATTATAATCCATATGAGAAAAAACAAGAAAATAACGAAACAACATCAAATACAGAACAAACAGTACAAAATACAGAAGTTCAAGAAACAGATAAAATTAGTGAAAATATAGAACAAGTAAATGAAGAAAAGAATACAGAAACAGCACAAAAAATGTGTAAGAAATGTGGAAATATGAATCCATCAAATTCTAAATTTTGTAACAATTGTGGAAATATGTTAGATTAAGAAAGAGGGAATATTCCCTCTTTTATATTTCTACTAAGATTACATTTTCACCTATACATTTTATTTTACTCCACTCAATAACAACATCATTGGATCCAGCAAAAAAACTAAAAGTTTTAGAAGTACCGTGGAACAATAATAGAAGTAATGTTACCAGACTGTAAATCAGCACATACATCTTGTACATATCCCAATCTTTTACCATCTTTAATGTTAATAACTTCCTTATGTCTAAAATCCATACCTTTTTGCCCCATAAAAGACCTCCTAATAATACATTATATTATTTATAAAATCTTTTTATGTGATTAATTGCAGTTTTTTCTAATCTAGATACTTGAGCCTGAGAAATTCCTATTTCTTCAGCTACTTCCATCTGAGTTCTACATTCAAAAAATCTTTTATTAATAATCATTTTTTCTTTTTCATTTAGTTTTTTCATTGCTTCTGATATAGCTATATTATCTGTCCATCTCTCATCAGTATTCTTTTTATCACTAATTTGATCCATTATATAAATATTATCTGTACTGTCACCATATACAGACTCTTGAAGAGAAACAGGATCTTGTATGGCATCTAAACTAAAAGCAATTTCTTCCTTATCTACATTAAGTATTTTTGCTATTTGATCTATTGTAGGTTCTTGTTGAGTTTCTTTAATAATAGAATCTTTAACCATTAAAGCTTTATATGCTAGATCTCTAATAGATCTACTAACTCTGATAGGATTATTATCCCTTAAATATCTTCTAATTTCACCAACAATCATAGGCACAGCATATGTTGAGAATTGAACATTTTGAGATAAATCAAAATTATCAATTGCTTTTATTAATCCAACACATCCAACCTGAAATAAATCATCAGCATTTTCGTTTCTACATCTAAATCTTTTTATAACACTAAGTACCAACTTTAGATTACCATTTATAAAATCTTGTCTAGCTTTCTTATCTCCATTTTTAATTTTTTTTATAAGTTCATCTTTTTCTTCATTTGATAGTACAGGTAATTTAGAAGTGTTAACTCCACAAATTTCTACCCTATTAATCAAAGAAAGAACCTCCTTTAGAAAATATATTATAAGATAATTATTTCCAAAAAATGAAAAAATATACTAAAGCACGGAAGTATGTTTGTAAAATGGTAGAAATATGTACGAGAATTATTCTAATAAGATAGGATAAAAAAGTAATTTTATAATAAGTATTAAATGCCAAAAAGTGTATGCAAATTCTTTTAAAAAAACTATTGACTAAAATATTCAAATATGGTAGTATAAAATATAGTACAAATGAATTAGTTAAGATGGTACAACTAAAAAATAAAGGCAACAAAAACTAATTTTTTATTTTACCCTAAAAATGTTAAGAAATTTAAAAAAAGTTGTTGACATTTGTAATTCATTATAGTATAATTAAAAGCGTTCTAACATAAAATTAGGAACAAAAAGTACATTGAAAAGTAAATAATGAATCTTTTGAGAAACCAATAAAATTGCGGTAGTCAAGTACTACCAAAAAAGTAAAAAATAATGAGCACGAACTCAAAACAATCAAAGAAATTTGATTAAAGTAAATACATTTTGATTAGTTACAAGTTATAGAAGGAAAACGATAAGATACTAAGGAGATTGTACAGAAGTACGTCGACAAAGTATCAAAGAAGTTTGAGAAACTAAAACGAAGTAAAAAATCAAAATTTAATATGAGAGTTTGATCCTGGCTCAGGATAAACGCTGGCGGCGCACATAAGACATGCAA
>CAMSMU010000014.1 GCA_947061115.1 uncultured Clostridium sp.
ATAGTTTCTCTATGTTTACGTAATTGTATTTTATTAAACCTTACGATATATATATGTATCAATACTAACTTTTTTGATTTTTTCTCAAATTATTGTCATAAGTCAGAAGTGTTGATTTTATAAGGCTTATTCAACTTTATAACTCTTAGTTCCCCCTCATAAAATTTTAATTGTTAATAACAAATTAATAACATTTTATTTATCCTTATTTATCCAATTAAAATAATCATTTATTCCCATCCTATAAATTTTAAAACTATATTTTTTTAGTAACTTAAATAATATTTTTTCAAACAGATTAAATCTCATAATATTTCCTCCTTACAAATATTAGAGACATCTCTTAATATAATTTTACCATATTATGTTAATTATGTAAATCTGTTATTTTAATTTCTCTAATATTTAATTGCCAAATCTTGTCATATTATATACCATAATTTAGTAATTTCAATATGGCTCTACCAGAGCCATCTATTAAATATGAATATTATTCTTTAAAATATTAATAATAAAGATATGTTAGTTTTTAAAATCAAAGAAATCAGAAAAAGTAAAAATATTAGTTTATATTTTTTATCTAAGACTACGAAAATAACTCGTAGTTATTTACGAGATCTTGAAAACAATAAAAAAAGCAATCCTACAATTCAAACGCTTTGTAAAATTGCTAATGCTCTTGACGTCAATATTAAAGATTTATTTGATTCATAATTTTAAATTCTTCCAATATGTACTTATCTAATCTTTTGCTTTGTGCTACTATCTCTGCTTTACTTTTATTATTTTTTATCATTTGTTCTAATCTTATTTTATTTCTTAATAATAATACATTAGTTTTCATATTATTCCTCCTGATATTATTATACTACATTATGTTAATTTAGTATGTCGAATGTTGTCGAATACACAAAAAATAAAATTATTATTGTTTTTTATTGCGTTTTTTCGTTATGTGTGATATATAATAACTAAATATCGTTATAAGGAGAATATTTATGATAAAATTAATTTTTAATATTGTAAAATCTAAATTAAATAAAAGAAAACTACATAAGCAGTTCTTAAAAATTCAAGAATGGCAAAATGAAATGTATAATAAAAAATCTAAAAATGATATTGAATAAATTTTTAAGGATAACTCAAAAGTTATCCTTATTAAAATTAAAGCCTACAAATATTATAAGTAAGTATTAATAATTTTGTCAAATTTTACAATCAAATGTTTTTTATATTTTTGAGCAATAATCTAAACATATCCAGCCGCTTCTAGTATATCCCCAATTACCATTAATTTTAGTTACATCACATACTACACCTTTTTTATAACCATTAGTATAATAATTTCCTAAATTTCTATTTTGTTGTCTAGCATTAACAGTTAATTGATTATAAGTTTTTGCTTTATAATTTGTTCCTGCTCCTGTTCTAACATTTAATATTGAAGCTGTTACTTTATATTTACCTATTTTATAGCTGTTCATTTTTTGAACAGTATTGAACAGCTTAGTTGTATAATCTAAACATATCCAACCTATGTTAGTTTTACCCCAATTATTCTTTTCTGCAATTATTGTAACTGTATTATTTTTAGAATATCCACCTACTCTATCATAACTAGTTCCTGCTCCTGTTCTTATATTTAATCCGGATTTAGCAGTTACTTTTACTTGATAATTCACATTATTAACACTCGACTTTGTCTCATTGTTAATCGTTACAGTACTTGTATTTTCTTTTACATCTGTTCTATCGTTTTTAAAACAGAAATATTGTTTAGCATTTGCATAGTTTCTAAAATTATCTATAGTTACATATACTGTATTCCCTACTACTTCTACTTTGTTTTTTCTACTTGATGTATCGAATTTACCTACATATAAATACGGGTCATATATTTTTAAAGTATCTCCTTCTATTCCTACAATTACTATAAAATGTCCACCATATGTAAATAGTCCTTGATTACAGCTAACTATCACATAATTATTATCTTTTACTTTTTCAATAGCTGTATTAATATTAGAGGTTTCACTATATCCAATGTCAAATACATCTGCTGTCCATTTAAAAGCTGACCAATATGTACCACTATTAGCACTTCTGTAGCCGTATTGCATATATAAATCAGCTACCGCATTTGGCGATATATTACCTTTTATTGAACTAACAACTATAGCTGCTGCTGTTGGGCCACAACCAGAACTTGCAATAGTTTGTGATGTATCTCCTATTGAGCTGTACATCTTATTGGCCCATCTACTATCTGCCTGACTGTAGTATGTAAGTCCTGCATAATCCCCAACTTTAACATCTGGTGCTTTGTCTGAGCCATTATAGGCTATCTCTCCTTGCTCTTCAAATAATTCTGCTTCAGTTTCCTGTACTTCAAGAATTTGTTCATCTTCTTCAGATAATTCTAATATTTCTGTTGTTGAAATATTATCTTCAATAATATTTACAATAGTTTCAACACCATCTGCTATTTTGTTTACATCTTCGTCAGTATAATTAATTCCAAAAATTAAAGCTGTAACAGCTAATATAAGCGTTACAACTGATATTATTATTTTCTTTTTCATTTTTAATCCTCCTATTTTTTTACATATTGGGACCATCCATCATGAATATATGAATTTCCATGAAGGTCCAATGTATAGTGATCAAATACTTCACTTGCTCTTTTCTTCTGTATATCATCTTTCGGAATACCATTTTTTGAATCCTCAATAAATTCGACCAAATAATTCATACATTGGTTTTTGTCTAATTTCTTTATATCTCGATTCATATTATCTAATTTTTCATTTATCGGTTCTAATGCATCTTTAAATTTTTTATCGACTATTTTGTCGACAGGTTTCTTTGCTTTTCCAACAAAATTAATAATTGTTGATATTGCATTTAATAAAGTTGCAATTGAAATTATTATTATTGATATACTTTCCAAAATATTTCTCCTTTCCATAAAAAAATAACAACCTTAGGCTGTTTCTAATTTTCTTTATAAATAATATAAGCAGTTGCGTTGTAATTGCTTCTGTCCGTTGCAGTCGTAATACTTAATTCAGTATTATTAACCCCTATTTCAACTGTACCTCCTCCTACTGACGCGTGTGGGATTGTTAATCTTGTTCCGTTTTGATTTTTTGCTTTTGCATAAAAATATTCTATTTCAACATTACTCAAACCATGCTGTATGCTTTTTGTTCCTTTGTTAGGCAATGCTCCAAAATTAAGTTCTAAAATTTTTGTATTATTTAACCCTTGTTGTATATCATTTATATTTTTATTAATATTGCTAATCATCTGGTTTTGTGTTAAAGTTATTTCCATTTTTGCGTCATCTGAATTATATATTGTTGTTTGATTGTCATATTGCACAATTCCATCATTGCAATTAAAATCTTCTTCTGACAGATTTTGTAATTTGTATACAACTGTTGCTCCTGCTGATAAACTACCTGTGCTACTAATATAATCCGTGGTTATATTTTCATTATTGTATGATGCTATATACCCACATTCTCTATGAATCTTGTTTTCTGTAAAATCAATATAATCTTGTGCAATCACATTGTTTTCAGCATCCTTTAAACAACACAATGGCTTACATGCTATTGATTTTGTGCTTGTATTTTCTCCATTTTTGCTTACTATTTTAATAACGCCTTCTTCAAATTTTGAATAACTTGTTGATTCTGAACCCTCTTCTAATTTATAATTGTGGCCAAAAGGCGTACCTTTTTGAATCTTTATATATTTAGTTGTTGCTGATGTTGTAAATGTTCCATCATTAGTTGTAAAAGTCTTTATAAGTCCTTTACTATTGTTATATTCAAAAATTCTAAGCAGACCCTCAACATTGCTATTCGCATATGTTGTACCTGATTTTACATTTATATAGTTTTGAGTTATATATAAACCTCCTGAAGTACTGCTAGCACCTGTAGACGAATCAATACTTCCGCTTACTATATCATTTATGTTAAATAAGTTTATATGTTTATCTGATACACATGTCAAATTATTTGATGACAATTCTGTTTTTCCATATAATCTATTAACTTTTCCAAATCCTTTAATTGTTGGAGCTGTTATATTCGTACCTTTATAAGTTTTTGATAACTCATTCAATTTTTCTTCAAATTCTTTTTCTGTTATATATATAGTATTTTGATCTACTGTTATCTCTACATTTTGAGCATTATCAACTGTAATAATCATTTTATAATAATTCTCTTTCTTTTCAGTTATAGAATTATTTATGTATTCCGCTTCTTCTCCATAATTTACATATGCAAAAAGGATTTCACTCTTCGTATCTGGATCTATTGCATACAATCCTAATTCACGAATATAAAATCCTTCTTCTGCATCTGTATTTTGGAATAATCCTCTTACAGTAACTTGTGTATCTGTATCTTTTGAAACTTTTGTAACATTAAAACTTAATTTCGAATTAATTAATGTTGTTAATGCTTTTATAGTTTCTATATCTTCACTTGCTAATTTCCCATCTCCTACAATAAATTTTGAGAACCTTAATATTTTGCTTTCTAATGTTTTGGCAGCTAAAATTGCTCCCTGAGTTGTAATGTAAACTGTTCCGTATGCCAATTTTATCACGCTCCTTTCATTTCTATATATTTATTTTTTATAAGTGTTGCACCTATATTAATATTCATATTTATAATGTAATTTTCTCCCAAAGTTTCGGTATCTACTTTAGATGTTATATATTTATTTTGTATTAAATTTGTACCTATACCATATTTTATATTTTTTATAATTGTTAAATTTTTAAAATGTTCATTTATATCAAATAATACTTTTTCTAATATGTTTGCTTGTTGATAATCTAATGTATTATTATATGCAATTTCTTCAGACAATAAGGAGTAACAATAGTCTTTTAATTTATAGATATTAGTCCTAATTCTGTCTATTTCTATTCTGGTTGGAAAATCTAATATGCTCCAATTTATTTTTATAACCAATTCTTCTTTAAATCCATATTTTTCTAATTCTTCATATATATATTTGCACCACTCTTCCACTCTATTTATATCAATATAATTATAAGTACCTTTTAACATTTGAGAAGAATTTGGATTACCTAATGCCTCTTCTACATCTGTTCTAGTTCTATCAAAAATTAACCTATCCATCTTTTCCCTCCTTTTTAATCTTACTTATAATTTTTGTTTTAGCTAAAAATCCTCCTGTCAAATCAATATCTAATGATGCTATATTACCAATTAAATTTTGATTAAAATTGGTATCAGTTTCTACCAAATCTGACACTTTTTCACTATCTAAAATAAATTCAAAATTATCTAGATATGAATTGTTATAATAATTTAATATATTATGTCCTATTTCCTTCATATTTCTTGTATTTATGAAATATGCTGAGTTAATATCTAAAATATTATCTCCTTTTACATTTACAACGTCTTTAATATTTGCCTGATATTTCGTTTCTGAATGCTTATATTTATGACCATAAATTGTAATCTTTAAATTTGGTTCTACTATAATTGGTTCAAAACTGTCAAAGCTTGATATTACAGAGTTATCTTCTAAGCTTATTCTATATTGGTCTATTTGTGAAGTATCTGATTTTTTTCTTGATGATACATAGTACCTATTATCATAAAAACCATCATAAGAAAAATATACATCATTCATTGAAGATACTATTGTTTTTGCATAAACTTCCTTAGCTATTCCTATTGCAATTCTCCAGCCTATAATGCCTTTGTCAAAATTAATTGTTGCACTATTGCAATTATTCTTTTGTAAAATATTATTATCTATTGTCACATTGGATAATTGACTTGTACTTACATCTAAAACAGATACTATATCCCAAGCTGGCTCATTAAAAGTTAATATGTGTATTCCATATTCAGTAATTGTATAAGAGCATAATTCTTCAAAATCTTCTAAGTTTATATCCCAGTCATTTTCATATTGAGGAACATCATATTTTTCGTAATTATGCAACGTCATAGATATTCCTGTAACTATTTCCATTTGAGAAGTTTGCCTTGTACCTTCAAATCTGTTGCCCTTATTAATCTCTTTTTTAGTTGTTATACTTGATAAAGAATATATTTTTATCTTATCACTTCTACTACAATCTACTACTGCTCCTATTGCAAAAGCAACTTGCTGTAATGCAGCACGATGTGAACATATTGGTATATATCCTGTTAATTTTATATTTTTTAATTCCTCTTGTATTTCATAATCGTCTTCTGTACCTGCTGAAATCATAATTTCTTTTACAACTTCATTAGCTGTTATATCTTTATACATGCCCCCATAAAAAGTTGTTTTATCTATTACTCCTATTAAATCTATTGCCTTAAATTTCATAATTTTATCTTTTTCATTAGACCACTCGTCCAAATAAAATGTTCCCATTTCAATATTTTTATTTTGCTTTATTAGCTTTTCTGTTACTTTGAATTTTTGTTTTTTTTGTAATACTTTATAAACTCCATTAGGATTTATTAAATTAAATTCATCATCATCTGAGTGTACAGTAAAATCTAATGTATTTATACTTATTTCCGAACTTAATAAATCAACTTCCTCTAATATATTTGCACTAATTAGATTTTCACCTTCAAAAACTTTGTCTGCTCCATAAAAAATTTTATATAATTTTAAATATCTGCAAGGATTATTAGTGCTATAAAAAGTAATAACTATTCTTTTATAATTTTCAATTATATTATTACAAATAAATTTATAATTGTCTGGATGAAAATCTTTATCGCTTATTAACTCATTATTTGCATCATAATATTTGATATTTAAAAAGTTACAATAGTCATTTGTTTCACTAAATATTAAAGTCATCCCTAAGCTACTATGTACTTTTGTAAAACTTATTTCTAAAATAAGTGGAGTAACAAATTGTCCATTTTCGTTTGACATCTCATTACTCCACCAACACATATTTTCTAAATTTTCTGGCATCAATTCAAAACTACCATCTAATGCAAATTGATTTTTTTCTAATGTACCATATTTTATTTCTTCTAGATCATCTTTTTTTAAGTCGTTTAAATCTACAAAGTTTTGCCTGTTATTCGCTACTAACGAACTATCTTCTTTTGCAGTTACATCTATTAATCCAAATTGAATACTCGCCTTTGTTTTCATATCATCAACTCCTTGCTGGTTTTTTAGCTGTAAAGTCAACTGTTAAATTTTTAAAGTATGGTCTTCCTTCTTTATATTTATACATTTCATCTGTTACATTATTGAAATATGCTTTAAAAATAAATCCTGCAATATCTATATTGTGAAATTCCTCTGGTTCTGTCAATTTATTATATAATCTATTATATTCATTATAATTACTGTCACTTTGTTTTTCAAAGTTTATATTCTTATAATTAAAATAGACCCCTATAAGTTCTCTTTTTAAATCTCCATCATCTACTCTATTTGCATATTTATCTAAAAAGTTGGCATTCCTTTTTATGCCAACTTTTACTTTTATATTATATATTTCTCCGTCAATTTTTAGAAAATCACTCCAAAATAAATCTTCATTCACTATATAATGCCTCCTATTACTAATTTATCGCCCTTACGAATAGATTCTTTATCTAATTCAATTTTCAATAGTCTAATTAATTGTGATAACGTTCCATCAAATTTTAATACTATTTCTTTTCCCTCATTACTTCCTATGCCATTTCCTAATATATTAGCTATTTTTTCTGCCAATATATCCATCCACTCTGTATTATTTTCTAACGGCAGCACTGCTTCTCTACCAGCCTCACCAATTATTGCTTGTGTAGGTTGATTTACAATACCTCCTCTAGCAAGTTTTGGTATAGAAAGCATATTTAATTTTCCTATATTAACTCCAGGGATAGCATTGATAATGTCAATTCCTTTATTTATTAATCCAAAGAAACCATTTATTACAGATTCAATTTTACTTAAAATCCAGTTTATTGCTCCTTTTACTGCTCCTGATATTGCATCTCCTATTGCTGTTCCTAAACTGCCGAATTTATCTTTTATGGCCGTCCACATAGTTGATACAATATTTACTAAGCTATTTTTTATATTATTGAATATATTTATTACACCACTTTTTATGTTGTTAAATATATTAGATATTCTATTTTTAAAATTATTAAATTTTTCGATTACTCCATTTACTATATTTAGAACTGTATTTAATATAGAATTTTTAATATTGTTCCATACATTTGATACTATTGTTCCTATAACAGTAAATATATTGTTAATAAAGTTTTTAATTGTATTAAGTTTTTCTACAATTCTACTATAAATTTGTAAAATAGAATTGATAATAGCTAATTTTATAGAGTTCAATATATTTCCAATAAAATTTCCTATTGCAGTACAAATACTGGTTATTACATTATTTATTGCATTTATTACAGTTGAAATTATAGAAGAAATTGCATCCAACACAGTTTGAACTATCGTACAAATTGCATTCCATATTCCCTCAAAAAATTCTTTTATTCCATTCCAAGCCTTTTCCCAATCTCCAGTAAATACTCCAGTAATAAAATCTATCACTCCCCCTAAAGCGTCAATTAAAAATCCTAAAGTTTGAATTATACCATTTATCACTGGTTTTATAGTTGCAATTAGCCAATCTATTACTGGACTTAAAAATTTCATTATTGCATTAATCGCTTCTCCTAATTTACTAAATGCTTGAAGTAATTTTGAAAATGTTTCTTTACCTGCACTGTCCCATATTTCTTTTAATGCTTGAGTTATTTTTTCAATCCAATTTCCTAGTGTAGACAATATGCTCATTATGCTATTAGCAAATGTTTGAAAGCTATCACTTGATGTCCACTCTTCAAATACTGCAAAAGCACTTTCTATAATATACAATAAATTATTAAAAGCATTTGCTAAACTTTGAACTACTTGATCTCCCATATTGTCTTTATTCCATGCATTTGCTAAAGCCTGTCTTATGTTTCCAACAATATTTAATATATCAGCAAATGATTTTAATAATAATTCAATAGTCGTTTGTACTGTTCCATTAGTCCATATTTTAGCAAAACTACTGCCTATTGCTTCGCATAAATTTTTTGTTCCATTAAAAGCGTTTATGACACTGTCTATAACTGACTGCCCAGTTGTTTCCCATGCTTTTTTAAATGGTTCAAAAATGAAAGCAAATATATTTTTTATTTTTTCTGCTAATCCTTCATACTGCTTCATCAAAGAACTTAAATCAGTAGGATTTATATCTCCTGTTTCACCACCTGTAGAATTATTATTTTTCTGTAAAACATCTATATTATCAAAAGATCCTAAATTATTATCTATTTGCTTTGAACTTTTTGCTGCACTAGCTGTGCTTTTTGATGTATTTTTCGCAAATATATTTATATTTGCAAATGCTTTTACTACTGCCCCAACTACTGCTAATATTTTATAGAATATTTGTAATACTCCTTGTAAGACTGGTGCTAAAGCTGATGCAATATTATTCTTTATATTTGACAAATCTGCTTGTAACTGTTTTGCTTCTGTACTATTTCCATTTAACCATTCACTCATGGAGCTTTTTAGTAAACTATAAATCCCTCTAAATCCCAATAATGCTACCGAAAACTTTGCTAATTTTTTTATAGGATTGCCTAAACTTTTACCAATTCCTAAACTTTCTACTGAAACTTTTTTTGTATTTTTAGAAACTCCCTTTAGTTTATTTGATATTTCTTGAGATTTGTTTTTTGCTTCTTCTAATTTTGCATTTACATCTGCTTGTTCTTTTTTTGCAATTTTTAAAGACGCATTTAATTCTTTGTGATTACCATTTGCTCCTTTTAGTTTTATTTCATATTCTTGTACTTTTTGATTTAATTCTTCTTGTTTTAATTTTAATTTTTTATATTCTGTATCTGATTCTATTTGATCTTGAATAAATTGGTCAAAATCTACTACCCCAACACCTTCAAATTCTTTATATGATTCAAAAATTCTGTCTGCAACTAAGTCCATTTGTTGATGCGTGTTGTATAATTCTTGTGAAGTTCTATTAAATTTTTCATTTAATTTTTCTACTTCTTTTCCAGCATCTGAAACCCCTTGTTCTAATTGCCTAACCTTTTGATCTGCTTCTTTCTTTAATTCTTTAAGTCCATTTTCAAAACCTTTTTTATTAATTTTTGTATCAATACGAATTGAACCATCTGCCACATTCCTCACCTCTTTTCTTTTTAGGTAAGTCATCGGCTCATAATGGCTCTACTTGACTTGTTTTTTATTTATTTTTATTTCAAATATTATTTTACAATTTTTGCCTTTACACTTAACAAAAATGCCATTGCACTTAGCGTCTTTGCTAAATGTAATAGGCATTTTATATCCACAAAATGGGCACTTTATTTTTTCCATACTTAGTCGTCTCCTAGCAGTTTATTAAAATTTTCTAATGTTTCCATATCTTCTTTATCATATTCATTATTTTCTGGTAAAGCTACTCTTTCCATTGCTTCTTGAACCTTAGTTCTTGTTTTTGAATCTTTATAATCTGATAAATCTATATTTCTTAAATCTCTAACTCTATTCAAGATACTGTTCTCTGTTAGTCCAGTAATTAATTCGCAAAATTTCCAAAAATGCATATGTGTATTTTCTAAATCTATTTTATAATCTGACATAAAACTTGCTCTAATATAACTTTTGTCATATTCAAAGTCCATGTCTTTTTTTATATCTTTTACACTTTTAGTTTCTTTTCCACATGATAAAAAAATCGATGCTTTTTCCAAAGCTACTTCTAAATTTTTTGGTATTCCTACAATCTCTCCATTTTTATTTTCTTTTCCGAATAAGACACTTATAATGGTCAACGCTCTTTCTATATCTGATATAGAAGTATCATCAATTATTTTAAAACATTGTAAAGCATATTCGTAATCAGTATTAATTTCATAAAGTTCATTATCAATTTCCGCATATTTAGGATATTCACTCATATTAAATCACCCTATTTTTCTTAGGGGCATATTTTTTATACATATTTTGCTGTATATTTTGAATTCTTACTCCCATCTTTTCAAATTCTGGTAATAAATTGTTTATGAAATCTGCAAATTCTTCCTTATCATTATAATCCCCAAAAATTGCTTGACATGTTCCTCTTCCAAAAAAATTATCTAGTATTTCTCTTAATCTTTCATATGCTTCTGCTTCCATATAATAAAATTTTCTTGTAGCAGGACTTAATTCAATTTCTATATTTTTAATATTATCAACAGTTATACTTTCAATTTCTGGAACTTCTGTTATTCCTTCTGATAATATTTCCTTTTTTAATTCTGATTCTTTCTCTTCTATTTTTGATATTTCTTTATATGCATCATCATATAGTTCTAATACCTTAACTGGAAAATTAGCATCTCCTAAGTGGAATTGTAATGTATGAAATACATTATCCTCTTTATCTTTTAAATCTATTGTATAAATATTCTTTTTTATAATACGAATTGATCCGTCTGACATATCTTTACCTCCATATTTATATAAAAAATAATGCTACTTATTTTAGTAGCACTATTCTTTATTTTAAGCAGCATATTTTCCTGCTGTGAATACTGTTTTTGTAGTTTCTGTTCCGTCTTCTTCTGTTGTTTTAGTTATAGTAACATATCCTTGTATCTGATTTCCATTTTGTTTTACACTATAAGTAATCTCTTTTGCATCATAATCTCCTATAACAATAGTAGTATTAATCTTAGCCGCTTCATATACGTTTTCTGCTAATTGGCTATACAAATAAATTTTTAAACAATCTGTTTTAGCATCTTCTTCTACTGCTAAATTTTTTCTTTTTTCATCAACAAATTCAAATATTTTTTCTCCTACATAACATTTTTGCGTTACATCAAATGTTGGAGAATATGATATAAGTTCATTTGTCGCACTATCTTCATCAATATATTGATTTGATTCTTCTTCTGCATTGTATGCTTCTTTCATTTCTGAAATTCCTTTGCCCATTCTTGCATAGTCTGGAGCATTTTTTGTTCCTACATTCATAAATGTAGCATATAAACTTCTTTTCATTATATAATTCCTCCTTTTTTATTTAATTCTTTATAATAAGTTATTCTTAATTGTATCTGATACCTCGCTGTATCAATTCCTGTTTGAAATGCATATCCTGTACTTAGACATTCTATACTTTCAATACCTTCTATGTCTGGTAAAATTCCATTAAAATTATTTTCTTCTATCCAGTCACTAAAATCTTCATAAAATTCTGTATTTATTATATTTTGTATTGTTTCTTGACCATAACTTTCTCTACTTGCAAAAACAAATGTAAATTGCTTTATTTCCGAATCATCTATAAACTCTGTATCTTTAGGAGTAACTGGCATTGGTTCAATACTATATGCAATTTCATTTTCTAAATAATCCACACCAATTTTTCCATCATGCAAATATGGACATGTAGCAATATATTTTCTAATTGCTTTTATTATATATTTCTTTTCTTCTAATTTTTCTGGCATATTAGTTACCTCCATTTACAAGTTTTTGTGCACCATTAATAATCTCTTTTCCCTCTGATGTTTTCATTCTTTCAAACCAAAATGCACCTCTCTGAGGTCCACCATAAAATACTAAATCTTTATCTGTAACAGTTTTAGGTGCAGGTCCTTCCATTACTTTTCCATAATATAAATATCTAGCTTTTACGCCTATCCAAGCAACTATACCACTTCCTATAACTGTTCCTAGAATTCCCATGTTCATTAATGCACCTGTTCTAAATGGTAAAAATTTAGAACATCTTTTTAATACTTCGTTGTCTATGTATTTTTGAACAAACCCTTTGTCATCTAATCCATGTTCTTTTAATATTTTATTACTATTATTTATTTTGAACTCGCCATGAAACTGTATCATTTTAAAGCCACCTCCCAGTGAGGTAGTCCTCCTTTTAGTTTGTTATCTACAATCAAAATTTCAAACACATCATCAACTTCATTTTTTAATTTTGTAACTGTATTTTTCTCATCAATATCATACTCTATAATGCCTTGTACAATATAATCTCCTGGTTGTAATGTATAGTATTTTTCTATTTCTTTTATTGATAACCTTTGATATTTTTTAGGTAATATATATTCTTTATCTTCTGATTCTAAATTCTCTATCGGAATATAAATCGTTGCAGAACTTGCATTTTCTAAACCTGATTTAATAACATTTACTGCTTTCTTTTTTTCTATATTTACCCCTACTATATAAGTTCTAACAAAGTAATAATCTCTTTTGTCTGGATCATATTTTTTATTAAATATTGTTATACTATCTTCAAACACATCTAATTCCCCCTATACAAAAGAAATTTACCTTCACTGTTCTTTTCATATAATAAATAATTAACCAATATGTCATACATTTCTTTGCTATCCTCAGAATTATCTTGATAATTTACTGACCATGAACCTACACTTTCGGAAGTTTTTCCTTTTTTACTTTCTAGTTTTTTTATTCTATCAATAAGCGAACATGTGCAAAATTTCACTGTTATTGGTATATCATTTTCATTTATTCTATTATGAGTATGTCTTTTTATATAAGCACTTACTTCTATTGATAATATATTAAAAGTATTTTCGGGCACTTTTCCGCCCATATTCTTTTTTATAAAAATCATAATCGCAATATCTCATGCCCTACCATCCTTTCCATTATTCTGCTTTAGGTTCTACTTTATCATCTTTTTTTGTTTTATCCTTGCTATCATCATTATTTAAGTTTTTATCAGCGTTATCTGTTTTTTCTAAGCTTTCTTCTCCATCATCTGTTTGCATACTCTTTGGATCACCATTATCTTCTTTATAATTAGTTATAAATTTCAATATATCAGCCTTATTCTTAACATTTGATGGAATTTCTATATTATTTTCTGTTGCATATTCTTTTAATTCTGCAACTGTCATTTCATTAATTGTTTTTTCTTCTTTTATAATCTCAACCTTAACACCTTTAGACTTCAATTTTTTAATTAAATATTCATTATCAGTAATGGCTTCACCTTTTTCAAAGTGAAGCCCATATCTATCTTGTGTTAATGGTTGATTCAAAATGATTTTTGCTTTCATATTGTTTAAACCTCCATATTATTTTATTTTTATGTTTCTAAATACTCCTGCCTTTAATGAGTTTTTAAGAACAACTGCTGCCACCATTTCAACATCACCTTTTTTTACTGCTCCTGCTTCATCAAATTTTGGTAAGCATTGAGAAATAATTTTTTCACCTTGTAGAGAAACACCATGAAAGCCATCTTTTGCAATTTGAACTGCATATATATCTGTTGTTCCTTCTGTCTCATCTATTGGAACACAAGGTATAGTTTTCTTTGTTTTTGGATCGAAATATTCTTCTAAGTCTACCATTGGAATACTGTCCCAATTATCTACACTTCTTCCAAAAGCATCTTCTGTTTTAGAATAATATCCTGCTCTTCTTGCAATACCTTTCATTTTTGTTTTCATTTTGCTATTCATTAACAATAAATGAGGTTTTCCTTGCATCAATGACATGAAATTATCCATTTCATCTTGAAATGCTTGATAATTTGCATCTAATTTTTCGCTAGTTGAAAGATCTATAGAACCAGTTGTATTGTATTCTGTACTAGATCCAGTTAATAATGTATCTAATCCATCAAATTCTTTTGCATTTGTATTAGCATCTCCATTTATAACTGTATAATGGAATAAATTTATAGCACCTTTAATTTTTTCTTTCATTTGAAAGTCTACTTCATCAACTGCACCAGAAGATTTAGCAATAACTCTATCTATACTATACTCTCCACCAAATATTTTTAAATCAGCTGATGCTTTTTCTCTTTTTGCTTCGTTTGAAGCATTCTCATCATCTGCATATTCTTTGTTAATTTCTCTAAATGCTGCTGTTGAAGGAGTTTTTAATTTCATATAGCCATAAGTTAATGTGCTTCCTCCTGTTCCTGGAGATACAGCATCATCAAATATTAATAAATCTAATAATAATGACCCTCTTCTAAATTCATCAATTACTTGTTGGTCTACTTTATCTGCCATACCAACTTTGGCTTCTGCTAATGTTATCATAGCTTTTTACCTCCTATTAATTTGTTTTAAATTTTTCTTTTAAAGCTCCTAATAATGTTTCATTTGATGTATTTCCTGTTTGATTATTATTATTTTGTTTTGCACTAAAATTAGGTAAATTTGAATTATCTTCTTCTGATTCAAATAAATAACTTAATTTTTCATTTTCTTGAATTGGTTTTATTTGTTCTTCTAATCCTGTTATTTTAATATCACCAGTATCTTTATCTACTTCTCTGCCAATTTTTTTTATATCTAAATGACCCATTATAGATGCCTTATCCTTTACTTTGAAACCTTTTAAGGCAGTTTCTAAGGCAGTATCGAATTTCATTTCTTCGACTTCTTTTGAACCTTCGGCTTTTCCTCTTTCATATTCGGCTGTTTTTAATGCATCAATATCAACTTCTTCTAATTCTTTAATCTTTGTGTTCTTTTGTTCAATAACACCTTTATTTACTTCAATATCTTCTTTTAAAGTTTCGATTTGTGTTTTTAGTGGAGTAATATCATTTCCGTTTTCTTCCATAATTTTATCTACTACTTTTTTAATTTCAGCCTCATCTGTTACACCTAGACTCTTAATTTGTTCTTCAATTATTTTTCTTTTCATATACTAAATCCTTTCCCAGCTACGACTTTTATACGAGTTTTCTCATCTCTTTGCTGCTTACATTTGTTACGACCTGCAAGTAGTCAATTTAAAATAAAAAATAGACATATAAATATGTCTAAAATTAATAACTATTTAATTGCATCACTCATTTTATTTCTTATTAGATGCATTTTCTGTATTTTTTGCATCTTCTTTAATTTCTTTTTCGCCTACTTCTTCAACTATATAATGATTTTTCAATAATTCTTCTGCTCTTTTCTCAGAAAAAGAATATACATGTCCTTTTTTATAGTCTTCTTTAGTCTCTTTATCTGTAAAATTTTGTTTTACTTTTAATTGAATATTTTTAGCCATTTTATCGCCTCCTTTCAAATTTATATAAAAAAAGAACTCTAAAAGTTCTAATATTAATAACTTATTTATTATACTTTCTCAATTATTTTGGATGTTTTAAACTTTTAATTTTATAATGTAATTCTATAAATCATAATATTCTTTATAAGATTCAATAGCTTTTTGAGGTGCTTTCTCTGTTAGTATGTATTGATTCTCTTTTGGTTTTTTTGCTCCTTTTACTAAAAAGTATGGCACACCATTTATATACCACTCTTTATTTTCAATATACCATTTTTTATTTTCTAAAAAATATGGTCTATTTTTCATTTTATAATCCCCTTCTTTTTAAATATTCTCCTAGTGCTTTTCCTAACTCATTAGGTCTTCCACATTCTAAATTTGCAAAACATTCTGCAAAAAATTCAAAGCTATTTTCTCTTCCATACGTACTTAATAAATCATTTACTTTTATATTTTGATTATTTTTTAAAGCAATATTATATATTTCTTGAGATATCTCATCTGCTATATTTTCCTGCCATTTTTTTAATATATTTTTGCTCTGAGTTAATGTTTTAGCATTTAATACTCTATTCTTCATATTTAAAAATTCTGCTAAATGTTTTTTATTATATTCATCTATAAAACTGCTTTCTATAAAATGTCCAAATTCATGTGTAATTGAATATACAGATTTATATTTATTACTTCTTTGCATGCAGTGTTTTATTTTTAATTCTTTGTCTTCCATCTTTATAAAATCATTATAATTTTTATATTTTCTTTTTGATAAAGTAATTTCTATATTATTTATATCTATATCCGTGGCAACATGTGCGATAGTAGAATCACCTAAATTTAAAGCATTAAATTTAACATTTTTACTTCTTATAAATCGTTTCATTTTAGGATATTTTTCAATTAAATAATCTATTCTATTAACATTGTCTGATAATAACTTTTCATCTATATTAGATAAATCTTTTTCACAGAACTTAATGTTATGTTTTTCTATAATATCTTTACATTCAGTTAATGTTAGATTTTGATTAATTATACCATTGTTATCAAGTTTTGTCGACTTCCTGCTTTCATTTACTACTTTTTTCGATAAACTCTTGTTAAATCCAATTACTCTTTCTCTTTCATTATTTCTTTTTAGACCCGTTTGATTTATAAAATCTTGTAAATCTTTTTCTTTAACTTTCAATTTATTTGATGTTATAGCAAATTTATTTCTTGTTTGCTCTAGCAATTTTTCATCATTGCTACCAACTATTATTCCTTGATACCCTGAAAGTTGTCTTTTAATTTCTCTGATTTCTCTTTCTTTTTTTCTTTGTGTTTTAAGTGCCTCATATTCTCCTATTTCTTCTCCATTATAGATTACTGTTTTATTGTTTATTTCTTCTAATTCTTTATCTGTATATGCTCTTTTGCTTATTCCTTCTATAAATGGAAATTTATTGTGCCTACAATTTATTCCAGCTAAACCGTCAACTTTTATTTTATATCCTGTTACAGATAAAGGTGGATATTTATTATTCTTTCCACTTATACTGTAAACTTTTCCTTGCCACCATGCATGATTACTCCAATCTTGCTTTTCTGTTACTCTGGCTCCAATATGTGCTGTAACTTCTACTAAATCGCAATTCATTTCTTCTGCTCTATAATCCTGAAGTTCATTAGCTGTTTGGTTTACTCCTGTTAATACTGCCCTTCTAACCGCTACATCTATTTTATCTAATTTTCCAGATGGATATAAAACATTTATTCCCTCTTTTGATAATTGCTCTACTGCATTAAATATTGCTGTATTATAATCAAATGCTCCACTGGTATATTGCCTATATGCCATATTAGTAATTTCTTGAAACTTACTTTGACTTATACCTGCTGTTGTCATTATTAGATTATTTATGTTGCCATTTGCTTTATTTATGCCAGTTTTGAGTATTTGCATCATTACTGGACTCTTTCTAAATGCCGTTGGCTTTACTCCTGCTAATTCGTATATTTTATCGTCATAGTTAATTGTTTCTACTGCCGCATTTTCAAATATTTTTTTTACTTCTTTAGATGACAAATTAATTATATTTGCTATTTCTTCGATTACATCATCATATAAATATCCACTTTCTTGTATTACTTTAATTTGATGCCTGGCAGTCTCTGTCATAGTTCCTGCTTGTACTATTCTTCTTGCTATGTCTTTTATAATAAAATTTTCTAATTCTGCATTTATTTTTACAGCTTCATCTGCACAATGTTCTAAATAATCAGGTGTTAGCATATATATCACCTACTCTTCATTTACTGTTGTTTCTTCTTGATTTGGCAACATCTTTTTTGCTTGTTCCTCAGTTACACCATACCTTTTCATCAGATAGATTTCTTTTTTAATATATCCCATATTTGCTTCTTGCATCATAACAGTTTGTTCTTCTTTTGCATCCACCAAAATACTATCATCCCATGTATAGCTTGTTTCATATTTTCCCAAAGGAGCTAAATGATATAATGTTGTAAGTACATCCATAGCATAGATAGTATCTTCTAAGGCATCTTCTAATGCTGTTTGAATATCTTTAACTGTTGCATAACTTCTTTGTTTTGCACTTCTTATTTCTGTAGCTGTTTTTTCTATTAATTCAGGATCTGATATTGTTCCATAAGCTAAACCGCAAACAAATTCAATTCTTTTTAAAATATCGTTAAACCCTTTATACAATGCTGTTTCTCTAATTTCTGGACTAAAGATTTCATAAAATGCTTTTCCTTCTTTGTTAGAACCAAAAGCCCTAAATAATCGTTCTTTTAACTTTGGCAATTCTAGCTTATCACTTATTATTTTACTTGATTGTAATGCAGTTGGATCTGCATCTATTGCTAATTCTGTTCCCTCAAATTCCCACAACAACCTTGAAAATTGTTTATCAGCTTCTTCTATTAGTTTTACTGCTCTTGAATAAACAGATACACTAATAGGACTATCTGGATCTATTGTGTTTGCAAAAGGTATTTTAAAATATCCAAATAGAGGTTTTTCTATATTATCTATTTCAACAATATCATCTATATCTTTCCAATCTGATATAGAATTTAAAGATATTTCTTGTCCTAATATTTCTTCATTTGTGCTTTTATATGCTTTATTTATAATTGTATAATGCTTATTTCCTATATCTAATTTATGATATTCTAATCTAGTAAAATAATAATTACCTTCAATTTTTCTACTGACAAAAATACCTGCTGTACATTCTTCATTACTATCATATTCAACTGGAAAAAAGTTAATCCCTTTTACTATGTCTACAAATAACTGTCCATTTGATACATATGGTTTAAGTACCATACTACCTAATGAACAGCCATATTCTAAATTTTTTCTTAAATTTTTTTTAATTTTTTTATACTTTTCTGCTAAAAAGTCGGCTCTTTTGCTTCCTGTTATTTCGCTTTCAAATTCTACAAGCGTTGATGTTGCTAATTCTCTTGAAATCGCTGCAGGCAATCCTGTACTTATTACATTATCATTCAGCCATGGTGCTTCATCTTTATACATCTTATCCCACAAATTAATTGCTGTTGACATTTTATTTGATATAGCAATATCAACATTAAACTTAGTTCCTATGTTCGTATTAAACATTTTATTTATTACACTCCTTATCCATCCTAAAATTTTATTAAACATTTTATACCTCCAATAGTATTAGAAGATCTATGTATCTTTCTATTGTATATTCAAAAGCATCTAATGAATCTATATCTGATGTTCCATCATCTAATCTTTCATCTGCTGTTAATATTTTGGGATTCCAAACTGCTGTACAAAATGCTGTTTCTAACGACTCGCAATCCTCAGTTAAATATAATCTCATTTGCCCCATCAATCTATTAGTTGCTCTAATTCTTTCATTTATTTCACTTTTCCAGGCATTGTCAATTGTAAGATTAATTTTTGCTTTCATAAGCGAACTCCTTAATCCTTTTATTAATGTTTGTTCTGCACTGTCTGCAAAACATATATCTGGCATTCCATACAAATTTATTACTTTTAGTACAAAATCTACAAATAAATCACCTAGTTTATTAGGATCTATATCTCCAAAATGTCTTTCACTTGCTAGTCCTATAACATCTCTATAATCTCGACTAATTCCTGTGGCCACAAAAGCATGTCCTGAGCCACTACCTCCAAAATCAACGCCTATAATGATTTGTGATATTTTTTCTTTCGCTTCTTCCCTTGATATTCTATATATATTAGGTTTATTTGCAAACTTTCTATAACATAAGCCTTCTGCTATACATCTTCTACCTAAAATATCTCTTAAATACCAAATACTGTTTTGATCATATTGACTTATTATTTCTTGTTTTCTGAGTTCTGATATTGTAACGTTATCAAATATCGTAAAATGTTGATAATTATAGCCTCCTAATAATGTTCCACTTTTGTGTTTTTTTGCATATTTATCTATATAATCTGTATATATTTTTGCATTTGGATTATCGGGATTCAAATCCCAAAATATTTTTCTTCTTTGTGCAGCTAGTTGTCTATTAAAAGCTTCTTTTATTGTATTATCATGATGTAAATTTATTTCTGTTGCTATCCACATACCATAAGAATTACCACGAATTTTTTTGTAGCTATCTTCTTTTGCTGCTCCGTGCAAATATAACTATTTTTTGTTTGTACTTTGTGTCTGGACCTTTTATATACAAACATTCATTACCTTTGTATTTTCCCCAATGGCTTTGTCCTCTAAAAATATATTCAAGTCCATATCCATTTGCATCACCTATGTTCAGTTTAGCATTTGCACTTGTTGAACCTGTCGCTAAATGTATTTTATCTGGTGTTGTTTTTAATTCATGAGCAAATGCATAAACATTATCTACTGTTTTACCTGCTCTTACTGCTCCTTCTGCTATATTATAAGTGTTGTTTTCACATCTTTTTATATATTCTTTATGTTTGTCCCCAAACTGAAAATTGATAGTTTTTTTTCTTCTTATATTTTTAACTACCATATATATCATCATCCGTTTCTGAAGTGTCTTCTATTTCTTCGCCATCAGCATTTTGCTTTTGTAATTCTAATCTTTTCTTTTCGATTTCTAGTTTCTCTTTCTCTATTTTTAACTTTATATTATCAATTTCCAATTTATTTAGACTATCTGTAACTTTTCTAATGGAATCCTGCACTCTTGTAAGAGCATCTTCTAATCTGTGTATTATATTTATATTGTTTTCTTTATCTGTAGTAGTTGACTTGCCATTACTTTTATAGTTTAATCCTTTTGATCTTAATTCTGTTATTCTAATGATACTCATATCTTTGTTGTTTTCATATTTTTTTATTCGCTTTAATATTCTACTCTCTCTAATAATTAACGTGTTTAATTCTTTTATGAGTACCTCTTTTTTGTTACTTATTTTATGATTATAAAAAAAATTTTTTTCTTCTTCCGAAAAAATTCCAGAGAATATATTCTCATATTCTCCAGTTATAACTGCATTTTTATTACTTTCTGGTGCATGTCCCCCACTATTTCCTTTTGCATTTTTATTTTTCTTCATCACTTTACTACGATTACTTTTTCTTTTCCAATTACTTTTTTGAACTAGATAAATTAATTGATTATTCGTGATGTCATGCTTTTTTTGAATATCTTTATATGTTTTTCCTGCTAAATATTCTTTTTTTATTTCTTCTATTTCTTTTTCCGTCAAGCATATCACCACCTGCCTTTTTCTTCTTAAAACATTCATTAATTCTTTTGCAATTTTTGCATTCTATTTTCATACACATTTCAAATTTCATATTTGTTTTCCTATATAACTAAAAAACTCCCTTTTTCAGAGAGTTTTCTTACCATTTTAATATTATTTATAAAGAGGAAAATTATAAAAGTTAAATTTTCACACTATCATTATAAAATATTTAACAGTACATGTCCAGGAAGTATTTTGGAAACATTTTTTACTTAATTTTTAGTCCATCTATGCCAAAAAATAATACCGAAAGTTCTTTAATAGCAATGTTTTTAGTTGTCCTGACTGTCCTATCAGAGCAGTCCAAAATTCCGGAAACTTCTTCTTGTGTTTTTTTATCTTCTTCTTTGTTCAAATACAGTAATTTAATTACTTCATATCTTCTTTGTACATCTTCTCTGTTTGAATTTAAGCATTTATATTTATAATAGTCTAAAAAAGTATCTATATGCTTCATAATAATAATTGTCTTATTTTTAGATTGAATAATTGAATTTATCTGAGTTGTTGTTATTTCTTCATCCATATCTAAATCTAATTCATTAAATAATTCCTCTTTTGTTAATTGGTTCTCTGTATAAACAGATTCTTTCATATGTTTTTTAAAATTATTGTAATTATGTAATAATAGTTCTGTATTTCTAATTCTCATATCTACTTTATGTTTTTTCTTTTCTTCTTTATCCTTTTCTATACCAATTACTGCTCTTTTTACTCCTTCATTTACTCCAACTGTGATTGAATTTTGAATAATATATAATAAATCTGGATCTACTTCCAATTTTTTATCTTTTTTATTACTCATAAGGTTATTCCTCCTTTGTTTTATTATTTTGAATATCCTCATTGTTTGTAAACATTCCATATGGTTGTTCAACTGACATACATACTGGCGGATGTTTCAAGCCTATAACAGATAACCATATTACACCTGTTTTTTCAAATTCCTTTTTTTCTTCTTCGCTCATTTCCCAACAAGTGACAATACAATTATCCCTTGTTTGTATTGCTGGCAACTCTCCACATCCTGGTGCAGTTAATGTCATATTTTTATCCTTAAAATCTACTGGTTTCATCTCATTCCCTCCTTTACATATATTTTATAAATTTTCCATATTCTTTGGCACATTGCTCTTCTATTTTGCAACCTCTTGCATTTTCCCAACCTTGCATACATACTAAGCAATCTACATTTGCTAAAAACTCTATTGATTTTGCTAGATAATGTAATGGCGTTGCTTGTTCATTTGGAAAGTCCCCAAACACTGTATCTACTACTTCGTGTCCTTCTTCTATTAATTTCTTTACTAGCTCTTCTCTTTCTTTTCTAATTTGTTCTTCTGTTTTACCTTTCATAGGTTGGCTTATCATTATTTTCATAATTAATATTCTCCTTTCTTAAACTTTTCTAACTCTTTTATGTAGTCACTTTGTTTTTTTAAAATTTTTATCTCTTCTGGTCTAACATTTTCTAATTTAATTGTTGCATCTTTATCTTTAATATATAGTGTAATTTCATAACTTATAACATTCATTGTTTTAATATTTTTTGTTCCATCTAAGTTATAAGTATATGGTCCTTTAATAAGTTGTTCTATAATTGAATCTAATCTTATAATAATTCCTTGAAATTCTCTAATCTCTACTTCCACCTATTTCTCCTTCCTTCTTAAAATTTTCTTCCAAAATTTTGTCATATTATCTAAGAGTATATATATTCCTTCTACTATTGGACTGCCTAATTTTAAAGAAAATTCAATAATATAGCTAAAAATTTTTATAATAAAATATATTGGTGTTAATAATGCTACTGCAATTTTAAATATACTATCTTTCATTAATTTCCTCCGTTCATAAAGTTATTGTTTAATTTTGTAGTGCTAGATATTGATTCTTCTATTGCCTTTTTTATTGCTTTTTGCATTTCTGTTGGCTGTTGCGGTATCAATGGACTTATAAGTGGCATTTTTATATCATTTAAGTATTGCTTAAATTTCAATGTCACACCTAATTTTTCTCCACAATATGGGCAATAATTAAAATTGGTATTCTCTATTACATTTTTATAAACTAATTTAACCATTCCATTATTCTTCATATACATATTTATTTCTTGTTCATCAAAACATTGAACCCATTTATTTTCAAAACTACTGCTGCATCTACTACAACTCATATCTTACACCTCCTTCTCCAAATATTGAGGAAATTTTTTTATCTTCTCCTCTATTATTGGTAATACCTCTCTTGTTTTTAACCAAGTCCTGAAATCTTTTTCACAATTTTCACACAAGTCAAAATCTTTTTTGCAAGTATAATCGTATCTTGCTTGTTTATAATATTTGTTTAGTCCTTCAAATCCTTTTTGTGGCATATAATATATTTCTTCTCCACATTTATCACATATATATTGTGGATGCCTTTTATCCCTTCCAATGTTCATATTATTTCTCCTTAACTTTTTTAGTTATCATTATATTTATAACTGGATCTAATCCATTCATACTTCTGTTAATTTCAAAAGAAATAGAATTTACTAAATTATTTACAATACTATTTCTTTGCTTTTCAAATTCCCAGTCTAATTCTTTTAGCTTTTCTTCTTTATACTTGTTATATTCTTCATTTAGTTCATCTCTTAGATTCGCCTTTATACTTTCTTCAATTTCAAAATTAGTAAACATTTATCCACCTACCTTTCTGCACATCTGTTTTTCTTTATCCCATGCTGCACAATTTTCTTTATAGCACTCTCCAAAACTTTGATTTTCTAGTAGTAAATGATATTCTCCTTTTACTATGTCATCTTCATTAACTATTGGTTTTCTGATGTTGTATTGAGTTATATTAAATTGTTCTGGACACTTCATTTGACTTTCCTTTCAAAATATTCTTTTATACATTGTTCGCAAGCTTTATCGCTTCGTTCACATTTTTCTTTTTTAAAGCAAAAATGATTAACTGCTAAATGTTCGCTCATAGTATTTATAATTTTATTTTGTTTATCTATTATGCCTTTGTAACTTTTGTTAGCATATATTAATCTTTGTTCTTCGATTTTCAGCATTTGTAACTCTACATTTCTGTCTTTTTCTCTATTGATTTGCAGTAAGCACATTATTACTATACCTGCAAGTCCACCTAATATAAATTGAATCATTGTTTTATCTCCTTTTTATTTATTTAATATTTTTTCTTTAAATTCCTTATATGTCATATTGCTTATTTCTTCTATATTTTCTAGCATTTCTTTTATTGTGATACCTCTACCTCGTCTGTCATTAAATTGTTTTACAAGTATCCCATCTCCAAAGGCATCTATTTTTGTTACATTCAATATTCCATCTTTTGCATTGTAGTATAATTCATAAATTATATTATTAGTTCCCCATGTGTTTGGTTGTGATGGTTCTTCATAAAACGTAAGTGTAGTTTTTATTATTGTATTAACTGGCTTATTATTATCTATATTCATAGTTTTTCTCCTTATCTATTTCCATAATCTTATTGCGACTTTTACACCAGATCGCTCCTTAATTCGTGGTTTTCTTCCTGTTCTTATTCCTGTATCTGCTCTTTTTATATTTGCAGGACAAGCCCAAAAATATATTGTTCTTCTTTTAACTTTAAAATAATCCATACATTCATTTATTGTTCCAACAAATATCTGTTTTTCTCCTTTATATATTGCATATTCTTTTTTCATTCTTATATCTCCTTAATCTTTAGTCTATACTTATCTTCAAACACTTTCTTTTTAGTTATGTACTCTTTTGTCTTAAATCCCTTTACATCAATAACTTCTGCCGTATTATCATTATTGAATATTATAAAATCCGCTTTATATTTTAGTCCTGGTGCTAATACAAAAGTAGGCTGCAAACAAAAACCTTTTATGTCTCCGCTCTGCAGCCTTAATTTTAATTCACAATAATATTCCGCTTCTTTTTGTGAGTCAAATGTATGTCCATCGACTTGCGTCTTTATTGCTCCATATTTACTTTTTTTATTCTTTTTATCCTTATACTCTTTATATTCTTTAATACTCCAATGCTCTTGCAATGATTAATTCTCCTTTTCTATGTCTAATAATTCTAAAATATTTTTTAATACTCCTCTTATGCTTAATATTTGTCCACTATTTAGGCTTTCTATATTTCTGTTTATTTCTTCTTTTATCTTCTCTACTAAAATATCATACTTATTTGCTTTAATTTCTAATTTTTCTATAATTTGTTTTGCTTTTTGTTGCTCTTCAGCTCGTCCTTTAAAATATCCATCTCTTTGAATTTCTAAATATTTTGTTGCTGTCATTTCATCTAAATTAGGGGCTATAAATATATATTCTTTTAATTCCTTATTTTCTTTTTTTAGTCTTTCTCTATCTGATAATACCCTATCTACGAAATTAAAGAAGAAATCTGGATCTATACTTGCTATTATATCTTTATATCTTTTTATTTCTTCATACCTTTTTATATTTTCTTCTATATCTGTTTTATTGTTCATCTAACCACCCCAATTCCTTTAATGCATCATTAAATATATCTCTTACTCCTTCTATATTATCAGCTAGATATTTTCTATCCACTTCACTCTTAAAATCTATAAATTTTATACTTATAGATAGTGGCACATTTCCCATTGCATTAGCTTCTCTTGATAGTATTCCTTTCGCTATTTCAGCATTTTCATATTTTCTTTTCCTTCCCATCTTCCTCTCCTTTATATTCAATACTCTTTATTACTCCTAATTCTTTCCATTTAGGTTCTATTATTTTTAGTTTTATTAATAATCCTTTAAACCAATTTTCTTTTGGTCTTAAATAAAGTTTACTTTTATTATCTTCTCCCATAATTTACTCCTTTGGCATTTCATATCTTGCCATTGCTTTTGCTTTTAATATTAAGTCCATTTCATCAAGTGTTCCGTTCAACTGTCCTGCTGAAAATGTATTTGTTATTTCCTGTAATACTTCTTTTGCTCTTTCTTCTATGTTATAAATCCCCAATAGTATATAATTATCTCCTGGAGCATTAACTGTAGTATATATTTCATATAAGCATTCAGCATCTTCATTATCGTGATAAAGTTTAACACTTAATATATTATTAAAATTTATTATTTCGCTTTTATCTTGACTTATTATTATCATAATTACCTCCTATTATCTTATAATTCTTAAATTTTGCTACTTGTAGTTCCTGTTTTGTTATCCATTTTTACCATTTTCCACAATCTCCACAAAATAGTCCTCTCCTATTTCCTTGTATCTCTACAAATAGCTTTTCACTACCACATTTATTACATTTTTCTTGCATTTAATTTCCCTCCTCAAACTCGAATATTGTATCTAATACCTCATAAACAATTTCTGCTACTGGTTCTAATATATCTTTTAGCATATTTCCTCCTTCTAAAATAATAGCAATACTAGCTGAATTGCTATTATTATTAATTCAATAAATAATAATACCTTTGTAAATGCATAGATTATGTGTGATAAATAACACTTACTATTTAGGTTATATTTAAATCTTTCTATTCCTGAAAAATCATTTATAAATTTGCTCATTAAAATTTTTTTTGAAACTATATTTATAGCTAATGTTACTATTAAAATAATCAATAATATTTTCATTTTTCTCTCCTTCTAAATCTTATGACTGTGTTTGTTTCTAGAATTTAGGTTTTACTACATACTAATATGGTTTCCTGTTCTTTTTTTACAATGCTCACAAGTCTCAAACAAGCCAACTTGTTCATTTTTTAGTAAGCAATGTGGAAATTCACTATTCAAATTCGGAACACACCATTCACAGTTTTCACATATATTTAATTTTCTCGAAATCAATTCACTTTCTTTTATATCCAACTATGTGTCCTCCATTTCATAACTTGTATTTAAATCATATTGCTTGCTTAGTTCTGTTTGATCTAGTGCTGATAATATACATTTTTTAAAATATGATTTTGGAATTCGTATTCGCGATTTAGTATTAGCTATTGCAAAATTTTCTAAGGCATAGCATATTTTTTTAGAATCTATTGTTCTTAGCTTTTTTCGATTAGTTGGATTCATATACATTTCTTTCAAGATTTCCTTAATTTCTGCTGCTAAACCTAAATCAAGTATATTTAATTCACAGTTGTTTACAATTTCTGCAAATTCTATCTTTTCCATCTCATCCATCATCTTGTCCAAATTTTCATTTTTTTCTACTTTATGATCAGATAGATAGATAGATTTAATTTCTTTTAATTTAATTTGATTTAATTTGATTTAATTTGCATAATTTTGCATACACTTTTTTCAATTTTGCATTGCATTTGTATACCTTTTTATATGCACTTGCATTGCATTTGCATATTTTTCTTATGCTTTTGCATTTACTTTGCATTTTTTCACTATTTTTGTTATCCTGATTATTTTTCCATCTTAAATTTGCAGCTTCTACTCTTTTTTGTTTTATTTGTTCATATTTATTCATTCTTCGCAAAAGACTAGCTGACCAAAAATATTTACCATCTGTTACAAACAAACCATTTCCTGTTTCATTATCTATATATTCTTCTATACAATCTTGTACATATTTTTCTATATTATCTATAGTAGTTCCTGTTTGCATTTTTATTGCTCTAAAAGTGGTTTTATTAAGTGGTAATTTATATTCAGATTCATTTCTTAACATCTCAATTATTGCAAAATATAGTCCATAACTTTCAAAACCATAATCACAACGCATTGCTAATATTTTTGGATCTGACAATGCATTTGCATCATGACTAAAATAATAAACATCTTTATTGGCCATCTTTAATTTCCTTTCTTTCGTAACAAATTATTCATAGTAATTTGTCTATTTTTATATACATCATTTAAATAATTTCTTTCGCATATTGGGCCAAAACCTTTTTGTATACTTCTCCATGTTTTCAATTCTTTTCCACACATTCTACAATTAAATGATGTATCTTTTACATCTGGACATTTATTTAACGCTTTTATCGCTAAATTAATGGCTTTTATATCATTTAAATAAGTTTCATCTTGCTCATTATTTTGTATAAAACTTAGCCTATCCCTTTTTAATGATTCCAGTTGCATTATTGCTTTTACATTATTCATAATATTCCTCCATCAGAATGGATATAATTTTAATTCTAAATCTAGCCCTGGAGCAGCAATAGTAGTCTCTATTTTTGTTAGTTCATATACTTTGTTTTTCATCACTTTTTCATCTGAATTTGTGTCCGATAAATGACAAAGTACAATATTTTTTACATTGCTTAAATCATTTGCTTGAAGAAACTTTAATAAGTTTTCTAAGCTCATATGACTTTCAAGTAATCTACTATATCTTGTTTTATTTATCGTGCCATTTCCGTGCATTTGATTTTGCTGTATCGAAATTATAATTGCACTCAATAAGTAAATAATTTAACTTACTAAACTTATATTTAATGTAATATGTATCTGTTGCATACAATAGCCTTTCTCCTGTCGGCTTGTATTGTATTAAAAAACCGTAATGGTTCTGCAGCATCATGTTCAGTATCGAATGGAAGTATTGTAAAGTTACCTACATTAAACTGTTTCAAAGCTTTTATAACCTTAAACCTATGTCCTTTTAAGTTCATTTTTTTTAATGTTCCTGCAGATGCATATACATTTAATCCGATTTAATGCAAAATTTGGTGCATATTTTAAATGATCCATGTGTTCATGTGTTATTAATACCCCTTGAATGCCACTGAAATCAAATTTAAGCTCTTTTTGTACTTCTTTGAAGTTAATACCTGCATCTAGTATTAACTTATCATTTTTTGTTGTTTCTATTAGGTAGCAGTTGCCTGCTGAACTACTACCTAGTACTTTTAATCTCATA
>CAMSMU010000015.1 GCA_947061115.1 uncultured Clostridium sp.
AAGACTTAGATGAAGATGGTATCATAAGAATAGGTGCAGAAGTAAGACCAGGAGATATATTAGTAGGTAAAGTTACACCAAAAGGTGAAACAGAACTTACAGCAGAAGAAAGACTATTAAGAGCTATATTTGGAGAGAAATCTAGAGAAGTAAGAGATACATCTTTAAGAGTACCACATGGAGAAGCAGGAACAATAGTAGATGTAAAAATATTTACTAGAGAAAATTCAGACGAATTAGGACCAGGTGTAAATCAAGTAATTAGATGCTATATAGCAACAAAAAGAAAAATATCTGTTGGAGATAAAATGTCTGGACGTCATGGTAATAAAGGAGTTATATCAAGAATATTACCAGAAGAAGATATGCCATTCTTAGCAGATGGAACACCAGTAGATATAGTATTAAATCCAATGGGTGTACCTTCACGTATGAACTTAGGTCAAGTACTAGAAGTTCATTTAGGTATGGCAGCAAGAGCATTAGGATGGAAAGTTGAAACACCAGTATTTGATGGTGCTAAAGACAAAGAAATAGAAGAACTATTACAAGAAGCAAAACTATCTAAAGATGGAAAAAATATCGTGTATGATGGTAGGACAGGAGACGCATTTGATCATCCAGTAACAGTTGGAGTAATGTATATGTTAAAATTACATCACTTAGTAGATGATAAAATACATGCCCGTTCAACAGGACCTTATTCATTAGTAACACAACAACCTTTAGGTGGTAAAGCACAATTTGGTGGACAAAGATTTGGAGAGATGGAAGTTTGGGCACTAGAAGCATATGGAGCAGCATACACATTACAAGAAATGATAACAACAAAATCAGATGATATAGTAGGTCGTGTAAAAACATATGAAGCAATTGTAAAAGGAGAAGATATTCCAAAACCAGGAGTTCCAGAAGGATTCAAAGTATTAGTAAAAGAATTGCAATCATTAGGATTAGACTTAAGATTATATTCAGAAAAAGATACTGAAATAGAGCTTAAAGAGGATATTGATGATGGAATAGACTTCAATGTAGTAAATGATACAAAACCTCAAGATGAAACATTAATAGATGAAAATGAATTAGAAGACGGATATACAGAAACAAGTGAAGATATAGAAGATCAAGATGATAGTATATTCGAAAATATAACAGATGAAACAGATGAAGATATAATTGCTGAAGAATATATAGATGAAACAGCAGAAGATTCATATGATGACATAGATTATTAATTAATTAAATAGATTTATAATTTTACATAGCATAGCATAAATGATTGTTCAGCGGTGTATATGCTATGTAAAAGCATAATCAAAATAAAAATATGTATAGGGGGAGATTTTAAGTGGACGAATTAGAATCTTTAAGCAAAATAAAAATTGGTTTAGCATCAGATGAAAAAATAAGAGAATGGTCAAAAGGTGAAGTAAAAAAACCTGAGACTATCAATTATAGAACACTTAAACCAGAAAAAGATGGCTTATTCTGTGAGAGAATATTTGGACCAGTAAAGGATTGGGAATGTCATTGTGGAAAGTATAAAAGAATCAGATACAAAGGCGTTGTATGTGATAGATGTGGTGTTGAAGTAACAAAATCAAAAGTAAGAAGAGAAAGAATGGGACATATTGAACTTGCAGCACCAGTAGCACATATATGGTATTTTAAAGGAATACCAAATAGAATAGCTTTAATGTTAGATATATTACCAAGAGTAGCTGAAAAAATTGTATACTTTGCAGCATATATAGTAACAGATAAAGGAACTTCAGGGCTAGAAAAATGTCAAGTATTAAGTGAGAAAGAATATCATGAAGCAGAAGAAAAATATGGTATTGGATCTTTTAAAGCAGAAATGGGAGCAGAAGCATTAAAAAAATTATTAGAGGAAATAGATGTAGATAAGCTTTCAGAAACTTTAAAGAAAGAATTGGCAAAGGCAAGTGAACAAAAGAGGGTAAAAATAATAAAGAGATTAGATACTGTTGAAGCATTTAGACTATCTAAAAATAAACCAGAATGGATGGTAATGAATGTAATACCAGTTATACCACCAGACTTAAGACCTATGGTACAATTAGATGGTGGAAGATTTGCAACATCAGATCTAAATGACTTATACAGAAGAGTTATAAATAGAAATAACAGACTAAAAAGATTATTAGAATTAGGCGCACCAGAAATAATTGTAAGAAACGAAAAAAGAATGTTACAAGAATCTGTAGATGCATTAATAGATAATTCAAGACGTGGAAGACCAGTTACAGGGGCTGGAGGAAGACCTTTGAAATCATTATCAGATTTATTAAAAGGTAAACAAGGAAGATTCCGTCAAAACTTACTTGGAAAGCGTGTTGACTATTCAGGACGTTCAGTTATAGTAGTAGGACCAGAACTAAAAATTTATCAATGTGGTGTACCAAAAGAGATGGCAGTAGAATTATTCAAACCATTTGTAATGAAAGAATTAGTTGGTAGAGGACTAGCACATAATATAAAAAGTGCAAAAAGAATGGTAGAAAGACTAGATCCATCAGTATGGGATGTTTTAGAATATGTTATAAAAGATCATCCAGTAATGTTAAACCGTGCACCAACACTACATAGATTAGGAATTCAAGCATTTGAACCAGTATTAGTAGAAGGTAGAGCTATAAAATTACATCCATTAGTATGTACAGCATTTAATGCTGACTTTGATGGTGACCAAATGGCTATACATTTACCATTGTCACCAGAAGCACAAGCAGAATCAAGATATTTAATGTTATCTACAAATAACTTACTAAAACCAACAGATGGTGAACCAATAACAGAACCATCACAAGATATGATATTAGGTGCATATTACTTAACAATGGAAGTTGAAGCAAATCCAAACGATTCATATGAAGAACAAATAAGGAAAGGAACTTTAGGAAGTGGAATGCAATTTTCTTCAATAGATGAAGCAGAAATGGCATATGCAAACCATGAGTTAGGAGTTCATGCAAAAATTAATGTTAGAGTGGCGTCTTATGATGAAGAAGGTAAAGAAACAGAACATGGTATGATAACAACAACAGTAGGTAGAATTATATACAATAAAGGAATACCACAAGACTTAGGATTTGTAGATAGAAGTAAAAAAGAAAACAAATTTGAATTAGAAATAAACTTCACAGTAGCTAAGAAACAATTAAAACAAATAATAGCTAAATGTATAGATGAACATGGACTAGATAGAACAGCAGAATTACTAGACTATATAAAATCAACAGGTTATAAATATTGTACAACTGCTGGTATGACAGTATCAATAGATGATGTTCAGGTACCAGAAGAGAAAGCGGCAGACTTAGCAAAAGCACAAGAAGAAGTAGATAATATAACAAAAAAATATGCACGTGGTTTAATAACAGATAATGAAAGATATGCAAATGTTATAAAAGTATGGGAAAAAGCAACAGATGAAGTTGCAAATGCTATGCAAAGCAACTTTGATGATTTAAATCCAATTTATATGATGTCAAAATCAGGAGCACGTGGTAATATAAGTCAGTTAAGACAAGTTGCTGGTATGCGTGGACTTATGGCAAGTACAACAGGTAAAACAGTAGAAATACCAATAAAATCTTCATTCCGTGAAGGACTAGACTCACTAGAATATTTCATATCTGCACATGGTGCACGTAAAGGACTTTCAGATACAGCTTTAAGAACAGCAGACTCTGGTTATTTAACAAGAAGGTTAGTAGATGTTTCTCAAGACTTAATAATAAGAGAAGATGATTGTGGAACACATGAAGGACTAGAAGTATATGAAATAAAAGATGGAAATCAAGTAATAGAAACATTACAAGAAAGATTAATAGGAAGATATCCATTAAATGAAATTAAAGACGAAAAGACTGGAGAAATATTAGCAACACCAGATAAATTAATAACAGAAAAAATAGCTAAGAGAATAGTAGAAAGCGGTGTAGAAAAAGTAGCAGTTCGTTCTCCTCTAAACTGTAAAACACAACATGGAATTTGTGCAAAATGTTATGGAATGAGTTTGGCAACACGTGAATTAATAACAATTGGTGAAGCAGTAGGAACAATAGCTGCACAATCAATTGGAGAACCAGGTACACAGCTTACAATGAGAACAATACACTCAGGTGGTGTTGCAGGTGTTGCAGATATAACGCAAGGTCTTCCTAGAGTTGAGGAGCTATTTGAAGCTCGTAAACCAAAGGGATTGGCAATAATATCAGAAATAGATGGTACTGTAAAAGTATCTGAAGAAAAGAGAAAGAAAGAAGTTACAGTTGTAAGTAAAGACAATGCTAAAAAATATTCAATACCATTTGGATCAAAGTTATGTGTTAAAGATGGTGACAAAATAGAAAAAGGTAGTCCAATTACAGAAGGTTCAATAAATCCTAATGAAATATTACTAATTAAAGGACCAAAAGGTGTTCATGAATATTTAGTACAAGAAATACAAAAAGTTTATAGAAATCAAGGTGTTGATATAAACGATAAACATATTGAAGTTATAGCTAGACAAATGCTTAAAAAAGTAAAAATAGAAGACAATGGAGATAGCAATTTATTACAAGGAGCATTTATAGATATTAACGAATTAAATACAATAAACGAAGAACTAGAAAAAGAAGGAAAGAAACCAGCAAGTGGAAAAAGAGTATTGTTAGGAATAACAAAAGCTGCTTTAGCAACAGATAGTTTCTTATCTGCAGCATCATTCCAAGAAACAACAAAAGTATTAACAGAAGCTGCTATAAAAGGTAAAACAGATGACCTAATAGGACTAAAAGAAAATGTTATAATAGGTAAACTAATACCAGCAGGAACAGGAATGGCTAGATATCAAAATACACATATAGATACAGAAAAAACAGAATCAGGAGCAGATAAAGAAAGTATAAAAGAAAAAGAAATAAGAAATGCAACTAATGCATAAAATAAAAAATCATCTTTCAATATATGAGAGATGATTTTTATTTTTTCATTAGTGCAATTAGAGACGTAGCAATTTGGCACTTTTAAGTAAAAGTGTAGAAAAAACAAAAAACATATGATGAAACATTAAAGAATTTAGGATTAGATGGAAACAGTAGGAGACAATGGAGAATATGCAAACTCAGGATATTGGACAAATGATAACACAATCGAAGCAGGACCAAACAACATATTCATGACTGCAGGCAGCAACTTGTGGTTGGCTTCACCTTTGTCTAACGACAGCAGTGGTGTGCTTTGTGTATGCGGTGACAATTGCTTACGTGTGCCTCAACTCCTATGCTGGTATGGGCGTGGTCTGCTCTGCAGTTCCTCTTGATCAATAATCATTATAAAAAATTTAAGGGAGCGATTGATCGCTTCTTTTAAATTTGACAAAATGTCTTCAAAAGAGTAAAATATATAATGTATTATTGTATAAATTCAAATAATAATAATACAGAAAATGAGGAAAAAATGCCAAATAATGCTTATAGAAATTGGAGAGCGCTTCAATCTAGAACAAAAGTATATTTAGTTATAATAGCTATTCTAATAGTTTTATTATGCGTATTAAATTATAACCTAATAATACCTGGTATAATAATATATGCAATAATAATTTTATATACAACTTTAGCAAACAAAAAAAGAAAAGCCGAATTATCAGAGCAATTAAAAGATCTTACATTAAATGTTAACCAAACGGCAAAAACAACGCTAATAAATTCACCATTTCCACTTGCAATAGTAGAAACAGATGGAAATGTAATATGGAAAAGTGAGAAGTTCGTTTCAGAATTTGAAACTTTAGATTTAGAGATAAATGAATATTTAACAGAAATTGTAAAAGAAATAAAATTGACTATAGAAAATAGGGAAGATAGTGAGAAAGAAAAAATAAAAGGTGAAGTAAATACAAGTATTAAAATAGAAAATAAAGATTATAAAGTATTAGGATCATATGTAAAATCACATAAATTGCATTCAAAAGAACAAGAATATACAACAATATTATACTTTATAGATGAAACATATCAAAAAAAATTAGAACAAAGACAAGAAGAATTAGATTTATGTATAGGAATCATTGTGATAGACAACTATGAAGAAATAAGCCAGAGAATATCAAGTGAAATGAAACCTCAATTAATAGCCAAAATGGAAAAATACATTTATGATTGGGGAGCAAAATATAATTCATTAATAGTAAAATCAGATAGAGATATGTTCTATTGCATTATAGAACAAAAGTATTTGGAAGAGGCAGAATTAGATAAATTTAGCATCTTGGATGAAGTAAAAGAGATTGATGTGCCAGACATTACAAAACCAACATTAAGTATAGGTTTTTCAGATGATGGATTAAATAATATAGAAAAATCAGAGTCAGCAAGAGCAGTAATAGATATAGCACTTGGAAGAGGTGGAGATCAAGCTATTGTTAAGATAGATGGAAAGTATCAATTCTTTGGAGGTAGAACAGAGGAAGTAGAAAAAAGAACTAAAATTAAAGCAAGAATAGTAGCACATGCTTTAAAAGAATTAATACAGGAAGCTGATAATGTAATACTAATGGGACATACAAATGGAGATATGGACTCAATAGGTTCAGCAATGGGATTGTACAGATTATCAAAAACATTAGGAAAAGAAACAAAAATAGTAATTGGAGAAACAAGCATAGCATTAAATAATTTTTTATCTGAAGTAAAGAAAATGGAGGAATATTCAGAGATATTTATAACAAAGCAAGAATCACTAGATTTTGTAAAACAAAACACTTTATTAATAGTGGTAGATACTAATAAGAAAACTTATGTTGAAGAACCAGATTTATTAGAAAAAGCGGGAAAAGTGGTAGTAATAGATCACCATAGAAGAAGTACAGATTATATTGAAGATTCGATATTAACATTTCATGAAGTATATGCTTCTTCAGCTTCAGAATTAGTTACAGAAATAATTGAATATTCGCAATTAAATATAGAATTGGAAAATCTTGAAGCAGAAGCATTATATGCTGGAATAACATTAGATACAAAGAATTTCACATTTAAAACTGGAGTAAGGACATTTGAAGCGGCAGCATTTTTAAGAAAATCAGGAGTAGATATAATAAAAGTAAAGAAATGGTTCCAAAGTGATTTACATACGTATCAAATAATATCAGAGATAGTATCAAAATCTGAAATAGTAAATGAGACAATAGCAATATCTATTTATGAAAATGAAGATGGAAATGAAAATGCAAACATTATAGCAGCAAAAGCAGCAGACGAACTTCTTACAATTGGAGGGATTAATGCATCATTCGTGTTAGGAAAAATGGAAAATAAAATATATATTAGTGGTAGATCTATTGGAGGAATTAATGTTCAATTGATATTAGAAAAATTAGGCGGAGGCGGACATATAACTCTAGCAGGTGCACAATTAGAAAATATAAGTATGGAAGATGCCAAACAAGAACTAATAAATAGGATTAATGAATATTTTTACGAAATAGAAAATTAAATAAAAAATGATACCTTAGGTATCATTTTTTATTTATATAATTTATAAGTTTTTCAAATAGCTCAGGTCTATCAACTATATTATTACTTGAAACAATCCTTTTAAACTCATCAACATCACATAACTTTACTGAGTGCACTTCACTTTCTTGAATTTTTATACTGTTTATATCTATGCTATCTAAATTTACAATATAGCAATCATAGATTTGTTTATCTAAATAGTTTTTATTTACTGTAATATCATCTTTGTACGTAAATAGATATTGTAAATCAGTTTCAAGTAGTTGGATTCCTAATTCTTCTGATATTTCTCTTATGGCAGCTTCTATAGAGGTTTGACCACTAGATACATGTCCTGCTACTGAAGTATCCCACTCACCTGGATTATTTTCTTTACTATATGATCTTTGTTGCATTAATAAATTACCATTTTTATCTATAATTGATACAACAATTATTTTATGCCATAGTCCCAACTCATGAATTTTCTTTCGTGTAAAAATTTCTCCAGTTTTATAACCATTTTCATCTAATACATCAATTAATTCTTCCATATTTTCTTCCAATCTATAATAATTATGTAATATTTGTATTATATCATTTTAACAATTATATGGCAATATAAAAATAAATGATATTTTTTTATACTATTAAGAAAAAAGTTGAAATTCTCTTATTTTTATGATAATATATAGCAAGAAATATTAAGAGAGAAAATGAAAGGATTATACAAATATGAAAGTTATATTATTAGATAATATAAAGGGTGTAGGGAAAAAAGATGAGATAATCAATACAAATGATGGTTATGCAAGAAATTTCTTATTTCCAAAAAAATTAGCGATAGAAGCAAATACTCAAAATTTAGCAAAACTAAAATCTAAATTAGATTCTAATGAGCACAAAAAAATGACAGAAAAACAAGCAGCACAAGAAATAAGTAAAAAATTAGAAGATATAATGTTGAAAATAACGGTAAAAGCAGGAGAAAATGGAAAAATATTTGGAGGAGTAACAACAAAAGAATTATCAGAACAATTAAAAAAACAATATAGTTTTGATATAGATAAGAAGAAATTTGAGTTAAAAGAAACTATAAAAACTGTAGGTATTGTAACAGTAAATTTAAAGCTATATGAAGGTGTAATAGGGAAGCTAAAAGTACATATAATTGGAGAAAATGTTTAAGTAACATTTATATATGAAAGGAATATGAGATGGAATTAGGAAAAATACCACCACATGATGAAGAAGCAGAACAAGCAGTAATTGGAAGTATGATGACAGATAAAGACGCTGTTATATCTGCAATAGAAGTATTAAGACCAGAGGACTTTTATAGAGATGATAATAAAACTATATATCAGGCAATATCAAATTTGTATGCAAAATCAGAACCAATAGATATAATAACATTAAAAGACGAATTAACATCTTTAGGTAAATTAGAGCCAATAGGTGGATTAGAATATTTAGTATCTTTGCCAGAAAAAGTTCCAACTACTGCAAATGTCGAAAAGTATATAAAAATAGTGGAAGAGAAGTCAATACTTAGAAGTTTAATAAAAACATCAAATGAATTAATAGAATTAGGGTATGATCAAAATGAAGAAATAGAAGTACTTATGGATAATGCAGAAAAAAAGATATTCGATTTAATGCAAAGAAAATCACAAAAAGGGTATTCTTCAATAAAAGATATATTAGTAGATTCATTTACTGAATTGGAACAGTTATACAATAAAAAACAACACATAACAGGTGTGGCATCAGGATTTATTGACTTAGATAATAAAACAGCTGGTTTTCATGGGTCAGATTTAGTTCTAATTGCAGCAAGACCAGCTATGGGTAAAACTGCATTTGCATTAAATATAGCTACATACGCTGCTGTAAGTGCTAATACACCAGTCGTAGTATTTAGTTTAGAGATGTCAAAAGAGCAATGTGCAAATAGAATACTATGTTCACAGGCAATGGTAGAAAGTGAAAAAGTATCAAAAGGAGATATAACAGATGATGATTGGTCTAAATTAGCAGTAGCATCAGGAGAATTATCTGAGTCAGCAGGAATATATATAGATGATAGTGCAGGGATAAATGTATCAGAAATTAGAGCAAAATGTAGAAAACTAAAAATAGAAAAAGATATAGGATTGGTAGTTATAGATTATTTGCAATTGATACAGGGAAGCGGAAAAAGTAGAAATAGAGAACAAGAAATAGCAGAAATAAGTAGATCACTAAAAATATTAGCTAAAGAATTAGGAGTACCAGTTATAGCATTATCACAACTTTCACGTGCACCAGAAGCTAGACCTGATCATAGGCCTATGCTTCAAGATTTGCGTGAATCTGGATCAATAGAACAAGATGCAGATATGGTAATGTTTTTATATAGAGATGACTATTATAATCAAGAGTCAGAGCAAAAAAATATAGCAGAAGTTATAATAGCTAAGCATAGAGCTGGTCCAACAGGAACAGTAGAATTATTATGGATGCCAAGTTATACAAAATTTGCTAACAAATATAAGGGATAAATAATTAAAGGAGAATAAAATGGCTCAAAGGCTAGATCCTCTAGAAGAAAAAATTTTGAATACAATTAAAGAAGAAAATTTAATAGAAGAAGGAGATGTAATAGTAGTTGGTGTATCAGGAGGACCTGACTCTATTATTCTTTTAACATGCCTTAATAAATATAAAGAAAAGCTAAAATGTAAAATAATAGTGGCACATGTAAACCATTTAATACGTGAAGATTCCACAGAAGATGAAAAATATGTGGAAAATGTTTGTAAAAATTTAGGTATACCTTGTTACATAAAAAGAGAGAACGTACTAGAGATATCCAAAAAAGAAAAAAAGGGAACTGAAGAAACAGGAAGAAAAATAAGATATGATTTTTTTGAAGAAATATCTAAAAAAGAAAAATCAAATAAAATAGCAATAGCTCATAATATGAATGATAATGCAGAAACAATACTTTTGAATTTAATTAGAGGATGTGGTTTATCTGGATTAGAAGGAATACAATCAAAAGAGTATAATAAATATATAAGACCACTAATAAACTGTAAAAGAGAAGAAATAGAACAATATTGCGAAAAATATAACTTAAACCCACGAATAGACTATACAAATAACGAAAATATATACAGAAGAAATAAAATAAGAAATGAGCTTATTCCATATTTAAAAGGTTTAAATCCTAATATTATTCAAAATTTAAGTAGACTATCAAAGATTGTAAAAGACGAAAATGAATTTATAAACAATTATGTAAAAAAAATATATGGCGGTATAAGTTCAGAAAGCTTAGGGAAAATAGAATTAGACCTTAGCGAATTTAATAAAATCGATAAAGTCTATAAGCAAAATCTAATAATTTACACAATTACAAAACTTGTAGGAAGTGCTAGAAATGTAGAAAAAACAAATATAGATGACATAATTAAAATGTGCGAACGAAATATTGGAAATAAATATATAATGCCAAATAAAAATTTTAAAATTTTAGTTAAAGACAAAAAAATAATATTTATCTCATTAGTCTAACTTCCGTAAGAAAAACATAGATATATCAAGGATTACAGCCAAAAAACTTTTGAAAAAGTATTGCATAAAAATAATACTTGTGATACTCTACAATATGATAAAAGTATTAAGGAGGAAATTGATTTGAAAAATAGCATCAAAACTTTAGCCGTTTGGTTGATAGTAGGAATTATATTATTATTCGTAATACCAGCAGTATTAGATACTTCTAATAAGGAGTTAACATATTCAGAATTAATAACAAGAATAGAAGCAGGTGAAGTTTCAGACATAGAAATAGAATATGGTGGAGAGAGTGCAAAAGTAAAACTAAAAAATGATTCTAATATAAAAACAGTAAATATACCTAGTGTAGAAAATCTAATGGAAAATTTAGATAGTGCGATGAAATTAAATGCAATCAATGTTATAGAAGCAGATAAATCATTTTTATTAATAGTTTCAGATTTATTACTTCCAATCTCATCAATATTATTGTTAGTGTTAATGGGATTCTTATTCTTAGGCGGAGCTGGAGGACAACAAAAAGGAACAATGACATTTGGAAAAAGCAAAGCAAGAATGTTAAACACAAATGATAGAAACAAAATAACATTTGCAGATGTTGCAGGTATAGATGAAGAAAAAGAAGAATTACAAGAAATAGTAGAATTTCTTAAAAATCCTAAGAAATTTACAGATATGGGAGCAAGAATACCAAAAGGTGTACTACTTGTAGGAAGCCCTGGTACAGGTAAAACTTTGCTTGCAAAAGCAGTTGCGGGAGAAGCAGGAGTGCCATTCTTTATAATAAGTGGTTCAGACTTTGTTGAAATGTTTGTCGGTGTTGGAGCTTCAAGAGTCAGAGATTTATTTGAAGAAGCAAAAAGAAATGCACCATGTATAGTATTTATAGATGAAATAGATGCAGTAGGACGTCAAAGAGGAGCAGGTTTAGGCGGGGGACATGATGAGAGAGAACAAACACTAAACCAAATGCTTGTTGAAATGGATGGGTTTGCAGCAAATGAAGGAGTTATAGTACTAGCAGCAACAAATAGACCAGATGTATTAGATAAAGCCTTACTTAGACCAGGAAGATTTGACAGACAAATAGTAGTACCAGCACCAGATGTTAAAGCAAGAGAACAAATACTTGAAGTACATGCAAGAAAGAAAAAATTATCAAATGATGTTGACTTAGATATAATTGCTAAAAATACTTCAGGATTTACTGGAGCAGACTTAGAAAATATACTTAATGAAGCAGCTTTACTTGCAGCAAGAAGAGATAAACAAGAAATTAGTGAACAAGAAATAGAAGATGCTATGGTAAAAGTAACTATGGGTCCAGAAAAGAAAACAAGAGTAAGAAGTGACAAAGAAAAGAAATTAGTAGCATATCATGAAGGTGGTCATGCGGTAGTAAGCAGATACTTAAAAACCCAAGATCCTGTACATGAGATATCAATAATTCCTAGAGGAATGGCTGGAGGTTATACAATGTATAGACCAACAGAGGATAAGTCATTTATATCAAAAACAGAAATGATAGAAAACATTATATCATTGTTAGGTGGTAGAGTATCAGAAGAATTAGTATTAGGAGATATTTCAACAGGTGCAAGTAATGATATTGAAAGAGCAACACAAATAGCAAAAGCAATGGTAACCAAATATGGTATGAGTGAAAAAATAGGCGCTATAAATTTAGGATCTGAACAAGGTGAAGTATTCTTAGGAAGAGATTGGGGGCAAGAAAAATCTTATTCAGAAGAAACAGCAGGAATAATAGACGAAGAAGTTAAGAAAATAATAGATAGTGCATATAAAGTAGCTAGAGAAATACTAAATGCACATAGGGACAAATTAGATCATGTTGCAGAAGTATTAGTAGAAAAAGAAAAAATTACTGGAGAAGAATTTGACAGAATATTTGAAGGAGAATAAATAATTAATAAAAACAAAGAAAAAGCACAAATGAAAAACGCTAAAATGCTTGATATTGTATATATATATATATATATATCGTAAGGTTTAATACAATAAAATTACGTAAACATAGCAAACTATGTCTTTTTGAGAAGAAATAAAAGGGCATAGTTTTTTGCGTAAAATTATAGAATTTTAATAAAAAAGGCTGTAGGGACGATCACCAATCGCCCAAAAAGAAAAATAATGTCAAACAAAATAACAAACATAGCAGGTAATAATAATTGCAAAAAATAAAACTATATGATATAAATAATACATAATATAAAGTATATTGTAAAACTAAGGAGAACAAATAAAATGATAAAAAAATTGAAAAATGTAAAAAATAATTATTATAAATCATCTAAAGGAATATCATTAGTATCACTTGTTGTCACAATAATAGTATTAATAATACTATCAAGTATAGCAATATACTTAAGTTTAGGAAATAATGGACTATTTAAAAGAGCAAATCAATCAGTGGAAGAAACAAATAAACAAATGGCGACAGAGAAAATAAATTTTAAAATAACAGCTACTCAAATTAAATCGTATGAAGAAAAGTAAGAAATGCCAACATTACAAGAATTGGCAGATGTATTATGTGAAGATGATGAAATACAATATGTAACATTAAAAAGTGAGATAGCATCTATAAATAAGATAGAAATAGGAAATTCGAGTTCTATATTTACAAAATTAAAAGATTATAAGTACGAATTTGAAATAGATAGTAACTTGAGGCTAGCCTCAATAAATGGGATAAAAATTGCAGATCAAAATAATAATGAGGAATTAAAAAAGCTACAGGCTGAATTTGACAATTATAAAAAAGCTATAGCAGAATCCTTAACAAAAAATGGAGTAGAAACCAATAAAGAAGATTCATTAGAAATAATGACGCAAAATATAGATAAAATTTTTATGGCAGGAGTTCACTCAAAATTTATAAAAGTAGCGGAAAATGTTTCTTCAAGATATGCTCAAAATATTAATGTTAGTAACATGGACAATTATAAAAATTTTGATTTAAGTAAATTTGTAATTGTAAACAAACAAATGGCATGGGCAAGTGGTACTGATAGGGAAGATATTCCAGTTATGACAAAATCATATAATAAAGAAACAGGAATATTATCATTAGGAAAACAAAAAGGCGTTGTAAATAATCAAGCATGGACATTTTGGAATCTTTATGATGTATATGTTTTTGATGAATAATAATGTAATTAAGTATTATGATTATAATCTAAATAATAGGAAAAAAGGAATTAAAACTAATTTTATGTATGAAATTATGTGCAAAAGTAAAACATTATAAATTACCAATATAAATCAAATGAAAATTATAAATAATTATAGAAGTTAAATTTAATAAGAAAAATAATTAAAGCCCATATTTTAGAATATCTTAAATATGGGGGAAAATGTTTATTTACAAAAATTATATTGACATAAATGTAAAAAAATGGTATTTTTAATATGAATATAGATAAAAAGGGGGAAATTTTGTGAAAAAGCAAAGAACTTTAAAAAAAGTACTTGTTATTTTTACTTGTATGTTAATAACTATTTTTTATGTAGAATCTATAAATATAACTACTGCATCTGATGGGGCATTACAAGAAAAAGAAATAATGTCTAAATCAGTATCAATTTCTGCAAATGAAATATCAGGTACAGAATACTATATAAAAAATGTTTATTCAGGAAAATATCTTGACGTATCAGGTGGAACAGCATCAAATGGAGCAAATGTACAACAGTATGAATTTAATGGAACAGAGGCACAAAGATGGAGAATTCAACTAAAACCAAATACTAATAATGAGTTTTATATATTAACTAGAGTAGGAAATGATGGATATCAATATATGTATTCATTAGATATAAGTGGAGGCTCAAATTCAGATGGTGCTAATGTACAAATATATGAATATAATAATTCAAGTGCACAAACTTTTAAGATATCTTATAATTCTGAATTTAATTTTTCAATAAAATCAGCATGCTCTAATTATAACACAGCAATTTCAATAAGTACACAAGGGTTTAATAATGAATTAAATGTTGTACAGAAAAATGTTTCTTCTAATGCTAATCAATGTTGGCTATTAGAACCAGTATATAAAAATAGATCTTTTGGACAGAAATATGCTTATGCAAATACATATAATCATTTAATAACATATCCTAATTGCGAATCAGCAGGTGGAGATTGCACTAACTTTGCATCACAATGTTTAGTAGCAACAGGACAACATTATGTAGATAATTGGTACATATATAAAAAGAATACCCTTTTTGAAAAACCTTCAAATATTGTAACTTTAAGGAGTTCATGGGACACTGGAGATCCTGCACCTTGGCTAAATGCTGATGATTTTAAGTGGTATTGGGGATCAGATAATAGAATAGAAAAGGGCGAAGCCTATTTAGCAAGTTATGTTGCTAATAATATGAGTAAAATTGTTAGTGAAACTAAATTACAAGTTGGCGATATAATTCAGCTTGCATATAGAGAAGGAGATGAAATTGGCAAATCTCATCATACTATGTTTGTTTCATCTGTAAGCTCTAATGATTATTATATTGCAGAGCATACTAGTGCTGCTTATGATAAAAGTATAACATCAATTGCTAAAAGTAATTCAAGTGAAATTTTATTATTTTATAAATTTAGGTGATCAGCAAAAGTTATATAAAGAAATAAATATAAAATGGAAAGGAGATTCGTGTAATGAAAATTATCATTAATACGAAAAAGATATATGAAAAATAAAAAAGCAATTATATTTTTAATATGTATTATTGTCATTTTAGTTTTTTTAAGTTTACCATTAGTTATAAAAGCTAGTAAGGACTTAAAATGGAAAGAAGTAGAAGTAGATCCTAATGGAATAAATATAATAATCTATAATGCTTCAACAGAAAAAGGTACAGGAATTGAATTATCAGATGAAAAAAATTATGTTGCACCTGAAATAGAGCAGAAAGATGATAGTATAACACCATATAGTTCACAAGAAACTACTGAAGAAGAAAAAGCATTGTATGACAAATGGAAGAAGGAATCAGAACTATCTATTAAGCGAGGGGAAATAGTTGAAAATTTATTAGAAAAAAACTATCCTAATGAGAATAACTTGATAAAGCAAAAAGTAAATGCAAAAAAGAAAGATGGAGAAATCACACTTCAATTAACATCAGAGGATATAGAAAGAGCAAAACTAATAGTAATGTTATATAAAGAAAAGAAATTAAATAAAGAAGAGAAAGAAGCATGTAAGCAATCTCTAAGCAATTATTATAAAAGACCATATGATAAAGTAAAAATTGATGATGAACTAAAAAAAGAAATAGAAAAGATTATAAAATAATATAAGATATACAAAAAACAAAATATGAAATAACATTAATGAATTAAATAAAAATCAAGGATTTTATTATACAAATTCCTTGATTTTTTAGGCTATATATTGTAAAATTAATATGCACAATTTTAAGAAAAAATCGATACTTTAAAAGTTAAAATAATAATTTAAAAATGAACTTAAGATATATAAAAGGAATAAAATATGGCTAAAAAAATAAAAAAAGTAAATATAAAAAACAATAAAACTACAAATTCAAAAAAAACTAAAAAAAGTAATACAATAAAAATATCAGCTAAGAAGTTATTAATATTAGCTATTATTTTTATTGTTATATTTGTGGGTCTTTTGGGTAGAATAGCATGGTTACAGTTTATAGATGGTGAAACATTGAAGAAAGCAAAATATAGTCAATCAACATCTAGCACTTTAATAAGTGCAAAAAGAGGAACAATATATGATAGTACAGGTAAGGCATTAGCAATAAGTGTAGAAGTTGATACAATATCAGTAAATCCACAATATATAAAGGCTAAAGGCAAAAATGGAAAATCAGATGAACAAGCAACAGAAGAATTAAAAAGAAATATGTCAGATGCATTTGCTAGAATATTTGCTTTAGATACTGAAGAAGTATATAATAAACTAACAAGTTCAAATAGCGTAGAAACGATAATATCAAAGGTAGAAACAGATAAAGTAGATGAACTAAGAAAATGGATAAAAGAAAATAATGCTACAGGTATAAATATAGATGAAGATGTCAAAAGATATTATCCATATGATAATTTAGCGTCAAATTTAATAGGCTTTTGTGGAGCAAACAATCAGGGATTAGATGGAATAGAATTAAGTTATGATGACGAACTAAAGGGAACTTCTGGAAAACTTACAACTGCAAAAGATGTAACAAGTAGTGCTATACCAGACAAAAATGAAGAATACATCGCTCCTGAAAATGGAAGCAATATATATCTTACAATAGATTCTAATATACAAACAATAGCAGAAAAATATTTAAAGCAAGCAGTAGAAGAAAATAATTGTGAGAGAGGCGGAAATGTTGTAATGATGAATCCTACAACAGGAGAGATACTAGCAATGGCAACATATCCTGATTATAATCTTAATGACCCATATACTCCAAGTGCATGGTATAGTAATGGGTGGGACAACTTATCTACACAAGATAAAACAAATAAACTATATGCTATGTGGAGAAATAGAACAGTATTAGATACGTATGAACCAGGATCAACATTTAAAGTAATTACAGGACTAATAGGTTTAGAAGAAAATGTAGTTGAAACGGATACAGCAGATGATTTCTTCTGCGATGGTATAGAAACAGTTTTAGACAGGGATATAAAATGTACAGCATTATCAGGACATGGAAGACAAACATTAAGAAATGCATTAGAAAACTCATGCAACCCTGCATTAATACAATTAGGAAGAAGAATAGGAGTAGACAACTTTTATAAATATTTAGAAGCATTTGGATTTTTCAATAAAACAGGAATAGATTTACCAAGTGAAGGAACAAGTGGTTTTTGGGCAAAAGAAAATGTTGGATTAGTAGAACTCGCAACTATGTCATTTGGACAAAGATTTACAATAACACCTATACAATTAATAACAGCAATATCAGCAGTTGCCAATGAAGGAAAAATAGTAACACCTCATGTAGTGAAACAAATAGAAAATCCAGATACATCAACAGTTACAAACATAGAGACAAAAGAAGTAAAGCAAGTAGTATCAAAAGAAACAGCTAATAAAATGAAAGATTTGATGAAGTCAGTAGTAGAAGAAGGCGGAGGAAAATATGCACAAGTAAAAGGATATACAATAGGTGGGAAAACAGGTACATCAGAACCAGATCCTAATCATCCAGAAAATGGATATGTAGCTTCATTTGCAGCTATAGCGCCAGTTGAAAACACCAAAATAGTAACATTACTTACTTTATATGCTCCAAGAACTTCAAATTATTATGGTGGTAGTATAGCAGCACCAGCAGTTTCACAAATGCTTTCAGAAATATTACCATATTTAGATATACCTTCAGATGGTTCAAGTTCTACAAGTGATCAAGAATTAGTGAGAACACCAGATGTAACAAACAAAACAATAGCTGAGGCACAAAGAATTTTACAAGCAGCAGGACTACTTTATAGTACGAATGCATCAGCTGATGACGTAGTTAAAGAGCAAGTTCCAGCGAAGGGAACACAACTTACATCAGGAGGAATAGTAAAATTATATACAGAAGGAAACGATGATAGAGTATCACAAACAGTTCCAAACTTAAAGGGCGTTACATTTGAACAGGCTAAAATAATGTTAAAGGCAAAAAACCTTAATATAGCTGGTACAGGTTCTGGAATAGTTATAGCACAAAATCCGCAAGCAGAGACATCAATAGATGAAGGAATGGTGGTAAATGTAACTCTTCAAGAAAAAACATCAACTACACAGCATTAGAAGGAAAAAAGTAAATATGAGTATATATGAAGAAACAAAATATATAATGAATAAATATAATGTTCATCCAAATAAAAGATTGGGACAAAACTTTTTGTTTGACGAAATATCTTTATACAAAATAGCAGAAAATGTAAATAAGGAAGATACAATAATAGAAATTGGTCCAGGGTTAGGAACTCTCACAGCTATTCTTGCAGAAAAAGCAAATAATGTAATAGCAATAGAGTTAGATTCTAAAATGGTCGAAATACTTAATGAAAGGTTTAAACTATATAAAAATGTAGAAATACTGAATGAAGATATACTAAAAATAGATATAAATAAAATTGCACCAAATGCAAAGGTAGTAGCAAATTTACCATATTATATAACGACTTCGATAATAACAAACTTATTAAAAACAAATATAAGAGATATAACAATATTGATTCAAAAAGAGGTAGCAGAGAGAATATGTGCTATTCCTGGAACAAAAAATGCAGGATCAATCACATATTTTGTAAATTATTATGCTGAAGCTGAGGTACTTGCAAATGTAGCAAAGGAATCTTTTATACCAATCCCAGAAGTAGAGTCAAGTATTGTTAGACTGAAAATAAGAAATAAAAAGTTAGTCGATGTAAAAAATGAAAAACTTTTTTTTGAAATAATAAAAACAAATTTTAACCAGAGAAGAAAAACAATTTTAAATTCTTTATCAGGTATAATTGGTAAAGAAAAGTTAAAAAATATATTAAAAGAATTAAATATAGAAGATAGCATTAGGGGAGAATCTTTAACATTAGAACAATATGCAGAAATATCGAATAGATTATAAAAATTAAAAGATATAAAAATAGAAAGGAGGATCTATGAACCAAATATTAATATCAGAAAAAATATATGTAACACCAGAATTAAAGAAAAAAAGAAAAACATATAAAAGAATATTTGCATTATGCATAATTCTAATAATGATCCTTACTTGCTATTATATAATCGAAGAATATGATAAAAATAAAAAAGAACAGATATCAAGATCTATATTAGAGCAGATGGGAGATACAACAACAGTAGAAGAGCAAGTTATAGTAGTATCACTAGACGATAATTCAGATGAAGAAGTGCCAATAATAGAAATGCCAAGTGTAACAACTGGACCTATAAGTTCAGAAATAGTAGCAGATGGACAGTCTTATGAAACAGAAGCTATATTAGATTATCCTAAATTAGACATTAGTTATCCTGTACTTTCAGAAGAATCAGATGAACTATTAAAGATATCATTAAATAAATATTGGGGCCCAAATCCAAATAAAATAGGAAACTACTGTATAGTAGGACATAATTATAAAAGTGGAAAAATGTTTGGAAAATTAAATATGGCTGAAATAGGAGATGAAGTTAAACTTACAGATTTATCAGGAAATGTAGTAACTTATTCAGTATATAATAAATATGTTATAGAACCTACAGATTTGAGCTGTACAAGCCAATTAACAGATGGTAAAAGGGAATTAACACTAATAACATGTACAAATTATGGTCAAGATAGATTAGTAGTTAAAGCAAGAGAAATTTAAAAATAAAAATACAAAAGATATAAAAAATGGTAATTTTGAAAAAATGATTTTTTAGAAATTGCCATTTTTCATATAAAAAGTTTAAATGTAATATAATTGTAATATGAATTTAGCAAATGCTTGCAAATACTAACAAATCTCAAAAAAAGTATAAAAAATGACAAAAAAATACAAATGCTAGAAATATTGGTATATATACAAAAAACAACAAAATAAACATAAAAAAGAAACATATTTTGAAACTTAAAAAATGTTGACATTTAATATTTTAAATAGTAATATGATTATGCACTTAAGAAAACAGAGATTACATAAAAAACAACAAAATAGAAAAAATCATTTTTAGAAAAATCTTGATTTTAATTGCAGAATTGGGGGAAAGAAAAATGCAAGTAATAAAAAGAGACGGAAGAGCAGTAGATTTTGATAAGACAAAAATCGCTAATGCTATTGAAAAAGCTAACAAAGAAGTAAGAGCAAAAGAAAGAGCTACTAAAGAAGAGATAAGTGAAATAATCGAATACATAGAAGACTTAGACAAAAAAAGAATGTTAGTAGAAGATATTCAAGATGTTATTGAGCAAAAATTAATGGAATGTGATAAATATGATCTAGCTAAAAAATACATTGTATATCGTTATACAAGAGCATTAATTAGAAAAGCAAATACAACTGATCAATCAATAAAAGAACTTATTGATGGAGAAAGTGAATATTGGAATAACGAAAATTCTAATAAAAATGCAAAAGTTGTTACAACACAAAGAGATTATTTAGCTGGAATAACAAGTACAGATATAACTAGAAGATTTTTATTGCCAGAAGATATAGTTAAAGCTCATGATGAAGGAATAATACATTTTCATGATGCTGACTACTTTGCTCAAAATGCTCTTCATAATTGTGAATTAATAAATTTAGAAGATATGTTACAAAATGGTACAGTTATAAATGGAGTAATGATAGAAAAACCACATAGATTCTTAACAGCTGCTACAATAGCTACACAAATAATATTAGCAGTAACATCATCTAGCTATGGTGGAGCAACAGTATCTCTATCTCATTTAGCACCATTTGCAAGATTAAGTCATGATAAATATTTCAAAAAATATAAAGCAAGAGGATTAAATGATATACAAGCAGAAGAATTTGCTATGCAAGACACAAAAAAAGAAATAGAAGATGGAGTACAAACATTTAATTATCAAGTAAACTCTATGACAAATACAAATGGGCAAGCACCTTTCTTATCAGTTTGCATGTATTTAGGAGAAACAAAAGAATACAAAAAAGAATTAGCTATGATAATAGAAGAATTTTTAAAACAAAGAATACAAGGTTTTAAAAATGAAAAAGGAGTATATATTACACCAGCTTTTCCAAAACTACTATATGTATTAGAAAAAGACAATATAACTGAAGATAGTGAATATTGGTATTTAACAGAACTTGCAGCGCAATGTACAGCAAAAAGATTAGTTCCAGACTACATATCTGAAAAGAAAATGTTAGAATTAAAAATAGATAAAAATGGTAATGGAAACTGCTATCCTTGTATGGGTTGTAGATCATTCTTAACACCATATATAGATGAAGAAACAAATAAACCTAAATATTATGGTAGATTTAATCAAGGAGTTGTAACAATAAACTTAGTAGATGTTGCACTATCTTCAAAAAAAGATATGAATGAATTCTGGAAAATATATGAAGAAAGATTAGAACTATGCCATAGAGCTTTACAAATAAGACATGAAAGACTAGCAAAAGCTACAAGTGATATAGCACCAATATTATGGCAATATGGAGCATTAGCAAGACTAAAAAAAGGAGAAAGCATACACAAATTATTACATGGTGGATATTCTACAATATCACTTGGATATGCAGGTTTATATGAATGTGTAAAATATATGACAGAAAATAGTCATACAGATAATGGTGAAGGAAAAGAATTTGCACTAAAAGTGATGCAAAAATTAAATGATAAATGTAAAGAATGGAAATTAGCAGAAGATATAGACTATAGTGTATATGGTACACCAATAGAATCTACAACATACAAATTTGCAAAATGCTTGAAAAATAGATTTGGAGAAATAGAAGGAATAACAGATAGAGGATATATAACAAACTCTTATCATGTACCAGTATTTGAAGAAATAGATGCATTCTCTAAATTAGAATTAGAAAGTGAATTCCAAATATTAAGTCCAGGTGGAGCAATATCTTATGTAGAAACCCCTAATTTACAAAATAATATAGAATCTGTTTTACAAATTATTAGATTTATATATGATAATATTATGTATGCAGAACTAAATACTAAATCAGATTATTGTCAAGAATGCGGATATACAGGAGAAATATTAATTGATGATAATTTAGAATGGTATTGCCCAAATTGTGGTAATAGAAATCATGATACTTTAAATGTAGCAAGAAGGACTTGTGGATATATTGGAAGTAATTTCTGGAATAAGGGAAGAACACAAGAAATAAAAGAAAGAGTACTTCATTTAGATAATAAAGATGATATACAAATACCTGTAAAAGAAGATGTTAGACAAGAAGGGAAAATGGGAGCATGAGATATAGCAAAATAAGAAAAATGGATATCTCAAATGGACCTGGAGTAAGAGTATCAATTTTTGTGCAAGGGTGTACATTTAATTGTAAAAATTGTTTTAATCCAGAAACCCATGACTTTGATGGAGGAGAAGAGTTTAATGGCGAGATAATAGAAAGAGTACTAAAATTATGTGAAAACAAAAATATACAAGGTTTATCAATATTAGGTGGTGAACCAATGCATCCAAAAAACATTGAAGGTACTACAAAACTTGCTAAAGAATTCAAACAAAAATTTCCAGATAAGACTATATGGGCATGGACAGGCTTTTCATTTGATAAAGATCTAAAAGGTAAAGAAGTACTAAAATACATAGATGTATTAGTAGATGGACAATATAAAGATGAACTAAGAAATCCAACACTTAAATGGAGAGGTTCATCAAATCAAAGAGTAATAGATATAAACAAAAGTATAGAAGAAAATACAGTATGTTGTTTATATGAATAAAATTTAAAGTAAAAATTCTTCGGATTATCCGAAGAATTTTTTTTGATGTATAATAGAAAAATTAAATTTTATGTAAATACTTTACTTAATAAAATATTTATACTATAATTAAATTATCATATTTATTTTAGGGAGATTAATAATGATAGATCTACATATACATACAAATAATTCTGATGGAACAGATACAGTCCAAGAATTATTAAGAAAAGCAGAACTACTAAAACTAAAATATATATCAATAACAGATCATGATACTTGTAAAGGATACAAGGAATTAGAAAATATAGATTTTAGCAAAATATTTTCAGGGAAAATTATACCAGGTATAGAAATAAAGTGTGCATATAAGAAAAGAATAATAGAGGTATTAGGTTATAACATAGACACAAGTAAAATGCAAAAATGGTTAGACGATTTTTACAAAGATAAGAAACGATCAGATTTACAAAGGAAATATTTTAATACATTATACGATAAATGCATTAAATTAGGGTTCAAACTAACAGATAAAGAAAAAATTGTATGGAATCCAAATAATGATTGGGCAAGCTTTACAATTTACACAGATATAAAAAAACATAGCAAAAATGAATCAATAGCACCAAAAGATATGTGGGAAGAGTTTTCTAATTTTAATAGAAAATATTGTGCAAATCCAGAGCACATATTATATATAGACAAAACAGAGGACTATCCTTCATTGGAAATGGCAATTAATGTAATAAAACAAAGCAATGGCTTAGTATTTATGCCACATTTATTTATATATAAATGGGTAGGAGATAAAAAAGAATTTATTGAAGAATTAGTAAATAACTATGACATAGATGGACTAGAATGCTATTACACAGACTTTAAAGATGAAGAAACAAAATATTTATTAGATTTATGTGATAAAAATGGACTCCTAAAAAGTGGAGGAAGTGACTATCACGGATTAAATAAAGCAAAAATATTTTTAGCTAAAGGATATGGAAATTTAGAAGTACCAGATGAGATTGTAGAAAATTGGATATAGGAGAAAAATTATGGATGAAACAAAAGTAGAAATAGCTATAGAAATAATGCAAAAAAAGATTATAGAGTATATAAAAAATTATAAAGGCAAAGACAAAGAAGAATTTGAAAGAGAACTAAAAAAGTTAACTGAAGAAAAAGAAAAAGTATATGACTTAGATGAAGAAACTATAAAAAAAGTATATGACACATATTTAAATGAAATAAGAGGAGAAAAAGTAAATGGGAAAATATGATTTAACGATATCAGATATAGAAACAGGGGTTAATAGATTTCTAGCAGAAGCATATGCTACTGCTACAGTATCAGATAATCCAGAGCTAGCTTATATTTCAGGAGGACCAGGAGCAGGCAAAACAGCTATAGAAGTATATTTAAAAAGACAATTTAAAATGAAAGGAGAGAGGGCATTTGAAGTTAATTCAGATAAAATAGCTGAATTTCATCCACAATATGATGAAGCTCTAGAAGAATTGCCATTAGAATGTTATAAAATAACTAGAAAATTTGTTAGACCAGCAACTCCTAAAATATTTGATAAGCTAATGGAAAGTAAAATAAATATAATAAATGAAAATACTTTAGATAAAGGCGAACCAGATATAGAAATAGCGAGAAAATTTAAACAAGCTGGTTATAAAATAACATCTAATATAATGGCTACGGATTTCTTAGAAAGTAGATTATCATGTTTTGAGAGAGAGGCAAGAACTCTTATGGCAGGATTAACTCCAAGAGGTTGTTCAATGGAAACTCAAACAAGGATGTATAATTCTTTTATTGCAGGAATAAAAGAATTGGATAGGCAAGGACTTCTTGATGAAATTAATGTATATACACGAGGTGAAAATATAAATAAATCTCCAGTATTAAAATATAAAAAAGGTGATAAATCATATGCAAATTTTGAAGAAGCCATATATATGGAAAGAAAAAAACAAAGAGAAAATATTAAAAAAGCCCCACATGCATATATAAACAGAATTTCTGCTACAGAGGAGACTATCTCAAAATATGGAACAAATCAAGAATTAACAGAAAATGCACTAAATAGATTATTAGAATTAAAAAATGAATTTTTAGAAGAACTATTAAAAGAAGAATTAGATAAATAAAATTAAAGAAAAGCTATTAACAAAGTAAAATTTGTTAATAGTTTTTTAGTTATTATTTTAAATACATAACATGATAGTGTTTAGAAAATTCAACGCAAAACTAAACTAGATAGAGGGTAATATTTTTATATATTTTGATGAGTAGGGGCGAGCAATGCTCGTCATTTTCGCTAGACTTTATGTTGTTACGATATACAATTCTAAGGTTATTTTGAATAATTACCAATAAAATAAAAAAATTTTAAAAAAGTATTGCATTTTTTAAAAACATATATTACAATTTAGTTGAAGTGGAGAAAAGTGGTACAAAGTGTCACAAAGTGAAAAGGAAGTGAGACAAAGTTGTTAATAGGGGAATTCGAGCACTCTTTAGATGCTAAAAGCAGATTAATAATGCCAGCAAAAATAAGAGAGGACATAGGAGAAAGCTTTATAATTACTAAAGGACTAGATGGATGTCTATTTGGGTTCTCTAAGTCTGAATGGAACAACTTTGAAGAAAAACTAAAAACTTTACCACTAACAAATAAAAATGCTAGAGATTTTGTAAGATTTTTCTTATCAGGTGCTATAGAGTGTGAAGTAGACAAACAAGGGAGATTTCTAATAACTAGCAATTTAAGAGAATATGCAAATTTAGAAAAAGAGGCAGTCATAACAGGAGTAGGTACAAGAATTGAAATTTGGGACAAGGATAAATGGAAATCATATAATAGTGAAGAAAATTTATCTGCTGATCAAATTGCAGAGAATATGGCAAACCTCGGTATGTTAGGTATATAACTTGTAAAAGTTTATATAAATTTACTAAAGATAAAACATAAGAAACAAAAGACAAAGTTTTAATGTACAAAAGATAAAAATCTAAAGAACAAAAGAAAAAATATACAAAAGATAAAATTAAATAATTTTTACTAAAGAATAGCTATATTTTACAAAAGAGTAAAATATACCAAAGATAAAAATAATAAATACCAATTAAGAACAAAAGATAAGCAACAAAAGAAAAATATAGCAACAGTTGGCATTATTGCCAACTGCTTATGCTATTTAAAGTTAAGGAGAAAAAAGTTGGAATTTAAACACATACCAGTTTTGCTAAATGAAACAATAAATGGGTTAAACATAAATCCAGATGGTATTTACATAGATGGAACAATAGGTGGAGCTGGCCATAGTAAAGAAATAATAGAGAAGTTATCACAAAAAGGCTTTTTAATAGGAATAGACAGAGATGAAGAAGCTTTAAATGCTGCAAGACAGAATCTTAAGGAATATAATAATTACAAATTAATACATGAAAACCATGATAACATATATGAAATATTAGAAGAACTTGCAATAGAAAAAGTAGATGGAATTTTATTAGATTTAGGTGTATCATCATATCAATTAGATAATAAGGAAAGAGGATTTAGTTATATCAGTAATAATAAACTAGATATGAGAATGGACGAAAACCAAAAATTATCTGCTTATGAAGTAGTAAATCAATATAGAGAAGAAGAACTTTCAAAAATAATATACGAGTATGGAGAAGAAAGATTTGCAAAACGAATAGCAGAAAATATATGCATAGAAAGAAAGAAAAGTCCAATACAAACTACAAAACAATTAGCAGATATTATAGAAAAATCAGTACCGATAAGCAAAGATGGGCATCCAGCTAAAAGAACTTTTCAAGCGATTAGAATAGAAGTGAATAATGAACTAAGACCATTATACAATACAGTAATAAACTCTATAAAATGCTTAAAGGAAAATGGAAGGCTATGTATTATAACATTCCACTCATTGGAAGATAGGGTTGTTAAAAATGCATATATAGATGCACAAGGAAAATGTACGTGCCCAAAAGATTTGCCATATTGCATATGCAATGCAAAATCGTATGGACAAATTATAAATAAAAAGCCTATAGAAGCAAGTGAAGAGGAATTAGAAAATAACTCAAGATCTAAAAGTGCAAAATTAAGAATATTTGAGAGAAGAGAAAAGAGGTGATAACTTATGATAAACTATTATGAATATGAAACTAGCCCAAGAAAACTAGAACCAGAATATGAAGAAAAAAAAGACAAAAAAGTAAAAAAACAGGGAACAGCTAAACGTGTACAAAAGAATAAAGAATTAGAATATTCTAAGAAAAAAAGTAAATATATTGTTTGGGTAGGTATAGTATTTGTAATACTGTTAACCATCAGTTATCGTTACTCATTGATAAATACAAAATTTAATGAAAAAGAGAACCTAAGAAGTGAATTATCCAAAGTACAAAAAGAAAATGCTCAATTACAGATAAATATAGAAAGAGGAACAAATATAAATAACATTGAGCAACAAGCAAAAGAAAAATTAGGAATGAAAAAACTAGACAATAACCAAAAGATATATGTTAGCTTACCAAAAGAAGATTATGTAGAATCAGGTACAGAAAAAATAGAGGAAACAGAAGAAACATGGTGGCAAGCATTAATAAATGATTTATTAGGAAAATAAGAAGTAATTTTAATATAAATAAATTGCTTCTTTTTTATATTATAGTAAAGTTCTTCGAACTTCCTATAATATAAAAATACAAGTCACACAAAATTGCTATGCAATTTTGGCGAGTGGACATTTCTTAGCTGTGTGAAACGAAGTGAGCTACAGATAAGTTATACAGAGAAATTAAACGTGGGCTGAACTCTATCTATTAAAATTAATAACATATTAATCAGCCC